>CAZZWZ010000253.1:0-5940 GCA_964657955.1 uncultured Steroidobacteraceae bacterium
CGTACCTCTCGGTGAAGGATCCCTACACCGACTTCGCCCGGGAATTCGAGCATCAACTGAAGGATGCGGGCGCGCTGGTGCAGGCGGTGCGCGATCGCTCCACCGCGACCATCGACGTGAGCAAGGAGGTGGTGCTCCAGCGCACGCTGTCGGTGTCGGCGCGCAACATCCCCACCGAATACGAGCTGACCTACACCGTGACCTTCGCGGTGCAGGGACCGGACCGGGAACTGCTGCCGGCGCAGACCATCAACCTGTCCAAGGACTTCAGCTTCGACGAGAACCAGCTGCTGGCGAAGGAGCACGAGTCGGACATCCTGCGGCGTCAGATGGCGCGCGACCTGGTGACCATCGCCATGCGCCGGCTGACGAGCCTGAAATAGTGTGTCGCAGATGCTGCTGGTCAACGCCATCGACCGCCTGGAACTGGAGCTCCTGCTGGACCGCTACGGCCTGCGCTTGATGCTGGTGGCGCCGGAGGAGGTGATTCCCGGCTCGTACTGGGGCGAGCGTGAGGCCGGATTGATCGGTTCGCGGCTCTATGCGCGGCTCGACACGCCGGTACACTCGGTGCTGCACGAGACGGCGCACTTCATTTGCATGACGCCCGAGCGCCGGGCCGGCCTCGATACGGATGCCGGCGGCGACGATGCCGAAGAGAGCGCGGTGTGTTATCTGCAGATCCTGCTGGCCGGCCTGCTGCCCAACGTGGGCCGTGAACGCCTGTGCCGCGACATGGACGCCTGGGGATATAGTTTCCGGCTGGGCGGCGCGGCCGCGTGGTTCGCCGGCGACGCCGGGGATGCACGCGACTGGTTGATCGGCCATGGCCTCATCGGGCGCGACGAGCGCATCACCCATGCCTGCCGCTGAGGCCACCGGGATGTCGCGCCGCACGCTCCTGGCGAGTTTGGCGGCGCTCACCGCGGCCGCCTGTTCCAAGGCCGCCTTCCTCGCGGTCAACCTGCCCGCGAGCTTCGGCGCCTACCGGCGTCACGAGGATCTGCGCTACGGGCCCGGCGAGGCGCACCGGCTCGACGTGTACGTGCCGGACCGGCCCGGCGCGCCCTGCCCGCTGGTGGTGTTCTGGTTCGGCGGTCGCTGGAGCACGGGCGACAAGGATGATTACCGTTTCGTGGGGGCTGCGCTCGCGCAGCTGGGCTGCGTCGCCGTGCTGCCGAACTACCGGCTGTATCCCAGCGTCAAGCTGGCGGGATTCATGGACGACGCGGCGCGCGCGGCGCAGTGGGCGTCGGAGCACGGCGCCGAATTCGGCGCGGATCCCCGCCGTCTGTACCTGATGGGGCACTCGGCGGGGGCGCACATCGCCGCGTTGGTCACCCTGGATACGCGTTACTTCGCCGCCACGGGCCGTCCGGCACCGCCCATCGCCGGCGTGATCGGCTTGTCGGGGCCGTACGATTTCCTGCCGCTCACCGATGCCGATCTTGAGGACATGTTCGGTCCGCCGGAGAACTACCCCGATTCACAGCCCATCCATTTCGCGCGCCCCGACGCGCCGCCCATGCTGCTGATCCAAGGACTGGCGGACCGGTCGGTGTGGCCCAAAAATTCGATCAACCTGGCGGCGGCCCTGCGTGCGCGGGGCGATGCCGTGACGTTGAAGCTCTATCCCAGATTGAAACATGCCGACACGGTGGCGGCGATGAGCATTCCCGCGCGCGGCCGTGCGCCCACGATGGCCGACATCGCGGCCTTCGTGCAGCTCAACGCGCCGCGGTCATCTTGAAGATGCCCTGGGCGTTGGCGCTGTCGAAGCGCAGATCCAGATGCCGCTTGCCGTCCGCTCCGACGACCGCGTCCCGCGAAATGAACTCGTAGAACGATCCGGGCACGCTCATCTCGAGCTCCGTGCCCTCCGCCGTGCGAAACGACCGCCGCACCGGATCGGCCTTGAACGCGGTCTGCCGCACCGAGCCCGCGGCGGAGACCTCGATGCCATCCTTGACCGGACGGCCGAGCGAGCGCTGGCCGCAGGCCGTCATGGCCACATCGGCCACCCGGTCGGTGGCGTGATTGAACGCCGAACCTTCGGTGGCGATCCACGCGGCTTCGGCCGACTCGGCGAGCAGCGTGCGATAGTCGGCGAGCGTGGGCACGGGATGCCAGCGGCCGAACGCGGCGACGATCTCGCGCAGCGCAGGCGCCGCCAGCCGCATCTCGCAGCGTCCCTGGGCGGCGAACTCGGCGAGCGCGGCGTGGGCCACGGCGGTCAGAGGATCGCGGGTGCCGTCGAACACGCGGCCTGCCGCAGCCTGGAATTCCGCGGAAAAAAGCCCGGTGTGCAATTCGCTGACGAAGAATTGCGGCAGCGTTTCGCGAAATTCACGGTGCGCGAATCCCCGGCCCGTCATGCGCAGGGTCTCGAGCGGATACACTCCCGCCACGTGGTATCCCAGCGGTTCCAGGATGCGCGAGAAGGCCTGGAACCCCGCCGGCAACGCGCCGGTGGGGCCCGCGGGAAAGCGCACCGTCCGCAGGGCCCCGTGGTCGAAGGTGATGCGCTCGCGCTGCCGGCGCCGGTCCGCGACGTAGGCCGCGCCGGTGGGGACGCGGCCCAATAAATCGTGAAACAGCAGCGCATTGAGCGCCATGGCGAACACGCCGCGCGACACCGCCCCCGCGCTCTCGAGCACGAACGCCCGATCGATATGCAACGTGCCCAGGACGTCCTCGGCCGCCTTGCCGCCCGCGATGAGGCGGATCAGCTGCGCCAGGTGCGAATCAGTGGTCATTCAACTCTCCTGCCGGCGGCGGACCGAAGCGCACCGCCGTGGCCGGCATCGCGGCGAACACCGCGGCGAGCGCCGCGGAATAGTGCTGTATCGAGGCCGGCGTGTAGCGATCATAGGCGCGTTGATTGGCACGGCCAATGCCGTGCTCCCCGCTGAAACTCGCGCCGAAGTCGCGCACCGCCAGATCCAGGACGGCATCGCGCAGGCCGCTCACGCGCGCGGCGTCAACGGGACGGTTCGTGCGCTGTACCAGATTGAAGTGCACGCCGCCGTCGGCGACGTGGCCGAAGTCGCAGACCTCGTACTCCGGATGGGTGACGGCCAGTTGGGCGATCGCGACCCGGCGAAACGCCATGACGTCGCTGCGGCGAAACGACAGATCGAATCCCACCAGGGGCCCCGCGGCCCGCAATCCTTCCGACAGGGCGTGTCGCAGCGCCCAGAACGTCTCGGCGCGGCCGAATCGCACGTCGGCGAGCGGCGAGGAGTCCCGCTCGACGAGCCGGGTGATCACGGATTCGAGCACGGTGTCGAGCGAGGGCTCGCCGTGCCGCTGCCCCGAAACCGAGGACAGCTCCACGAGGATGGCGTAGCCCGGGAAGCCCTCCTCGAACGGGTTGCGCAAGGCGCGCACGTGCTCGCAGGCATGCCGCATGGCCGCTTCGGACATGCCCTCGAAGGCCGTCAGGAACTCGCCCGTCTCCGTCTCGAAGGCGCGCAACGTTTCGAGCACGGCATCCTCGTCGCGCGGCACCAGCAGCGCCACGGCGGATTGCCGCGGGCGCGGCTGCACCTCCAGCGTCGCCGCCGTCACGACGCCGAAGGCGCCGCAACTGCCGATGAACAACTGCCGCAGATCGAGATGCGCATTGTCCTTGCGCAGACCGCCGGCGAGCTGCAGCACCGTGCCGTCGGCGTCCGGCAGCACCACCTCCAATCCGAGCACCTGCCGGCGCATGTCGCCGTACCGGAGGAAGCGGGCACCGCCCGTGTTGGTGGCCACCATGCCGCCGATCATGGGATCGGAGCCCAGGTCGATGGGCAAAAATAAATGGTGCGGCTCGAGTGCGGCGTTCAGTGCGGAGAGGCGTACGCCCGCGGCCACGGTCACCGTCCGGTCGTCCACGTCGATCCGGGGCGGCGCGCGCAGCCGGTCGAGCGAGAGCACGATCTGCCGTCCGCTGCCGTCCGGCGTGGATCCCAGCACGAGGCCGGTGTTGCCCGATTGCGGCGTGAACGCGAGACGCCGGCGTACGCAGTGCCGCAGCACCGCGGACACCTGGCGCGTGTCGGCCGGACGCACCACGGCCGCCGCGACGCCGCCGCCGTAACGCGCCGCCGTCTGATAGGACGACAAGTCGTCGGGTGCGCTCAGCAACCCCGCCGTGCCGACGATCCGCCGCAGCGCCTCCGCATCCTCACCGGCGAGCATGGTATCGATGCGGACCGGATTCAGGCGGCGTTGACCGCGGCCGGGGGCATGCCGGCGTACACCCGGCCGAACCGGTTGGCGAGGAACGGGGCCAGCCCGATCTCTTCCTGCCGGACCAGTCCAGACTGCGGCAGATGTCCTGCGCTCAGCATGTCGAGCACGGCGCAGATGCCGCCCGCGGTGGTGATCTGGATGGCGCTGCGCACGCGCCCGCCCAGGGGTGCGGCGTAGATCTTGTTCGCATAGGTTTCCTGCACCAGCTGGCCGCTGCGCATGCCGCTCACCGTGACGAACACGATGACCACGTCCTGCAATGTGATGGGCACCGAATGCTCCAGGATGTCCTTGAGCAGTTCGCGCCGGTCGCGCAGGCGCAGATCGTTGAGCAGCGCCTTCATGATGGCGGCGTGGCCGGGGTAGCGGATGGTGCGGTAATTCAGATTGCGCACCTTGCCCGCCAGGGTCTCGCACAACGTGCCGAGGCCGCCCGAGGTGTTGAACGCCTCGTAGAGGATGCCGTCCAGCGAGAACTCCTCCAGTTCTTCGAGCGGTTGCGTCTCGCGGAGCTGCCCGTTCACGATGGCCTCACAGGGCTCACAGTATTCATTGATGACCCCATCGGTGCTCCACGTGAGATTGTAGTTGAGCGCATTGGAGGGGAATTTCGGCAGCGCGCCCACGCGCATGCGCACGTCCTGCAATTGATCGAAGCGCGCGGCCAGGTCGCTGGCGACGATGGTGATGAATCCGGGCGCGAGACCGCATTGCGGGATGAAGGCGGTGTGCGCGCCGGCGGCCAGCTGTTTGACCGCACGCGTGCTGGCGACGTCCTCGGTCAGATCGAGATAGTGCGCGCCGGCGGCCTTGGCTGCCTCGGCGATGAGCCGGGTGGCGTGGTACGGCGCCGCGCTGAGCACGGCGAACTTGCCCGTGAGCAGGTGTCGCAGCGTGTCGCCCTGGGTGATGTCGGCGGCGACCTTGTCGATGGCCACGGCGGTTTCGAGCCGGTCGAGCTGCACCTGCGAGCGGTCCACCACGGTCACGGCGTAGTCGCCGGAACTGACCAGCAACTCAGCGATCATCGAACCGATCTTGCCCGCGCCGACGACGACGATGTGTTTCATCTCGCTCTCACTCACCGACTCCTGAGGGGAATCCATTGTCGACCGGCACCCCTGCGAATGGTAGGGCGGAAACAACCAATCTCACGGTACAATACCGACGAATTGCCAGGAAAAACCGGCGAAACGCAATGGATGCCATCGACGACAAGTTACTCCTCGCGTTGCGCGAGAACGCCCGGGCATCCACGGCGTACCTGGCGCGCCTGGTGGGCCGCTCGAGGACCAGCGTGCAGAGCCGGATCGAGCGCCTGGAGCGCCAGGGCGTGATCGTCGGGTACGGCGTCCGCCTGGCCCCGGAGCATGGCGGGGCGGTGCGCGCCCACGTCATGATCAAGGTGGGGGCCAAGGAGGCCCGCGTGGTCATCGCGGCGCTGCGGAGCATCGAACAGGTGCGGGTGCTGCATTCGGTGAGCGGCGACGTCGACCTGATCGCGGTGGCGGCGACTGCATCGGTGGATGAAATGGACCGCGTCATCGACCGGATCGGCGCGCTCGACGGGGTGGAACGCACCACGTCATCCATCATTTTGTCGACGAAATTCGACCGTTGACGGTACGACGGGCCGTGCGGAGGGCGCATTGGGCGAGGCTGAGCTGGCGCATGTCCTTGCCGAAGAATGCCTGTGCG
>CAZZWZ010000254.1:0-5929 GCA_964657955.1 uncultured Steroidobacteraceae bacterium
GCGTCGCCTGCACGTCATCCTGGGCCGGTTGCTCAAGACGGCGGCTGCGCGCGAGGCGCCGGCCACCGTGGTGCAGCGGGTGCTGCGGGTGCTGGAGGCCATCGGCGCGCGCTCATCGTATCTCGCCCTGTTGAAGGAGCAGCCGCCCGCGCTGGATCGTCTGATCGAGGTGTGCGCGGTGAGCGGTTTTCTCTCCGGCCAGATCGCGAATTTCCCGTTGTTGCTCGACGAGTTGATCGATCCCAACGCCTTCGAAGACCTGCCCTCGCGCGCCAGTTTCGTGCGCGAACTCGCGGCCCGCACCGAACGGCTGGCCGAGGATCCCGAGCGGCAGGTCGAGGCGCTGCGTCAGTTCCAGAAGACGGCGGTGTTCTGGGTGGCGTTCGCCGACCTCACCGGGCGGCTGCCGCTGATGCGCGTGAGCGACCGGTTGACCGACATCGCCGAGCTCATCGTCGAACGCTGCATGGACCTCGCCTGGGCGCAGATGGTGCAGCTCTACGGCGCGCCCTACTGCGGCGGCGGCGGCGAGCCGCGGGCCGTGCGGGTGGCGGTGGCGGGATACGGCAAGCTCGGCGGTCTCGAACTGGGCTATGGCTCCGACCTCGACCTGGTGTTCCTGCACGATTCCAGCGGCGAGTTCCAGCAGACGCAGGGCGAGCGGCCGCTGGACAACGGCGTGTTCCTGCTGCGTCTCGGTCAACGCATCGTGCACCTGCTCACCATGCATTCCGCCGCGGGACGGCTCTACGAAGTGGACATGCGGCTGCGGCCCAACGGCAAGGGCGGTTTTCTGATGACGGGCATCGATGCGTTCGAGCGCTATCAGCAGCAGGATGCGTGGACCTGGGAGCACCAGGCGCTGCTGCGCGCGCGCGCGGTGGCGGGCGATCCGACCCTGTGCCGCCGCTTCGAGGAGGCGCGGCTGCGCGTGCTGTCCTCGGCCGTGCGACGCGACACGCTGCGCGCGGACGTGGCCGAGATGCGTGCCCGCATGCGCCGGGAACTGTCACGGGGCGCGCCCGGCAAATTCGACATCAAGCAGGATGCGGGCGGCATGGCCGACATCGAATTCCTGGTGCAATATCGGATCCTGGCGTCGGCCAACGAACATCCGCAGCTCCTGACCCATTCCGACAACGTACGTCAGCTGGAGGGGCTGGCGTCCGCGGGCGTGCTGGATGCATCCAGCGCACGGCGGTTGACGGAGGCTTACATCGGCTACCGGAACGTATTGCATCACCTGTCGCTCGAAGGGGCGCAACGCGTGGTGGATGCGGCGGCCTACGCATCGACGAGGGAATTCGTGAAAGACATCTGGGAATCGACCTTCGAGACCAATGCCCTGCTGCGACCCTGGAGCGGGCCCTTCGGCGGCGTACCGCCCTTCGACCGGGTGCGCGTGGCGGATTTCAAACCGGCGCTGGAAGCGGCCATGGCCGAGAAGCTGCGCGAGGTGGACCGGATCGTGACCGATCCCGAGCCCGCCAACTTCGAGAATACGCTGGTGGCGCTGGAGCGGGCCGGCCGGACGTTTCGCCGGGTCAACGCCGTGTACGACGTCTGGTCCTCGACCGGGAGCACGGCGGAATTCCAGGCGATGGAGCTCGAGATGAGCCCCAGGATCGCCGCATTTCACGACGCCGTGACGCAGAACGCCGCGCTGTTCGCCCGCATCGAGGCGGTGTACCGCCAAAGCGTGGCGCCGTCCGCGGACGCGACGACCGCGGCCGGCGGGCAGTTCACGGCGGTGCAACGGCGCCTGTGCTGGCACCACCACACCAGCTTCGTACGTGCCGGAGCCCGGCTGAGCCCGGCGGCGAAGGGGCGGGTGGGCGCGATCAACGAAAGGCTCGCGAGCCTGTTCGCGAGCTTCAGCCAGAATCTGCTCGCGGACGAGGCGGATCACGTGTTGTACCTCGATGCGCGCGCCGATCTGGCCGGCCTGCCGGAGGCCGAATGCGCCGCGGCGGCGGCGGTGGCGGCCGCGCGCGGGCATCCCGGGCGATGGGCCATACTCAACACGCGCTCCGCCATGGAACCGTTCCTCACCTTCGCCGAGCGGCGCGACCTGCGCGAGCGGGTGTGGCGCACTTATTATCGCCGCGGCAACAACGGCGGCGTGCACGACAACAAGGCAATCATTTCCGAGATCCTCTCCCTGCGCCACGAACGCGCCGGTCTCCTGGGATACGCGACGCACGCGCACTGGCGCCTCGCCGACAGCATGGCCGGCAGCCCTGAGAACGCGCTCGGGTTGTTGATGCGGATCTGGCCCGCGGCGGTGGCCCGGGTGCGCGCGGAAGTCGCGGAAATGCAGACCCTGGCCGGCGATGAGCCCATCGCCGCGTGGGACTATCGTTTCTATGCCGAGCGCGTGCGGCGCGCCAGGTTCGACCTGGACATGAACGAGGTCAAACCGTACCTGCAGCTCGAAAAATTGCGCGAAGGCATGTTCTGGGCCGCGCAACGGCTGTACGGATTCGTTTTCTCCCAGGTGACCGGTCTGCCGGTGCCCGACCCCGAAGTGCGGGTGTGGGAGGTCAGATCGGAGACCGGCCGACACATCGGCCTGTGGTATTTCGATCCCTACGCGCGCATCGGCAAGATTTCGGGCGCGTGGATGAGCGAGTATCGCGAACAGGAGAAACTGGATGCCGGCAGCTCGCCCATCGTCTCCAACAACACCAATTTTCTGCGCGGCGGCGGCGATCCCATCCTCATCAGCTGGGACGATGCGGTGACCTTGTTTCACGAGTTCGGCCACGCCCTGCACGGCCTGAGTTCGGACGTCGAGTTCAGCTCCCTGGCCGGCACGCGCGTGGTCCGCGACTTCGTCGAATTCCCTTCTCAGCTCAATGAAAACTGGCTGGCGACGCCGGAGCTGCTGTCGCAGTTCGCACTCCATCACGAAACGGGTGCCCCCATGCCGGCGGAGCTTGCGGCGAAGATCAAGGCGGCGAGGACGTTCAATCAAGGTTTCGCGACGGTGGAATACCTGGCCGCCGCGCTCGTGGACATGAAATTGCACCTGGCCACCGACCCCGTACCCGATCCCGAGGCGTTCGAACGCGACACGCTCGAAGCGCTCGGCATGCCGGCGGAGGTGGTGATGCGCCACCGCACGCCGCAGTTCGCGCACATCTTCGCGGGCGATTCCTATTCGGCGGGCTATTACAGTTACCTGTGGGCCGAGGTGCTCGATCACGACGCCTTCGAATGTTTCGTGCAGGCGGGCGATCCGTTCGACAAAGGCATTGCAAAGCGGCTGCGCGATGACATCATGTGCGTCGGCAACAGCGTGGACCCGGGTCAGGCCTACCGGAACTTTCGGGGGCGCGACCCGCGGATCGAAGCGCTGCTGCGCGCCCGGGGTTTCGCGGCGGCGTCGGCCGGCTAGCCCGGAGCGCGGCCGGTACCCCGGCCCGAGTGGGCCTCACAGCAAGCGGAGCATACGATGCCGGCGATGGTACAAGACGATCCGAAACACGCGCTGGTGCAGCCGAATGCGCTGCATCAATACTCGGTCACCCCGGAGGATTTGCCGCTGTCCTGTCCGATGCCCGGCATGTTGCTCTGGAATTCGCATCCCCGGGTGTATCTGGCCATCGAAGCCGCCGGCTGGGCCAAGTGCGGCTACTGCGGCGCCGAATACACGCTGCTGCGCACGCCGCACGAGGTGATTCAGCCGGGCCAGTGAGGGGCGGCCGCGGCGGTGGCGAAGCGCCTCAGTAGCCGCGGTAGGATTTCTCTTCCACGAGGGTGGAACCCAGTTTCAGGTTGATGCGCCGCTTGATGGCGGCACGTTCGTCGTTCTGCACGTACACCGCGCGTGCGAGGCGGATGAATTCGGCATCGAACGCCTTCGCGCGCTCCTTGTCCCGGATGTCGTCCTCGATGACCCAGAGGCGTTCATTCACCCCCATCAGGGCTTCGATGTCGGCGCCGATGTCCGCCCCCGCGTAGACGCTGCGGGTCCAGGTGCTCTGCAGCGCATCGAGTTCCAGGCGGACGTTGGCCACCTTGGCGGCATCGTGGATGCGCTGCGATTTGATGCGCAGGATGGTGATCTTGTCGAGCAACTCGCCGGGCGATACGGGGACCGTGATCTCTTGCATCGGCGCATTTTAACCAGTTTCACTGCCCGCGCCAGGCGCGCGGGCGGGGGCTCGCGCGGCCGTCCGCAGCGCATCGAGCCGTTCGACGACGTCGGCGACGCGGATCAGTTCCATGACGCCGGGTCGTTCGATCTTGGTGGTCCACGGCAGCTCGCCGGCCGGCTTCGAGAAGATCTTGCGTGCGGCGTCGTCGTACCGGTCCACGCACCACCGCCGGCTGTAGTAGGGACCTGCGCGGGCGCTGCGCGTGGCGGCGTACAGGCCCACCACGGGCGTGCCCACCATGGTCGCCATGTGCACCGGTCCGGAGTCCGGCGACAGCAACACCGCGGCCCGTGCGAGCAGGGCCTGCAATTCCGGCAACGTATCCTTGCCCACTTGATCGACGATGGGTGTGCCGCGTGCGGCGGCGAGGATCGCGCCTGCCATGGTGTGCTCCTGCGCGCTGCGGCCGCCCACGACGATGACGCGCATCCCGTGAGCGCGGACCGCGTGCTCGGCCACGGCGGCATACCGGTCGGCCGGCCAGTTGCGCAGCGGATGGCTGGAGCAGGGGCTGATCACGAGCGTGGGCGTGCGGTCGGGCACCAGCGCCTCGGCATAGCGCTGCGCGTCCGGCGGCAGGGCGATGTTCCAGGCGGCGGCCCCGGGCGTCACGCCCAGCGCGCGCGCGAATCCCAGGAACGAATCGAGCACGTGTTCCGAGCGCGCCGGCGCGACCTGCGCGTTGGTGAACAGCCATTGAAATTCGCGGGCCCGGGCGCGATCGAACCCGAGCTTGAGCGGGGCGCGCACCAGCGTGGACACCAGGCTCGCGCGCAGCGAGAGCTGCAGATCGAGCAGCACGTCGAAGCGCCGCGGCGCGAGCAGCCGGCGCAGGCGCCACAACTCGCTGCGCATGGCGCGCTTGTCGAAGGTGATAAACTCGACGCCGGAGAGAACCGCCGACATCAATCGGGCTTCGAGCTCGCCGATGATCCAGGTGAACCGGGTGGCGGGCCACGCGGTTTGCAGGGCCCGCAACGCGGCCGCCGCGTGACAGGTGTCGCCGATGGCCGAGAGGCGCAGGATGCAGACCCGTTGCGGCGGCGAAGCGGAGCGGGGCGGTATCGTCATAGGGTTTTATTCCAGGAACGCGCTCGCAACGATGACGGACGGCGGCCAACGCATTGCCACTCTCGACGGTGCCATGCTGGCCGATCGCCGGTTTGTTGGCAATCCGCGGACGGACGGCGGCGCGGCGGGCGACGTCGGTGCGACGTGCCGCGGCGGCGCGCCCGGCGCACCGGGCGACTGGTTCGAGCCGGGTTTCTGGGCGGGTCGGGGCGAGCTGCACGTCGTGTCCGGCGGTCGCGGTTCGGCCTGGTTCGTGGGCACACCGCCGCGCGAGTGGGTGCTGCGGCACTATCGGCGCGGCGGCTGGGCCGCGCGTCTCGATGATCGGTATGTGTGGGCCGGCGAAGCGCGGGTGCGGGCCTTCGCGGAATGGCGCCTGCTGGCATCGCTGGCGGCGCGTGCGCTGCCGGTACCCCGGCCGGTGGCCGCGCGGTATCGGCGCAGCGGTCCGTTCTATCGATGCGATCTGATCACCGAACGGATTGCCGGTGCCCACCCGTTGAGCGGCGTGCTCGCGCGCGATTCGTTGCCGGAGCCCACGTGGCGCGACGTGGGGGCGACGGTGGCGCGCTTTCACGACGCCGGCGTCGATCATGCCGATCTGAACGCGCACAACATCCTGCTGGATGCGGCGGGCCGGGTCAGCGTCATCGATTTCGACCGCGGCGGGTTGCGGGCGCCGGCGGGATGGCGAG
>CAZZWZ010000255.1:0-3009 GCA_964657955.1 uncultured Steroidobacteraceae bacterium
GGCGACCTCGGGCTCCGGTGCGTCGAAGATCTCACCCTTGAATATCCACACCTTGATGCCGATCACCCCGTAGGTGGTCTGCGCCTCGGCCAGTCCGTAGTCGATGTCGGCGCGGAAGGTGTGCAGCGGCACGCGGCCCTCGCGGTTGGTCTCGGTGCGGGCGATCTCCGAACCGTTCAAGCGGCCGGAGATGCGCACCTTGATGCCCAGCGCGCCGGAACGCATGGTGTTGGTCACCGCGCGCTTCATGGCGCGGCGGAACATCACGCGCTTCTCGAGCTGCTGCGAGATGCCCTCGGCCACCAGCTTGGCGTCGAGTTCGGGCTTGCGGATCTCCGCGATGTTGAGCCGCACGTCCTGCATGGTCATGCCGAGGATCTTGGCCACCGCGGTGCGGAGTTTTTCGATGTCCTCGCCCTTCTTGCCGATCACGATGCCGGGCCGGGCCGTGTGGATGGTGATGTTGGCCCGGCGGGCGGCGCGCTCGATGTGAATGCGGCTCACCGATGCGTCGGCCAGCTTCTTCATCAGGTACTCGCGCACCAGGAAGTCGGTGTGGATGTTCGAGGCGAACACCTTCGAACCGGCATACCACTTCGACGACCACTCGCGCGTGATGCCGAGGCGGATACCAATCGGATTGACTTTTTGACCCATTAGGCGTCTCGCTTGCCGTCGGATACTTGGACCAGGATGTGGCTGTTGCGCTTGGCGATGCGCACGCCGCGGCCCTTGGCACGGGCATGGAAGCGCTTGAGCACGGGCGCCGGATCGACCTCGATGCGCGTCACCTTCAAATCGTCCACGTCCGCGTTGAAATTGTTGTAGGCATTCGCGATGGCGGAATCCAGGACCTTCAGCACGATCTTTGCGCCCTTCTTCGGCATGAACTTCAGCGTGTTCACCGCGAGCGTGGCCGACTTGCCGCGGATGGTGTCCACCACCAGACGGCACTTTTGCGGCGAGATCCGCGCGTAGCGGAGGATTGCTCTGGTTTCCATGCCCTACTCCGCCGCCGACACTTTTTTATCGCCCGAGTGGGCCTTGAACGTGCGCGTGGGCGCGAATTCGCCCAGCTTGTGTCCCACCATGTTCTCGGACACCAGCACGGGAACGTGCAGCCGGCCGTTGTGCACGGCGATGGTCAATCCCACCATGTCGGGTATCACCATGGACCGGCGCGACCAGGTCTTGATCGGTCGACGGTCGTTCTTCTGGCTGGCCGTCTGCACCTTCTTGGCCAGGTGCAGATCCACGAAAGGACCTTTTTTGAGCGAACGAGGCACTGCTATATCTCCGGTCTCTTAGAGGCGTTTGTTCTTGCGACGCTGCACGATCATGCTGTCGGTGCGCTTGTTGCGGCGGGTCTTCTTGCCCTTGGTCTGCAGGCCCCACGGGCTCACCGGGTGCGGGTTTCCCTGGCCGGACTTGCCTTCGCCGCCGCCGTGCGGGTGATCGACGGGATTCATCACCACGCCGCGCACGGTGGGTCGCACGCCGAGCCAGCGCACGGCGCCGGCCTTGCCGAAGACCCGGAGATTGTGCTCGTCGTTGCCCACCTCACCGATGGTGGCGCGGCAGTCGACGTGGATCTTGCGCATCTCGCCGGACTTCAATCGCACGCTGGCGTAGACGCCGTCGCGTGCGGCGAACTGGGCGGACGTGCCGGCACTGCGGGCCAGCTGGCCTCCCTTGCCCGCCTTCAATTCGATGTTGTGCACCGTGCTGCCGACCGGGATGTGCCGGAACGTCAGGGCATTGCCCGGCTTGATCGGCGCATCGGCGCCGGATCGGATCTCGTCCCCGGCCTTCACGCCTTTGGGCGCCAGGATGTAACGGCGTTCGCCGTCCTTGTACAGCACCAGCGCGAGGTGCGACGTGCGATTCGGATCGTACTCGAGGCGCTCCACCACGCCGGGAATGCCGTCCTTGTCGCGCTTGAAATCGACCAGGCGGTACCGCTGCTTGTGCCCGCCGCCGATGTGCCGGGTGGTCTGCCGTCCCGAGTGGTTGCGTGCGCCGGTGCGATTCTTCTTGGTCGTCAATGAAGCGAGCGGGCCGCCCTTGTGCAGGTGCGAGCGGTCGATCTTGACGACGAAGCGCGTGCCCGGCGAGGTCGGCTTCATTTTGATGAGTGCCATGGCCTGTCCTTACTTCGCGGCGCCGGTGAAGTCGATCGACTGACCGGTCTCCAGACGCACATACGCCTTCTTGTAACCGCCGCGCTTGCCCGCGACGTTCTTGAAACGACGGGTCTTGCCGGGCTTGTTCAACAGATTCACGCCCTCGACCTTGACCTCGAACATGAGCTCCACCGCGCTCTTGACCTCCGCCTTGGAGGCATCGTCGCGCACGCGGAACACGTACTGATTCGCCTTCTCGGTGACGGTGGCGGCCTTCTCCGACACGTGGGGCTGGATCAGCACCGTCATCAATCGTTCTTTATTCATGCGCGCCTCCGAGACGCTGTTCGAGCAGCTTCAGCGCACCCACCGTGGCCAGGACCTTGTCGTGCTTGATCAGGCTCAACGGGTCCAGCGACGACACCGACATCACGTCCACGTACGGCACGTTGCCGGCCGCCAGGAACAATTTCCGCTCGTACGCCTCCACCAGGATCAGGGCGCGGGTCAGGCCGAATTCCGCGAGCTTGGCGGTGAGCAGCCGCGTCTTCGGCTCGGCGAGTTCCAGCGATTCCACCGCCAGCAGCCGCTCCTGGCGGACCAGCTCGGAGACCATGCACTGCATGGCGGCGCGGTACATCTTGCGGTTGACCTTCTGGGAGAAATCACGCGGCCGCGCCGCGAAAGCCCGGCCGCCGCCCACCCAGATCGGGCTGCGGATCGAACCGGCCCGGGCCTGCCCGGTGCCTTTCTGGCTCCAGGGCTTCTTGCCGCCGCCACGCACCTCGGCGCGCGACTTCTGCCGCTTCGTACCGGCCCGGCCGGCGGCCATGTAGGCGGTGACGACTTGATGCACCAGGGCCTCGTTGTATTTGCGGCCGAAGGC
>CAZZWZ010000255.1:3019-5756 GCA_964657955.1 uncultured Steroidobacteraceae bacterium
GCCCACGTCCGACAATTGGATGTCGCCCGCGGCACCGGCATTCTTCAGTTGCAGAGTCGGCATTATTTCTTGTCCGATTTGGAGGCGCCCTTGCCGGCTCCGCCCTTGGCGGCCACGGGGGCCTTGTTCGGGGCCAGCCGCTTGCGGCGCGCCTGCGAGATGGCCTTGAGTGAAGGCCGCACCACGATGCGTCCGCCTTCGGCACCGGGGACGGCCCCGCTGATCAACAGCAAATTGCGATTGAGGTCCACCTCGACGATGCGCAAATTCTCGATGGTGCGGACTTTGACGCCCATGTGGCCCGACATGCGCTTGCCCTTGAACACGCGGCCCGGCGTCTGGCGCTGGCCGATGGAGCCCGGAGAGCGGTGGGACACCGAGTTGCCGTGGGTCTTGCGGCCGCCGGCGAAATTGTGGCGCTTCATCGTGCCGGCGAAGCCCTTGCCCACCGTGGTCCCGGTGACGTCGACCACCTGGCCCGGCTTGAACATGTCCACCTTGAGCTCGCCGCCCGCGGCCAGGGAATCGCCCTCGTCCTTGCCCAGGCGGAACTCCTGGGAGGTATAGCCCGCGGCGACGTTCGCCTTGGCGAAATGCCCGGCGAGCGCCTTGGTCACGCGCGACGGGCGGCGTGAGCCCAGCGTGACCTGCACGGCGCGGTAGCCGTCGTTGTCGAGGCTCTTGACTTGGGAAATGCGGTTGGGCAACGCCTCGATCACCGTCACGGGGACGGCAACACCGGCGTCGGTGAACACGCGGGTCATGCCGCACTTGCGGCCAACCAGACCAATGGTCATTGTCGAATCCTCATGCGGCACGAGACCAGGGCTCGTGCCGATCGTTGCAACAGGCCGGCGGTTTAGGCGCTCGAGACCCCAGACTCCTCGAGCCGCACGGCTCTACGGAAGGCTGGCGTCGGCACCCACGCGCTCCGACCTCCAAATTGGACGGCGGAGTATATAGGTTTGGGCGGTTGGCGCAAGCTTTGGTGGGCCCGGGCGTCAAAGCTGCCGACCCCGGGATCGACCCGCTCCGACCCGAGTGCTGCGCGATCCCGGGGCGCCGGAGGCGGTATGCGACCCCGATCGACTCAGTTCAGCTTGATCTGGACGTCCACGCCGGCGGGCAATTCCAGCTTCATGAGCGCATCGACGGTCTTGTCCGTGGGATTCAGGATGTCCATCAAACGCTTGTGCGTGCGGATCTCGAACTGATCGCGCGCATCCTTGTCGCCGTGCGGGGCGGTCAGCACCGTGAAACGCTCCATCTTGATGGGCAGCGGGACGGGTCCCTTGACCGTGGCCCCGGTGCGCTTCGCCGTATCGACGATTTCGCGCGCCGATTTGTCGATCAAGCGATGATCGAAGGCCTTCAAGCGGATTCTGATGTTCTGATTAGCCATGGTGCTCAACTTCCAACGGATGTACGGGCGCCTGCGCGCCGACTGCCACGGGGCCGATGCGGCCCAGCCCTTTACCGGGCCGCGGATATTACGCTAGTCGATGCGCTTCGCGCAAAATATCCCGCGGCCTGCCGGGCGCCCCGCGGCCCTACGCGATCACCTTGGCGACCACGCCGGCGCCGACGGTCTTGCCGCCCTCGCGGATCGCAAAGCGCAGCCCCTGCTCCATCGCGATCGGCGCAATCAGCTCCACCACGATCTTGATGTTGTCCCCGGGCATCACCATCTCGGTGCCCTCCGGCAGCTCCACCGCCCCCGTCACATCGGTGGTGCGAAAGTAGAACTGCGGCCGGTACCCCTTGAAGAACGGCGTGTGCCGCCCGCCCTCCTCCTTCGACAACACGTACACCTCGGCCTCGAACTTCGTGTGCGGCGTGATGCTCCCGGGCTTGCACAACACCTGCCCGCGCTCCACGTCCTCGCGCTTCGTGCCGCGCAGCAACACCCCCACGTTGTCCCCCGCCTGACCCTCATCCAGGAGCTTGCGAAACATCTCCACCCCGGTGCACGTGGTCTTCGTCGTCGGGCGTATCCCCACGATCTCCACCTCATCGTTCACCTTCACGATCCCCCGCTCGATACGGCCCGTCACCACCGTGCCGCGACCGGCAATCGAGAACACATCCTCCACCGGCATCAAAAACGCCCCCTCCACCGCCCGCTTCGGCACCGGAATGTAGTCATCGAGCGCCTTGACCAGCTTCAACACCGCCGGCACCCCGATCTCCGAGCCGTCCCCCTCGAGCGCCTTGAGCGCCGAGCCGGTCACGATCGGCGTGTCATCGCCGGGAAACTTGTAGGTGGTCAACAAATCCCGCACCTCAAGCTCGACCAGCTCCAAAAGCTCCGCATCGTCGACCATGTCCGCCTTGTTCAAGAACACCACGATGTACGGCACACCCACCTGGCGCGCCAGCAAAATGTGCTCGCGCGTCTGCGGCATCGGTCCGTCCGCCGCCGAACACACCAGAATCGCCCCGTCCATCTGCGCCGCACCCGTGATCATGTTCTTCACATAGTCCGCATGCCCCGGACAGTCCACGTGCGCGTAGTGCCGTGAGTCGCTCTGGTACTCCACGTGCGCGGTCGCAATCGTGATCCCGCGCGCCCGCTCCTCCGGCGCCTTGTCGATCTGGTCGTAGGCCTTGAACTCCCCGCCGAACTTCTCCGCCATCACCTTCGTCAACGCCGCCGTCAAGGTCGTCTTGCCGTGGTCCACGTGCCCAATCGTCCCCACGTTCACGTGCGGCTTCGTTCGCTCAAACTTCCCCTTCG
>CAZZWZ010000256.1:0-5756 GCA_964657955.1 uncultured Steroidobacteraceae bacterium
TAACTCCTTCCAAGGCATTTCGCGTCTCCCGCAAAAGCCAAAAAGTGTCACCCATGTGCTCGGAAAAAGTGTCACCTATGTGCCCGGTAGGACAGCGGGTTTGAGGACCATCGATTGGTCCCGACCATTTGTCGCTTTTATTCGAACTCCCGACAGACAACAAGGGAGTTCGACAAATCGCCGCAGGCGATTCGGTCACCGGGCGCGCAGGTCGCCGCCGATGCCGCAGTCCAGACCGTGGGGCAAGCGACCTTGCTGGTCGTGGTGTCCCACAGATGTCGATCGGCAGATGAGAGCGAGTAGTGGATGGACAAAACCCGTTAGCCACGATCGGCAACCCAGCGCAGGTTGGCTCCGTTCTCCAATCGATTGCGGCACTGAAGCCTCCGCCGTGGATGTACCGCAGGATGGGCGCCGACCCACTTACCCACTCGCCCTGGCGGCGCTTGGGTTACAAACAACGAGGCGAAGCGGCTGATCGTGCCAGATTCCGCATATCAAATTGTCGTCTGCCGCGACCCGGGTAAAGGCCGTATGCCAAACGTGCGAAGCAGATCCACTGGCACGCCGTGGTCACGACGATCCGCCAGCATTGGGGCGATCGCAACCGATGCCCTTCCTGCCGCCGCACAGGCAGTAATTATTCGTAGAAGGGCGCCACGCGAATACGGAATGCGCCGAAGCCGAATTTGTAATGTGCCGATCACCAGGGAGCACCAAGACGAGCCTGTGCCCAAAAATCAAAAGACCGTCGAACCCAGCGGCGATAGATAATGCAGGACAAAGGTCTGTACGCCGATCATGACGAGAAGACAAGTCGCCCGGGCGAAGCCGGCCACAACCTGCCCAATACCATGCAGAGTCTTCAAAAGGTCTTTTAGAGCGACAGTCTATTTGCCCAGATGCCGCTCGAAGAATTGCGCTATGACGGAGTAGGCAGCCATCGACTCGGGCAACTCGGGGTAGATGAAGAACGCGTGCCACATCCCCTCATAGACGTGAAGCTCAGCTTCCACGTGGGCGTCCGTCAACAACGCATGGCTACGCACGACGGAGCTCATGGCGAAATCGCGAGAGCCCGTGATGAGCAGGGTAGGGGGAAAGTGGGCGAGCACTTCGTTCGACAGGCCGGGGAAGACCAGCGGGTCGCCCGGGTTTACCCCCTGAAAATACGGCAAATCGAGTATTGATAACGGTTTCTCCGCAAACGGCTGTCCGCCGAGTACGGGTGCGATGAACGAGGAATCACCCTTGGTATCGACGACGGACGCACAGAACGTGCCAATCGCTCCGGGGTTCGGCAGGCCCCTCGCGTGGAACGCTGCGACCGATTCGGCGGTCAGAAAGCCTCCCGCCGAACAGCCGTAAATGCCGATATTGCCCGGCCGGTAATGCTTCAACAGTGCAGAGTACACCGCAGCCACGTCTTCACTGGCGGCCGGGAAACGATTCTCCGGCGCCTCACGATAGTCGATCGTAATGACTTTTATTTTTCCGACGACGGCGATCGGTACCGATTCGACCAGTCCGCCGCTATGTGCGCCCCACATGAAAGCCCCGCCATGCAGATTGATCAGCACCCGGGATTGGTTCTCTGGCGAGACTCCCTGCGCCGGTGTCACGACGTCGGTGGGGACGCCCCCTATCGTTTCCGGCTTGATGGAGGACGCGTAGCGTTTCCTCATGCGATCCACGAGGTTCGAGTTGAACTCATCGTAAAATCGCCTCGTTGCCTCGATGGAGCCACCCGCGGGAGGGGTGGACGGATGCATCAATAACTCAACGAATTGCTTGCGGGCTTCGTCAGATGCAAGGGTGGAAAATGGAATGCTTCCCGTCGGCAGCACAATTGCCCCGGACGGATCGGCAGCCGCCGGCGACGCACTGAATGTCGACAGGGAGACCAGCAGGGTCACGACACCGATGCCGCGCACGAGCCAATACGATGCAGATGCAAGTCTCAACCGCCGGTCTTTCCCGGTAGTTCGCAGTGAAAACTTGCCGGCTCGGCGAAATCGCCCTGTGTCGAGACGGCGATCTTGGGATAGGCGCAAAGGAGTTCCGCAGTTTCGCGAGTTGCTGGTTGTGGATCAAACACGAACGGATTGGCCGTGTGGGTCGCGATGATGGAGTCCGGCGCATGCCCGGTTTCGACCCATCGTTCGAGCGCCGCGGTCATATCGGCATGCGGATCGGACGCCGGGGGCGGCGCGTCGAACTGGCCGAAGTCATTGGGGCCGGGGCCCCCGAGGCAATGTTGGACGCCGGGAACCATGAAGAGACGAACCGTGGACCCCGTGCGCTGGCTCCCGATCTTCGCGCGAACATTCTTGAAATAGTCAATCGTATGCTGCGGCGGCAGCCCGGGATCCCCCCAGCCATGCCACAGAATCAACTTGCCTCCCCGTGCCGCGAAGGCGGTCAGATCGGGATCGGTGGCGTCAATGATCGGCGCAAGTTCGGATTTTAGCGCTGGGTAGTCGCGATCGAAATCAAAGTGATCGATATCGGTTTTGAGTCGTGTCACGAAAAACTTCAGCATCTCAGTCGGATACCGCTGTTGGTGACTCTCCCCTCCGGGCGGCGCGAGCATCCAGCCGTCCCAGCCATTTCCCGGCGGCACACCCGCCTCGGCGCCAGAAAGCGCGAAACCAGGATAAATGGCTTTGCCGTTCGACTCGTGCGGCCCGGCATAGATCTTCTTCAGCGCGCTCACTTGAGGCGCGGTCAGACAGGAATCCGAGTCGGCCGACTTGCACAGCAGCGCGTCCGGATCGAAGTGGCACGCAAGCGGCTCATGGACGAAGCCGTGAGTTGGGCTACACGCATTCCTTACGGCCGCCTGGATGGCTGGGACCTTTGAGATCGGTATTGCGGCGCCTGGTTTGCGCAGGGCCTGCGCGTTCCAGATGAAATCCGCCGCCACACCGGTCCAGTCGTACGCAGGTGCGCCGGCCACGATGCCATCGTAGTCCTCAGGGTAGCGCTCGGCTTCCATGAGTCCCTGACGACCGCCGTTGGAACAGGACGCAAAATAACTGTGCTCGGCGCCCTTACCGTAGAAGGCTGAGATGAGCGCGTGAGCATTCTGTGTTGCCAGATGCACGGCACGGTAGCCGTAATCTTTGAGTCGTTCGGGATGTCCCGTCGCCCAACTCCCATCTTCGGCAGCGGCCGGTGAGCTGACGGCGTGTCCGGTATCGGTGGAAACGCCGGCTGCACCATGCTGTACGGCTTCGACGAGCCCGGGAGAATAGGAGATGGCGCCGCCGAACCCGCCGTTGCCGGTTCCGTACAGGCGCCCGTTCCAGCCGGACATGGGCATCCAGACCTCGAATCGAATTTCAGATCCAGGCTCAGACGCGATTCGACCCTGCACGCGGCAGTGAGCCGGCACCTGTGCTTCGGTTGGCATGAAGTCCGATTTGAACGGGCCCGCCGCAACGACCTGTGCCAGCGCGATTACAGTGCCGGCCAGCTGTTCGCCTTTGAGAGCATCGCAACGGGCTCCCGGGCCTTCGCCAGTCTGAGGAGGAAATGACGCCGGGGATTCCGCGACGGGCACGCTCCGTTCCTTGACGCCCAATTGCGTCACGAGGAAGTCGGCCATGAGCTTTAGCGCCTCGTCAGATTCCGGCGCATCGATGTAGGTCCAAAACGCGTGGGGCAGTGCGTCGAAGACGATGGATTTCGCCGATACGCCCTGTGTTTCGAGCGCCCGACACAGATTGGTCGTTGCACTCAGTAAAAAATCCCGGCCGCTGGTGACGCATAACGTCGAGGGAAAGCCCTTGAGAATCCCGTAAAGAGGAGAAATGGCGGGACTCGTCAAGCTGGTCGCGCCCGCGTAGGCCGCCCACATGGCGTGCTCATCCAACCCACCCATCTTGAAGGGGAACAGGCGGGCGGAGTCTCCCAGCCGCGCGAGGTCCGCATCGCCGGAGAAGACCCCGAGAGCCGCTGGCATCGGTAGGTGTTCGGCCCGGATACGCACGATGAGCTCGGGGCCGAGCACGGCACCGGCCGAGGTGCCGTACACGGCGATGTTCTTCGCCTCATGCGACCTCAGCAACGCGCGATACACCGCCAGAGCATCATCCACGGCGGCCGGAAACACATTCTCGGGTGCAAGACGATAACGTACCGCGACAACGGGAATGCCGGTAAGCGCCGCAATCGGGACGGTTTCGGTCAAAGAGCCCGAGTCAACCTGGAAGCCCCCGCCGTGAAGGTTCAACAGCACCCTCTTTTTGTCCGATGAACCAGCGCCGGGTGTGATGATTCGAACGGCCACGCCGCCTAATGTGTCATCGGCGATTGTCGCGGGATAACGCGCTTTTTGCTTCGTTGACCACGCGGTCTGAAATTGATCTGCAAACGCTCTCATCTGCGCAAGTGTCGGCGGTGGCCCGCCGGGCACCGGCGCCACGGCGGATAGCTGTGCACGCGCTTGCTCGCTGAGGCTCTCCGGTAGGGGAGGAAGCGAGGGTGCCTGCGCCGACGCGGTTTGAATCCAACACGCAGCGGCCCAAACGGCCAGCCCACTGAACACTGATGCGAACGTTTTCAGGCCGTCACGGCGATGTGTCTGGATCGTCATCGTTAGTGTCCGAAGGAGTATTTCACTTGCGCTCCATACATCCGCGGCGGGCCATAGGTCCTGGTCACGAAGCCAAAAGTCCCGTAAGCATCAAACTGCCCGATCGGATAGGTTTTGTTGGTCAGGTTGGTGACGAATGCAGAAACATCGACCGAACTCTGGAAGACGCCGCGCCAGTCGAGCCGTGCATTGACGAGGCCATAGCCGGGTATGTACGGATACACCGTCTGATTCGTCTGCGCAATCGATTGCGAACTTTGATAGGTGTAAGTGCCCATCAGTCCCATATCGCCCACCGAGTCGGGCAGGGGCAAACGGTACCGGGCGCTGAAAGACCCCTTGTTCCTCGACACGTAGGGGAATGGTGCGCCTTGCAGCAAGAGTGCGGCCTGGGCAGTGGTGACCTCCGTGTATTTGGATTCCGTGTAGGCATACAGGGTCGAGAGCTCGACGCTCGGGATCGGCAGCAACACGCCCTCCCATTCGAGTCCTTCGATCAACCCTTTCGCAGCATTATTGGTCAGGTTGACGAGTATTCCGTCCGATTCGACGGGGGTGGTTCTCTGAATGTTCGTATAGTCGCCGCGGTAAACGTCGAGGTTGGCACGGGCCGACATGTCCTGAATGCGAAAATCGGCTTTGAGGCCCAGTTCGACATCCTTCAGTTTTTCCGGGGCAAAGCTTGCGTACGGGGAATCTGCGGGTAGTTCGCTGTTGATGCCGCCCGCCTTGAAGGCACTGCGTGTCGTGACATAGGCGAGGATGTCGGGTGTTATCTTGTAGTCCAGGCCAAAGGTGTAGCTGCCGTAGTTCCAGCCACCCGCGCCGCTGACGAAGGGGGGCGCGAGGGTCAATGTCCCCTGATAGGCCTCATCGTGCGTGTAGCGATACCCTGCCGTCACGCTCAGGCCTTCGACCGCCGGTGCCAGTTTTCCGAGGTCGTAGGTCAGCTGCGTGAAGGCTGCACGGCTCTTCGTGCCTTCATATTGTTCGACGAATAACTGTTTTTGGAGCAGCACACTGGCCGGAAAATAGTCGAATTCCGCGATGCTGCGTTCCTTCGGCCACTGTCGATCCAAAAATCCGCCCACGACGTACTTGAGACCATCGTCGAGCGCTTGGCCCTGGACTTGCAACTCTTCCGTGGTGTAGGTCT
>CAZZWZ010000257.1:0-5754 GCA_964657955.1 uncultured Steroidobacteraceae bacterium
AAGCGGGGGCTTACCGGGTCAAGGATTCAACGGAATCGACGCGCGCGAAATCAGCTTTGGACGAGCTGTTTCGTAAATAACGGCACCGATGGCCGCCGGCACATCGATCTGCCTTGTGCGGTCGACTGTCTTCGTGTGGGCCGAAGTAGCCTGGAGATTACGCTCCGGAGCCCCTGTTGCGCGTCAGAGGCTGAGCCGTAAGGCCGCACTGGGCCCGACCTCGACCGGCCCTTCGTCGGCGAAACCCTGGCGCCGCGCCATGCCCGGGATCCGCGGCCGCAGGCTCGGCACCGGGCCGGGGTAAAAGCGGCGGGCCGGCGCCTCCAAACCGGAGTTCGGCTTTACCCTTAATCAACATTGCGACATTCTCGCACGTTCGAATCGCTAACTTATCGATGACGTTTGAGCGCTCCGGTGGGCCGCGGTGGCGGGTGGGTCGGCGAGCGCCAGGCCGTCGGTCGACGCAGAGACGGTTGAGGGTGTGGGGGTGACGGTTGACAGCGGTGGGTGACAGGTGACGGCCAGCGGGGACATGGTGAATTCGATCGCGGAATCGGCCGTGGAGAGTCTGCGGGATGCCGTGGTCGTGGTGGACTCGGGCCTGCGGCATCTGCCGGTGGTGCTGGCGAATGCGTCTGCGCGACGGTGCCTGCTGGGATCGGAAGCTGCCTCGCTGCTCAACTCGTCGCTCTACTCCTGGCTGGGCGATGCGACGGATTCGGTGCTGGGGGAGGCGTCGATGCCGGGCGAGGGCAGGCGGCCGGCGGTGAAGACGGTGGGCTGGCGTCTGGCGCGCGGGGCGACGCAGATCGCGACGGAGCTCAAACCCCTCGGGGCACCCGGGCGGAGGCTGCTGATGCTGACGTTCGCCGAACAGATGCCGCCGGTTCCCTCGTACTCCGGCGTCGAACATCTACCACTCGATTTATTGATGCTCAACAAGCAGCTCGCGGTGACCTATGCCAACGCGGGGGCGGTGCGCACGGCGGGCGGCAGGGCGGGCGCGATGCTGGGCAACTCGGCGATGAACGTGATCCCGACGTCGGCCATACCGCGCGAGGCGTTCGATCGGGCGTTGAGCGGGGTGGATTACCGTCACGGCGCCATTGCTTGGAAGGCCTCCGACGGGGCGTTGCGGTGGTTCGACGTGGCGGTGCAGCCGTTGCGCGACGCGTCGGGCATCGCGGGGGTGGTGGTCTTGTCGTTGGAGGTGACGGAGCAGCGCTCGAGAAGCGCGGTGGTGGCGGGCAGCGAGAGTCGCCTGCTCGCGCTGACGGAACACGCGGCGGACATCATTGCGGTGGCGGGGCGCGAAGGCGGGCTGCAGTACGTGAGCGGAGGCATCCGCAATGCCCTCGGCTACACGGCCGAGGAACGACACCGGAATTCATTGTTCGAACTGATCCACCCCGAGGAGGTCGACCTGGTGCGGACGAAATACCGGCAGCTGGTGGACGGCGAAATCACGTCGTTCACCCAGCAGTATCGGGCGCGCCACAAGAATGGTTCGTATCGGTGGCTGGAGTCGAGTTACGTGCCGGCGCTCCACAATCCGCTGGTCGAGGGCGTGGTGGTGAATTCGCGGGACATCACCGATCGGCGGCTGGTGGAAAGCCGGCTGGCGCAGCGGGAGGAGGTGTTCCGCCTCGCCGCCGATGCGGTGCAGGGCATCATCTTCGAGTGGGACCTGGCGCAGGGCACGGTGCAGCGCTCGCGGGGCATCGAAGAGGTGCTGGGGTTGCCGGCGGAGCAGCTCATGCTGCCGGAGGATTGGAGGGGGCGCGTGCATCCCCGCGACATGGCGGGGTACGCCGACACGGTTCGCAACGCACTGCAGGCGGAACGCGGCTGGACGGCGACCTATCGAATCCGGGATGCGAGCGGACAGTACCGCTCCATGCTCGAGCGGAGTCTCATTCAACGCAGCGCGGACGGGCACCCGGGCCGGGTGATCGGCTGTTGCGTCGACGTCTCCGAGATCAAGCGGCTCACGGATCTCTTGGCCGAAGCGCAGCGTGTCGCGACGTTGGGCGCGTGGGAGTACAGCTACGTCTCGGACGTCCTGACCTGGACGGACGAGATGTTCCGCATCTACGAGACGACGCCGCAGGAATTCGCGATCTCGCGGGACGCGGTGAAGGCGCGATTCACCACCGAATCGCGGCGTCGGCTGGAGGCGGCGGCCGCCGTCGCCGAGACCACCGGCGGCCATCTGGACCTGGAACTCGAGATCGTCACCTTCAAGGACCGGCGGCTGTGGGTGCGGATGATCGGGCATTTCGAGACGTTGGACGGCCGGACGTTGCGGGCCTCGGGCTCGGTGCAGAACGTGCAGACGCAGAAACTGGCGCAGATCGCGCTGGAACACAGCACGGGCTGGCTGAAGCTGTCCATGAACATGGCGCAGCTGCACGCGTGGCGCTGGGACCGGACGCGCGACACGCTCGAATTCGCCTTCACGGACGAGCCGACGCTGCACCTGCCGCGGGTGCTTCCCGGCGTGAAAAAACTGCTCTCGCGAATGAACACCCGCGACCGGGTGGCCGTCCGGCGCGCCATCGATCTGGCGTTCGCGAGCAATCGCGAGGTGCGGGAGGAGTTCCGTCTCAAAGCGCAGGGCCGCTACCGGTCGTACGCGGCGGTGGCGCGTCCGTTGTTCGATCCGGCGGGCCGGCCCATCGGTCTGGTGGGCGTGACGCAGGACATCACGGCGCGGCAGGAGTCCGAGGCGCGCGTGCGACGCTCCGAGGAGCTGCTGCGGGCGACCACGTCGAATTCGGCCGACACGCTCGTGCTGCTCGACCGTGAGCTGCGGATTCGTTTCATCAATCGCGGCGAACCCGGGTTGAGCATCGAGCAGATCATCGGGCAGAACTTCGCGGTGCTCCTGCCGGCCACGACGCGCGAGAGCATCCTCTCGAAACTGCGTCACGTGTTGTCGACGGCCGAACCGGTGACCTACGAGTTCGACCTCGAGTCGCCGGGCGGCAGCACGCGCTACCTGGAGAGCCGTGCGGTGCTGGTGAGCGAGAACGGCATGGGCACGGGCATCTCGATCACCGTGCGCAACATCACCGAGCGCAAGCGGCTGGAACGGGAGATCCTCGAGGTGTCGAGCCGCGAGCGGCAGACCATCGGGCGGGATCTGCACGACGGCCTGGGCCAGGAGCTCACGGGCGTGGCCTTGATGCTGCGGGGTCTTGCGACCCGCATCCGGCGGCAATGCCCGGCCGCGGTGGATCAGGTGAACGAAATCGTGACGCTGGTGAATCAGTCCATCGACACGGCACGGTCCCTGGCCCACGGCCTGCTGCCGCTCAACACGGAGAGCGGAGGCCTGCAGTTCGCGTTGCGCTCGCTCGCCGACCGCAGCCGCGACGTGTACGGCATCCCGGTGGAGTTCCAGGCGGACATGGCGGCGGAACTCACGCTGAGCGAGGCCGACGCGAGTCACCTGTACCGCATCGCGCAGGAGGCGTTGACGAACACCGCCCGTCATGCGCGCGCATCCGCGGTGGCCATGCTGTTAGCGGTTACGGACGGCAGTTTCCTGCTGCAAATCGTCGATAACGGAATCGGCATCCGCGATGTTGCCCGGCCCGCGTCGGGCCTGGGCCTGAAGATCATGCAATACCGGGCGAGCATGATCGGCGCGCGGTTCGAGATCCGGTCGAACGAACCGTGCGGCACGGTGTTGCGCGTCACCGGCGAACAACCGGCGGCGCTCAGTGCGTTACAATCGGCCCACGCGTTTTGAGGAGACCTCATGTCAGCTAGCAATATGTCGGTGCGCACGGCTGCCGCCCCACCGGGAGCGGCCATCGGCAAGCGCCGGGTGCGGCGGGTTCTGATCGTCGACGACCATCCCATCGTGCGCCAGGGACTGCGCCGGGTCATGGAGAACGAGGAGGATCTGGCGGTGTGCGGCGAGGCGGAGACGGCGCGCGACGCGCGAGTCGCCATCAAGGAGCTCGACCCCGACGTGGTCATCGCGGACATCAGCCTCAGGCAGGGCGACGGCATCGAAATGGTGCGGGACGTGCGGGCGCATCATCCGCAGCTGCCCATCCTCGTGCTGTCCATGCACGACGAGACCATCTATGCCGAACGCATGCTGTCGGCCGGCGCCAACGGCTACATCATGAAGCAGGCGGCGAGCGAGCAGTTCCTCATCTCGCTGCGGCGGGTGCTCGACGGCAACATCTACGTCTCCGAGGCCGTCGGCAACAACATGATCCAGAAGTTCGCCGCGGGCGGGGCCTACCTGTCGACGAACCCCATCGACCGGCTGAGCAACCGGGAGCTGCAGATCCTGCACATGATCGGCAAGGGCATGAGCACGCGGGAGACGGCGCAGGCGTTGAACCTGAGCATCAAGACCGTCGAATCGCACCGCCAGCGCATCAAGCGCAAGCTGAATCTCAGCACCGGCACGCAGCTGGTGCAGTATGCGGTGAACTGGTTCACCGGCCGGGACGCGGGCGAGTATCCGGCCGGCCGGAGCGCGCAGAGCGAGGATCCCGAAGCGCTCACCGGTTCCTGAGAGGCTGGCCGCCGCGGGGTCCAAGACCCGGCGCGCACGGCGACCGACGCCGACGCCGGCTTTCGAGGCTTGACATATCCGAGATGAGCGGCAGTGCCGGGATTTTCGGCGCGGGTGTGCTCGATAATCCGGACAGGGTGCGGCGAGTCCGCACCGATGTGGTCGAGCGAGAGCGACCCCTGCCGCCTGCGGAGTTTCGGACCGTGCTTGAAACCGATTCTGTGATGCCGTTCACACCCGACGAACCGCCGGCGATCCTGCTGGCGGAGGACGATCCCGTCACGCGCATGCTGATGACGCGGTTCCTGAAAAAAGCCGGCTACGAGGTGGATGCGGTGGCCGACGGCACCGCGGCGCTCGATCGCATGTCGCAGCGCTACTACCCCATCCTGGTCACCGACTGGGAGATGCCGGGCATGGACGGGGTGGCGCTGTGCAAGGCCGTGCGCAACCTGCAGCTCGACGGCTACGTGTACTCGCTGCTGCTCACGGCGCGCGATGCGAAGGAGCACATCATCGCGGGGCTCGAGGCCGGCGCCGACGACTATCTGATCAAGCCCGTGCACGAGCCGGAGCTGATCGCGCGGCTCAATGCCGGGCGGCGGATTCTCGCGCTGGAACATTCATTGCGCGCCGCCAACCAAAGAAACCGCATCCTCTCGATCACCGATGCGCTGACCGGGGCCTACAACCGTCGCTACCTGATGGAACAGCTGCCGCGCGAGGTGGAGCGGTGCCGTCGCTATGCCTATCCCCTGTCGGTGGTCATGTGCGACATCGACCATTTCAAGCACATCAACGACGAGCGTGGGCACGCCGTCGGCGACGAGGTGCTGCAACAATTCGTCGCCCGGGTACAACGCTCGATCCGCTCCCACAGCGACTGGATCGCGCGCTACGGGGGCGAGGAATTCCTGCTGGTGCTGCCGGAGACCGACTTCGAGTCGGGCCGCTTCGTGGCCGAGAAGATGCGTGCGCTCATCAAGAGCAAACCCTTCGACGTGCGCGGCGGCGAATCGGAGGTGACGGTGAGTTTCGGGGTGGCGGCCACGGGCGTGGGCGGACCCGATCTTGCGCTCAACGTGGAGGGCCTGATCAAGGCGGCCGATCAGTGCCTGTATCAGAGCAAGCAGATGGGACGGGATCGCACCTCGGGCGTGGAGATCGCGAATTCCATGGCGCTGGCGGCGCACGGGTAATCGGGCGGCCGG
>CAZZWZ010000258.1:0-5723 GCA_964657955.1 uncultured Steroidobacteraceae bacterium
CGCGATCGGGCGGCGCGTGTTGCGCGACGACACGTTCGTCGTCGACGACTTCGCGTACGACGGCGACGACGGACGGGCACTGCTGCCCGCGCTGCTGCGCACCGCGGCGGGCGATCTCCGGCGCGTCGGCGGGTGGCTACCGCCGTCACCCGCGCGCGAGGTGCTCGCGCGCAGTTCGGTTCGCGCGCGCAAGACGGCCATCACGATGGTGGCGCCGATCTCCCGGCGCGCGAGTTCCAGACACAGCGTGACGGTATCGGTTTCGACCACGACGTTCTGCGCATGGCCCCTGCGTGCCAGCGCATGTTCGACGATGCGGCGCAGGGGATTGGGGCGGCCCGGCAGGATCATCCGCAGGCCGGCCAGCTGGCTCACCGCCACCGGGCTGCCCGATCGCAGTCCGGCGGCCCGGTGGCGCACGAGGATCAGGGGCTCACGCACCAGAGGCGCCTGCGAGTATCCCCTGGCCAGGGTGGAGTCGAAGGGCACGATGGCCAGGTCGAGCAGGCCGGCCGACATTTGATCCCGCAGCGAATTGCTCGTCCCCTCGTACACCCGCAGGCCGATGGCGGGACTCGCCGCCCTGATCGCGGCCACGAACGGCGCCGTGAACAGATGCTGCCAGGCGCCCGGAATCCCGATCGCCACCTGGCCGCCGGCGTGCTCACCCACCTGCTCCTGCAGCTGGTCGAATTGCCGCAGCAGCGGCCGGGCGCGGTCCGCCAGCAGCGACCCGGCATCGGTCAATTTCACCCCGCCGCGACCGCGGACGAAGACGGGCACCGCGAGCTGCTTCTCGAGCCGCGCCATGTGCCGCGACAACGCCGGCTGGGACAGGTCGAGCGCGGCCGCGGCGCGATTGATGCTGCCCAGTTCGGCGACCCGCAGGAAGTATTCGAGCAGCCGTGAATCCAACCGCAGCCTCCGAGCCTGTTATCCGAATGACGGATAACGAGTATACGCGCTCGACAGTATGCGAATGACGAACGGACGGCTTAGCATCCTCTCCCACCATGCAACCAACCGAGCTCGAAGCGAAGCGCCGACGCAACCTGCGACGCATGCTCGTGCCGCGAAGCATCGCAGTGGTGGGCGCTTCGGCGGACCCGGCGAAGGTCGGCGCCCAGGCGCTGCGGTCGCTCGGCGCGTTTCCGGGACACATCTATCCGATCAACCCCCGGCAGACCGAGATCGGCGGACTACGCTGTCATCCGAGCATCCGGTCCCTGCCGGAGCCCGTCGATCTGGCCATCCTTGCGATTCCGGCGGAACATTGCCTCGGTGCTGCGCGCGACGCCGCGGCCGCCGACGCCGGAGGCATCTTCATCGTATCCGGCGGATTCGCGGAGACCGGGCCGGAGGGTGCGCGGCTGGAGCGCGCGCTGGCCGGAATCTGCGCCGATACCGGGCTGCGGCTGCTCGGGCCGAACACCTCGGGATTCGTCAATCCGCACGCCGACTGCGTGGCGTGTTTCGTCCCCGGGGTCGACCGGCTCGCGCGCGGACGCATCGGCGTCATTGCGCAGTCCGGTGGCGTCAACCTGAGCCTGGCATTCCTGCTGGAGCGGTTGGGCGAAGGGGTGTCGGTGGCCATCGGACTCGGCAACGCCGTCGATGTCGACGCGGCCGACGCCCTGACTTCGCTGGCCGAAGATCCACGCACCGCGGTCATCGCGCTGCACCTGGAGGGCGTGTCCAGGGGCCGAGCGTTGTTCGAGGCGCTGCGCACCGTGGTGCCCGCCAAACCGGTGGTGGCCCTGGTTGCCGGCCGCTCGGACATCCAGGAATTTGCGGTTTCGCATACCGGCAATTTGCTCGGGTCGCGCGATCGCACCGTGGCGGCCCTGGTGCAGGCCGGCGCGGTGGTGGTCGATTCCACCGAAGAGTTGACGCAGGCCGTCGCGGTGCTCGCGGAGCGACGCCTGCCCCCCCGGCAACGCTCCCGATTCGGCCTCGTGACCGGTCAGGCAGGACCCGGGTTGTTGATCGTGGATGGTCTCAAAACCGCCGGCCTGGACGTGCCGCCGCTCGGCGCCGCGACGGTCGAGCACATCGGGAGCCTGCTGCCGCCTTTGACCTTCGTCAAGAACCCGGTGGATACGGGCCGGCCGGGACCGCGCTTCGCCGACATCGTCTCCGCCGTGGCGGCCGACGATCGAATCGACGCGGTGCTGGTGTACGGCCTGCACGAACCCGCCGTGCTCGATCCGGCGGCGGCGCTGAGGCCCGCGCTGGAAGCGTCCGGCAAGCCGGTACTCTTCGGCACGCTCGGCCTGGCCGAGGACATGCGGGCCACCCTGGCGTCACTGCGTGAGGCCGGCATTCCCAGCGTGCAGAGTCCCGAGCGATTGACGCTGGCGGCGAGGGTGCTGGATGCCGACGCCCGCGGACGCTGGCGGGCCCTCGCCTCGCACGGCCACGAGGGACGAGCGGCGCCCCCGGAGTACCGGGGCCAACCCGTGGTGCGCGCCACCATGGACGAAGCTCGCGCGAAGCAATTGCTGGCCGATTACGGCATCGCGACTCCACGGCATGCGCTCTGCGACTCGCACGATGCGGCACTGGCCGCGTTTCGTTCCATGAAAAAGCCGGTCGTGATCAAGATCGCCGCCGCCGATGTTCCGCACAAAACCGAGGCGGGCGGCGTGTTCCTCGACGTCCGTCACGAATCCCAGGTGCTGGCGGCGTGGGAGGCGATCGAACGCATTCCCACGCAGCATCCGGGGCGCGTCCTCGTCGAGGAGATGGCGGGTGTCGGCGTCGAATTGATCCTGGGGGGCGTACGCGACGCATCGTGGGGACCCTGCGTCGTGCTGGGCCTGGGAGGCGTCATGGCCGAAGCGCTCGCCGACAATGCGGTACGGCTGGCCCCGCTGACCCCGCTGGATGTCGAGGACATGCTCGACGGCCTGCGTGGGCGCCGGCTGCTCGACGGTTTCCGTCACCTGCCGGTGTGCAGCCGGGCCGCCATCGGTGCGGCCGCGCTCGCCGTGGCCAGGTTGTTGACGGAGCATCCCGAAATACGCGAGGTGGACATCAATCCGCTGCGCGTCGATGCCACGTCCGCGGTGGCGCTCGATGCGCTGATCGTCCTGGACGATGCATGAACGAGCTCGCATACCCCGATCCGGCGGCGGTGAAGTCGATCGCGGTGATCGGAACCGGCGCGGTGGGCGCGAGTTGGATCGCGCTGCTTCTCGGCCACGGCTTCGAGGTGCTGGCGTTCGATCCGCGGCCCGGCGCGGAATCGGCCGCACGCCATTTCGTCACCGCGGCGTGGCCGGCATTGCAGGCGCTCGGCAAGGCCTCCCATGGAGCACCGCCCTTCGACCGGCTCCGGTTCACCGCCGGGGCCGGCGAGGCGGCGCGGGCCGCGGACGTGATCCAGGAGAACACGCCGGAGAAACCGTCGCTGAAAGCCGCCGTCATCGCGGAACTGGATGCCGCAGCGGCACCGCACAAGGTGATTCTGTCGAGCACCGGCGGAATCGCGCCGTCTGAACTGCAGTCCGCATGCCGCCATCCGCAGCGGTTCATCGTACTGCACCCGTTCAACCCCGCGCACTTGATTCCGCTGGTGGAGATAGTCCCGGGGCGCGATACGGCTCCCGAGGTGGTCGAGTGGACCATGGCCTTCGCGACTCTCATCGGCAAGCGGCCCATCCGGTTGCGACGGGAGCTGCCGGGCCACATGACCAATCGTCTGCAGTTCGCCCTGATGCGCGAGGTGGTTCATTGTCTGCAGGAGGGCATCGCCAGTGCGGCCGACATCGATGCCGCGTTGCGCGATGGGCTTGCTCCGCGCTGGTCCTTGATGGGCGGCCTGATGACCATGCATCTGGCGGGCGGCACCGGCGGCATGGCATCCATCCTGGAGCACGCCGGGGCGGCCATCGAGTCCTGGTGGCGACCGGCTGCAGACATCCGGCTGGACGCCCCCACCAGGGCGCTGCTGGTCGCCGCGGCCGAGGCCGTGGCGCACGGACACACCACTCAAGAGTGGGCTGACTGGCGGGACGAGCAGCTCGTCGAACTGCTGGAATTGCGGCGCATCGCCGATCGCTCGTCGCCCGGCTCGCGGCCCCCGGGGTCGGGCCGCCCGGGTACGGGCTGACCGTGGACATCGCCGCCGCACGTGTCATGGGCGACGTGCTGGTCGCCAATGCCGACGCGTACCCACACAAGGCGGCCTACGTGTCCGCTTCCGGCGCACGCCTCACCTTCCGCGAATACAACGAGCGGGTGAACCGCCTGAACGATGCGGTGGCCGCGCTCGGCGTCGCCAAGGGTGATCGGGTCGCCATCCTGGCGCGCAACTGCGTCGAGACCATGGAGGTGTACGGTCTCGGCAAGAGCGGCATCATCATGGTCGCCTTGAACTGGCGCCTGACCGCCGACGAACTCGCCGCACTCCTGGCGCACGGCGCGCCGCGGATCCTCTTCGCCGACTCGAAACATGCCCAGCTGATCGACACGCTGCGCGACAAACTCGGCGGCGTGAGCCGGTTCGTGCTCTTCGACGGCGAGCGCGACGGCTGGACCACCTACGGATCCTTGCTCGCCGGCGCGTCGAGCACGGAACCCGCGACCCCCGTCGAGCCAGACGACGTGCTGGCGCTGATCTACACCAGCGGCACCACGGGCCAGCCGAAGGGTGTGGCCGTCACGCACCGCGGCGTGCTCGACAACGCCCGCACCATCGTGCAGGACCTGCTCGTTCTGCGCGAGGACGACGTGTGCCTGGGCGTGATGCCGTTGTTCCACTCCGGGGGCATGTGGTACTACACCTTTCCCAGCCATGCGGCGGGCTGCACCGTCGTCTTGCTGCCGGAATTCTCCGCCGAGACCGTCGTTGCGAGCCTGGAAGCCCACCGCATCACCACGGTACACCTGGTGCCCACCATGCTCGCGGCGCTGGTCGCTCACCCACGGATTGCCGCGGTGGAATCGAGCGCGTTGCGGTTGATTTTCTATGCCGCCTCCGCCATGCCGGCCGCCTTGCTGACGCGCGCCATGGAAGTGTTCCGGGGCGTCGAATTCGCACAGAGTTATGGTTCCACGGAAGGCGGCGTCCTCACCGTGCTGACCCCCGCCGATCATCGCCGTGCCCGCGAGCCGGGCGGAGACGCCCTGCTGTCGTCGTGCGGCCGCGCCTTCCCACGGCGCGAAGTCCGGATTCTGGACGAGCATGATGCGGAGCAAGCCCCTGGCGGAATCGGCGAGATCACCATCCGCAGCAGCGGCACGATGCGCGAGTACTGGCGGGACCCGCCCGCCACCCGGCGGGTGTTGACCCCGGAGGGCTGGCTGCGCATGGGGGATGTGGGATATGTCGATGCGGCCGGGTACCTGTTCCTCGTCGACCGCAAGAACGACGTGATCGTGAGCGGCGGTGAGAACGTGTATCCGAGCGAGGTCGAATCGGCGCTGTACCGGGACACCGCCGTGGCCGAGGCCGCCGTCTTCGCCGTGCCCGATCCGCGCTGGGTGGAGCGGGTGGTTGCGGCCGTGGTGCGGGCCGATGGCGATGCTTCCGCAGCCGGCGACATCATCGCCCGGCTGCGCACGCAGCTGGCCGGCTACCTGTCGACCGATTCGGGGGTGCCGTTGGAGCTCGCGAACATGTGGGCGGCCAACGGTTCCAACGAGGTGATGCTGCAGCGGCTGCAGGCCTTCGGCGGACCCGGACGCTCGGCGCTGTCCTTCCTGCCGACCTACTCGAT
>CAZZWZ010000259.1:0-5718 GCA_964657955.1 uncultured Steroidobacteraceae bacterium
CGTCCGGGCGCCTTCAACCGCACCTCGGCCCTGCACGTGCCGGACCAGAACGGCGTGAAGCAGTTCGCCACGCCGATTTCCTACACCTCGGACAGCCTCACCAACAAGGAGATCGGGTGGAAGTCGGAGTTCTTCGAACATCGCGTGCAATTCAACGGCGCGCTGTACCAGGAGAATTGGAACAACGTGCAGACCAACTTCTTCGATCCCGGCCAGCTCGGCAACCTCACCTTCGGCGTGAACGGACCGAACTACCGCATCCGGGGCATCGAGACCTCGCTGGTGACGCGCGTCACCCAGGGTCTGACGGTGCAGGGATCGGCGTCCTACAACAAGAGCGAACAGACCAACTCGCCCTTCCTGATCGCCAACAACCCGCTGAGCGTGAACTTCGGGAAGCCCATCACCACCATCTCGGACCCGTACGGCAGCATCGGCAGTCCCACGGCGAACTCGCCGCTGTTCCAGGGCAACCTGCGCACCCGCTACGAGTTCACGTTCAACGACTACAATGCGTTCGGCCAGGTGGGCGCCACGTACACGTCGAGTTCGTTCACGCAGGCCGGCAACAATCCGTCCCTGTCGGCGGGCGGGGCCGTCAACACCACCCTGCTGAAGTTCGAGAACCCGGCCTACGCCACCTTCGACGCGTCGGTGGGGATCGCGAAGGACGCCTGGAACGTGCAGCTCTTCGGCCAGAATCTGGCCAACCGCAACGCCAGCGTGTTCACGTCCACCGGCCAGTTCGTCGAGGCGCAGACGGTCATCCGCCCGCGCGTCCTCGGCGTGAAACTGGGTTATAAATTTTGAGAGGCTCGCAGGTCTGAATCGCGGCGACGCAATTCGGTCCGCCGCGCCATTCGAAGGCGGGCGCGAGCCCGCCGTGTCGCGGGCGGTGGACACCGAATCGGAAGTGCGGGGCGTACAGACTCTCATCGAGCGCGGACACTACGCGGCCGCCCTCGCCGCGGCCGAGGGGCTGGCAGGCCGCTTCCCGGAAAATCGCGACGTCCTCTACATGATGGCGGTGAGCCAGCGCTACCTGAAGCGCATCCCGGCGGCGCTGCAGACGCTGCAAACCCTCGAACGCCACCATCCGAAATTCAGCCGGCTGTTTCAGGAACGCGGCCATTGCTACGTCACGCTGCGCGACGCACCGCAGGCCATCGCCGCATTCCTGCACGCCGTGAATCTCAACCCCGCGCTGCCGGCCAGCTGGCAGACGCTGCAGACGTTGTTTCGCATGACCGGGGACGCCGGCAACGCCCAGACCGCGGCGGCGCACGTCGCCACGCTCGGAAAGCTGCCGCCCGAGGTGGTCACGGCCACGGCGCTGTTCTCCGACGGCGATCTCCTGCCCGCAGAACACATCGTCAGGGCGTATCTCCTCGAGCACGGCGATCACGTCGAGGCCATGCGGCTGCTGGCGCGCATCGGGCTCGAGCTCGACGTGCTCGACGATGCGGAGACCCTGCTCGAAGCCGTGCTCGTCCTGGCACCCGACTACCGCGCGGCCCGGCACGACTACGCGCTCGCCCTGCTGCGGCGTCACAAGCACGTCGAGGCGCTCGCGCAGCTCGACGCCTTGCTGGAACTCGATCCGCGCAACCGCATGTATCGCACCACCTACGCCACCGCGAGCGTGGGGCTGGGCGAGCACGAGCGGGCGCTGGGGCTGTACCGCGATCTCCTCACCGATGCGCCCCGGGCGGCGGATCTGCATCTGTCGGTGGCCCATTCGCTGAAGACCCTGGGGCGACAGGAGGAAGCCATCGCGGCGTATCGCGCGGCCGCCGCCGCCCGCCCGGGCTACGGCGATGCGTACTGGAGTCTCGCCAACCTGAAAACCTACCGGTTCCCGGACGAGGAACTCGCGCGCATGCAGGATGCCGAGAGCGCCGCCGCCAACGACGTGGACCGCTACCACCTGTGCTTCGCCCTCGGCAAGGCCTTCGAGGATCGCGGCATCTACCCCGAATCCTTCCGCTACTACGAACGCGGCAACGCTCTCAAGCGGCGCGAGAGCGGCTATCGTCCGGAAATCGTGGAACGCAACACCCGCCTGCAGTCGCTCACCTGTACCGCGGAGTTCTTCGCGGCACGGTCCGGAGCCGGCGTTGCCGATCCCGCGCCCATCTTCGTGGTGGGCCTGCCACGGTCCGGATCCACGCTGCTGGAGCAGATTCTTGCCTCGCACTCCGCGGTCGAAGGCACCATGGAACTCGCCAACATCCCGCGGATGGTGCTCGAGTTGCAGGGACGCGCCGCGGACACCGAGGAGCCGCGGTATCCCGGGGTGCTGACGCGCCTGGAGCGCGAGGAATTCCTCCGGCTCGGGCGGCGGTATCTGGAGGAGACCCGGGTGTACCGCAGCGGCAAGCCCCATTTCATCGACAAGATGCCGAACAACTTCCGGCACGTCGGGCTCCTGCACCTCATCCTGCCCGATGCCAGGATCATCGACGCCCGGCGCAAGGCACTGCCCTGCTGCGTCGCGAATTTCAAGCAGCTCTTCGCGTCCGGCCAGGAATTCACCTACGGCCTCGAGGACATCGGCCGGTACTACGCGACCTACGTCGAGCTGATGGCGCACTGGGACCGCGTGCTGCCGGGCAAGGTGTTGCGGGTGCAGTACGAGGACGTCGTCGATGACCTCGAGGGCAACGTGCGCAGGATGCTGGACTTCTGCGGGCTGCCCTTCGAGCCGCGGTGCTTGCGATTTCACGAAACGGCGCGCAGCGTGAGAACCGCGAGCTCCGAGCAGGTGAGGCGGCCCATCAACCGGGACGGACTCGAGCAGTGGCGGCATTTCGCCCCGTGGCTCGACCCCCTGCGCCGGGCACTGGGACCGCTCGCCGAGGATGCTTGACGTCACGACGAGGTTGGCACGCAGCGATTGACGGCTCTCGAGGCTCGATGCGGCGGAGGATGACGATGCCTCGCGGGGTCCTGCGCCCCGCGCGGTGTGATGACCCGACGAATAACGATGATGGTTTGCGGGGGAGTACGTGGAATTTTATTTTTCTCCAAAGGGATGATGCATGTACTCAAATCCGAAATTGACCTCCGCCATCGCCATGATTTTGGGCACTGCTGCCGGCCTTGCCCACGCCGCGCCCGACATCGACACGGACACCGAGAGCAACACCGGCGGGATCCAGGAAATCACCGTGACCGCGCAGCGCCGCACGGAAAACATTCAAAACGTCCCCATCACCATTCAGGCGCTGACGGCCGAGACCCTGACGCAGCTGAACGTGTCGACCTTCGATGACATGGTCAAGTACCTGCCCAACGTGGTGTTCGCGAACAACGGGCCGGGCCAGGGCAACATCTTCATGCGCGGCCTGAGCGTGGGCGCCGGCGGCAATCAGGGCAGCGGCGGCCTGGGCTCCTTCCCGAACGTGGCCATCTATCTCGACGAACAGTCCGGCCAGGTGCCCGGCCGCAACCTGGACGTCTACGCCGTCGACCTGGAGCGGGTCGAAGTGCTGGAAGGTCCGCAGGGCACCCTGTTCGGCGCGGGCGCCCAGGCGGGCGTGCTGCGCTACATCACCAACAAGCCCAAGCTCGACGTCACCGAAGGCACCGTGAACGCCGGCTATGCCTACACCGCACACGGCGACCACAGCAGCAACGCCGATGCCACCATCAATCTGCCGCTGATCCCGAACACCCTGGCGGTGCGCGCCGTGGTCTACAGCGACTCCCAGGGCGGCTACATCAACAACGTGCCCGGGACGTTCGTGCGCCAGTCGGGCGATCTCGGCATCCACTATGCCGGCTATGCCAACAACATCCCGGGCCCGGCGACGCCGACCAATTCCGCGAGCAACAACGGGCTGGTGGGCAATGCCATCAATCCCGTGACCTACAAGGGCATCCGCGCGGGCGCGCTGTGGCAGTTCAACGACGACTGGAACGCGCTGCTCACGCAGTCCTACCAGACCATCGACGCGCAGGGCGTGTTTTACGAGACGCCCAAGACCTCGGGGACGGCGCCGCAGGCGCTGCCCGACCTGTCGGTGCAGCTCTACAACCCGTCCTTCAACAAGGATCAATTCGAGAACACGGCGCTGTCGGTGAACGGGCACCTGGGTGCGCTCAAGGTGGTCTACAACGGCGCCTACCTGGTGCGCAACGTCACGCAGGTGCAGGATTACACCAACTACGCGCGCGGCGTGTACGCCGACTACTATCAATGCCTGTCGACGGCGGAATCGGGCAAGGCCCCCCAGTGCTATTCGCCCAGCGCCACCTGGCAGGATCGCGACAAGGACACCCACCAGAGCCACGAACTGCGGCTGAGCACGCCCGACGACTGGCGGGTGCGCGGGATCGGCGGACTGTTCTGGGAGGACTACAAGATCCACGAACAGGCCGACTACCTTTACAAGACCGCGCCCGGGTTCACGGACATCGGACCGCCGGCAAATTCCACGGCCAACAATCCCAGCACCCGCGGCGACAACACCGCCTTCTTCGACGACATCACGCGCGGCTACACCCAGAAGGCGGCGTTCGGCTCGGTGGACGTGGACCTCATTCCGAAGACCCTGACCTTCACCGCGGGCACGCGCTACTACCGGTTCGACAACACGGAGAAAGGCAGCTCCGTGAGCAGTTTCGGCTGCTATGCCGCGGGACCCGCGCCCTGCGCCACCGCCAGCGCCACCAATCTCGATGCGAACGGGTTGCACAGCAGGTACTCGGGCTTCAAGAGCCGCGCCAACTTGAGCTGGCAGATCGACCCCGACCTGCTGGTGTACTACACCTGGTCCCAGGGCTTTCGCCCGGGCGGATTCAATCGCAGCTCGTCGTTGCACCTCAACGGCACCTTCGCCACGCCGTTGAACTATGCCCCGGACACCTTGACGAACAACGAGCTGGGCTGGAAAACCGAATGGCTGGATCATCGCATCCAGTTCAACGGGGCGGTGTACCAGGAGGACTGGAAGAACGTGCAGGTGGCCTTCTTCGATCCCCAGGGCGGCCTCGGCAATCTGACCTTCACCACCAACGGCCCCTCCTACCGGGTCCGGGGGGTGGAGACGCAGGTGGTGGCGCGCGTGACGCACGGACTGACGCTGAGCACCGGCGCCTCCTGGAACAGCAGCAATCAGACCAACTCGCCTTATTTGACCGGCGTCAACGGCCAGCCCATCACGTCCATTCCCAATCCCTACGGATCGTTGAACAGCCCGCTCGCGCAGTCGCCGCCCTTCCAGGGAAATGCGCGTGCCCGCTACGAAATCGATTTCAACGATTACCACGCGTTCGCACAGGTGGGCGGTCAGCACCAGGCACATTCATTGTCCGCCACGGGACACGTGCAGGCCTACGACCAGCCCGCCTTCACCACGTACGATGCCTCGCTGGGCGTCGGCAAGGATGCCTGGAGCGTGCAGCTCTACGGCCAGAACATCACCGATGCGCGCGCCGTCACGTTCGTCAACGGCAATCAATTCGTGGTGGCGGATTTCGTGCAGCGGCCGCGCACGGTGGGGGCGAAACTGAGTTACAAATTCAGATGAACGCGGCGCCGCACGCTCCGGGTTCCAAGCGCCACCTCGAGGTCGCGCGATCTGACCTGCCGGCCACACCGCTCGGCCCGGCCGCGCCGCCCGGCATGGCCCCACCCATCGGCATGGCACCGTCCAACGGCGGCGGCTCGTCTCGGGTGGAGGCCGAGGTGCTGCGCCTGCACGCGCTGATGGG
>CAZZWZ010000260.1:0-5704 GCA_964657955.1 uncultured Steroidobacteraceae bacterium
ATGGCCCGGCCTCCAAGAACGCGTCGTCGGCCGATTCCAGGAGCACGTCATCTGCGGTGTCGTACTCCAGGTCATCGTCCCCGGCTTCCGACCGCAGCGCATCCACCGACGGGCACGAGCCGGGAGCGAACGCACCGCCCGGACCGAACGCCCCCACCGGGGCGAACGACCGGCGATGCAACGGGCACGGCCCGTATGCGGCCAGCCGCCGCCGGTGCAACGAAGTTGCGTACCCCTTGTGACGGGCGAACGCGTACTGCGGGTAGGTGGCGTGCACGGCGTTCATGTACTCATCCCGGGCCGTCTTCGCCAGGATGGAGGCGGCGCTGATGGCAGCTTCCGTGGCATCACCGCCCACGATGGCGCGGGCGCGCACCTCGCTGCCCAGACCGCCGAGACGCGGCAATCGATTCCCGTCCACCAGCAGCAAGTCCGGCCGGCACGCCATCGCGAGCACGGCACGACGCATGGCAAGAAAAGTCGCATGCAGGATGTTGAGCGCATCGATCTCCCGCGGGTCGGCCCAGCCGATGCCGAAGCACACGGCCCGGCGCCGGATGGCGATGCTCAACTCGGCGCGCGTCTGCGCCGTGAGCACCTTCGAATCGGCCAGGCCGTGGATGGGCCTGCCCGACCGCAGGATCACGGCCGCGGCCACCACCGGTCCGGCCAACGGTCCCCGGCCCGCCTCGTCGATCCCCGCCGTCAACGGCCGCGACCTCACGGCGCGGGCGCAGGGTCGAGGGCGGGCCGTGCGCGCCGCGCGACGGCGAATACCGCCCGGGCCGCCCGCACGCTGGCGTCCCTCTTCAAATCGGCGTGTATCGCCAGGAATTCTCGCTCCAGTTCCAGGCGCCGCGCGGGATCATCCAGCCACGTCAAGAGCTCCCCTCCGATCGACTCGGGGACGATGTCATCTTGAAAATATTCGCCGACCACCCGCCGCTGCGCAAGCAGATTTGGTTGAGCGAAGAACGGCGACTTGACCAGCCGCAGCCGCCGCAACGCCCACGCCGTCGCGCGTCCCAGCCGGTACACCACCACCATGGGGCGCTTGCACAGGGCCGCCTCCAGACTGGCCGTTCCCGAGGCCACCAGGGCCACATCCGCGGCGATGAGCGCGGTCTGCGCCTGGCCGTCGAGCAGTTGTACCGGCACGCCGGGCGCCACCCGGTGCAGCGCCGCGGCGAACAGCGCGCGGACGGCACCGTTCGCCATGGGCGCGATGAACGTCAGCGCTCGGCGCGGGGTGCCGTCCTTCTCCCGCCACGCCGCCATCCAGGCCGCCGTGCGCGCGAAATCCTCGCCGAGCCGCGCCACCTCACCCCGCCGGCTGCCCGGCAGCAGCGCCACCACGGCCGCATCCGCCGGCAGGCCGAGACTGCTCCGCGCCCGGGCACGGTCCACCTCGAGCGGGATGGCGTCCGCCAGCGGGTGACCGACGAATTCGGCGGCAACGCCCTGGGACTCGAAGAAGCGCTTCTCGAAGGGCAGCAGACACAGCACCAGATCCACGGATTCATGGATGCGCGCCGCGCGTTTCTGCCGCCACGCCCATACCTGGGGGCTCACGTATTGCACGGTGGGAATGCCGGCCCGGCGCAGGTCGCGCGCCAGGCGCAAATTGAATTCGGGTGCATCGATGCCGACGAACACATCGGGCCTGCTCTCCAGGAACCGCCGTCGAACGTCGGCCCTGAGGCGCAGCAGCCGCGGAAGGTGGCCGAGAATCTCGAACAAACCCATGACGGCCAGGGATTCGGCGGGCTCCCAGGCCGTGCAGCCCGCCGCCGTCATCTTCGGGCCGGCGATGCCGAAGAATTGCGCCTCCGGGGCGAGCCGTCGCAGCGCCTGGATCAGACCGGCGCCGAGCGTATCCCCCGACGCTTCTCCCGCCACCACACCCACCCGCAGCGGCAGCGCCATGCTAGCGGACGATGCTGCGCGCGCTGCGTTTGATGAAGTCGACGAAGGGGCGTATCTCCGCCTGCGTGAGCGCCGCGGCCTCGAGCTGTTCCATGGCGATTTTCAACTTGAGGCCCGAACGGTACAGGACGCGATAGGCCCGTCTCACGTTCAGGATCTGCGCGTCCGAGAAGCCGCGGCGCTTGAGCCCCACCGCGTTGACGCTGTGCGGCACCGCCGGCTGGCCCACCGCCATCACGTAGGGAGGAACGTCGCGGGTGACGGCCGCATTGTTGGCGATGAAACAGTAAGCCCCCACCTTCGTGAATTGGTGAACCGCGGACAACCCCCCCAGGATGGCGAAGTCGCCGATCTCGACGTGCCCGCCCAGCGTCGCCACGTTCGACAGGACGATCTGATTGCCGAGCTGACAATCGTGCGCCACGTGCGCGTACGCCATCAGCAGATTGTCGTCGCCGATGCGGGTGACGCCGGCGCCCTGCGCGGTGCCGCGGTTGACCGTCACCGATTCGCGTATCACGTTGCGGTCGCCGATCTCGAGACGCGTGCGCTCACCCTGGTATTTCTTGTCCTGCGGCGCATCGCCCAGGGATGCGAATTGAAAGATCTTGTTGTCGACACCGATGCGGGCCGGCCCGTTCAACACGACGTGCGGGCCGATCCACGTTCCGGCACCCACCGTCACGTCCGGCCCGATGATGCTGTAGGGCCCCACCGTCACCCCCTCTGCGATGTCCGCCTGCGGTGATATCACCGCGCGCGCGTCGATCATCCCGCCTCTCCCGGCTCGGCCGCGACTCCCGATGCCCCGATGCCCGCTCCCTTCGCCTCGGGCGCCTTGGTTTCGGGCGCCACCATGATCTCCGCCGAGGCCACTTCACGTCCCGCCACCTCGGCGACGCCGTGGAATTTCCAGATGCCCTTGAACGCGCGCAGCAGCGTGACCTTCAGCATCAGCTGATCGCCGGGTTCGACGGGTTTGCGGAAGCGCGCCTTGTCGATGGCAACGAAATAGAACCGTGTGTCCTTGTCGGGCACCACGGCGACGGTCTTGAACGCGAGAATGCCGCAAGCCTGGGCCAGCGCCTCGATGATGAGCACTCCCGGCATCACCGGGCGGTGCGGGAAATGCCCCGGAAAGAACGGCTCGTTGTAGGTGACGTTCTTCAGGGCGAGCAGTGACTTTCCGGCCTCGCAGGCCAGCACCCGATCCACCAGCAAGAACGGATAGCGATGCGGCAGCTGCTGCATGATGCCTTCGATATCCAACTCTGCGCGTTCGACCATCATCGCTCCTTTTCACCGAACTTTCGAAGATGCGCCACCATGCGGCGCCAGGCCCGGGTCTCCACCGTGGGCATGCCGCTCGAGTACGAGCCGGACTGCCGGATGGACGCGCTGACCAGGCTGCATCCCGTCACCACCACGTCGTCCGCGATGGTCAGATGTCCCGCGAACCCGACCATGCCGCCGATCATGCAGCGCCGCCCGAGGGTGGTGCTCCCGGAGATGCCGGTGCACGCGGCGATGGCCGTGTGCGCGCCGATCACCACGTTGTGACCGACTTGAATCTGATTGTCCAGCTTGGCGCCGTCCTCGATCACCGTGTCATCGATGGCGCCGCGATCGACGGTGGTGTTCGCGCCGATCTCGACGTCGTCGCCGATCCGCACGCCCCCCACCTGCGGAACCTTCACCCACGTCCCCGCGTCCGCCGCGAACCCGAAGCCGTCGGCACCGATCACCGCACCGCTGTGGAGCAGGCAACGGTCGCCGATCCGTACGCCGGGATACAGGGTGACGCGCGGCATGAGCCGGGTGTCGTCACCGATGCTCGATCCGGCGAGCACGCTGCAGCCCGCCCCGATCCGCGCCCGCTCGCCGATCCGGGCGCCGGCCTCCACGATGCAGAACGGTCCGACACCGGCCGAGGCCGCGATCCGCGCATCGCCGGCCACCACGGCGCTGGGATGAATTCCCGCAGGTCCCACGGCTTGCGGATGCAGCAGCTGTGCGATGCGCGCGAAACTGGAATGAGGATTGGCGCTCACCAGCGCGGCGGCGGGACAGGCGCTCACGTCGGCGGCCCGCACCAGGATGGCGGTGGCACGCGATGCGCCGAGATGTTTGCGCGCACGCGAATTGGCCAGGAAGCTCAAGGATCCCGCGCCCGCGCCCGCCAGCGTCGCGACGTGCGAGACGCGCAGATCGGGATCGCCGCGCAGTTCCAGGCCGAACCGTACCGCCAATTCGCCTAGGCTGAAGTCCCCCTGCACTGGCGCACACCCCTGAACTGGAGCACGACCGGGCTGCGGTACACCGGCCCCCGGAGGGCGGTTATTTCGGCGCCGAAGGTTTGGAGGCGGCGGGTGCTGCTGCGGGCAGTGTCGCCGGTTTGGTGGCCAGCACGGCCAGGACGTTCGCGGTGATGTCGAGCGGCGCCTTGGCGAAGAACACGCCCTCGCCCAGCACCAGATCGTAGCCCTGGGCATTGCCGTAGGCCTGGATCTCGGTCACTAGGTAGCGCTGCACCTTGCCGATTTCCTCGTTGCGCCGGGTCGATGCATCGTCCTGAAACTCGCCGGCCTTGCGCTGGAATTCCCGCTGCTGATCGCGCAGCGTCTTCTCCGCCTTGGCGCGGTCGGTTTCCGACATCACCGCACCCTCTTTCTGCAGCTTCTCGTCCTTGGCCTTCAGATCGTTCTGCAGGGTCAGCAACTCCCGGCGCCGCGGCGCGAACTCGTTCTCGAGCGATGCCATGGCGGTCTTGGTCTGGGGTGCTTCCTCGAGGAGTTTCTGAAAATTCACGACACCCATCTTCACCTCCGCGCTCGCCTGCTGCGCGCCGAGAAGACCGCACAGGCTGAGGGCGACGATGCGGATGCTGCGGTTGAAAGTCGACATGTTGATGCTTAGGACCTCGCGTGATGGCCGGTCAAAATGCCTGGCCGATGGAAAATTGGAAACGCTCGGTTTCGTCGTTGAACCTGACCGTGTTGCCTGGAAATGGATTCAACGGGATACCGTACGAAAAACGGAACAGGCCCAGCGGTGCAAGCCACTGCACCGCGACGCCCGTCGATCTCTTCAGATTAGCATAACTGAAGTGGTAATTGACCGGCGTGATGTCGTCCACCCCGAGGAACTGCACCTTGTTGCCTGTCTGGAAGACGTTGCCCAGATCGTAGAACCAGCTCACGCGGGCGGCACTGCGCCACTTTTCGGGCACGGGGAAGATGAGCTCCAGGCGGTTGACCACCCGGAAATTGCCGCCATAGGGATTGCCCAGACCGATGTTGTCGCGCGGCCCAAGCCGGCTCTCCCGGTAGCCGCGGACGCTGTCGGGACCACCGGCGTAATAATTCAAATACGGCGGCAGCGCGGTGGTGCTGCCCAGCGGTGCCGCGTAATCCACCGACGAGTTGAGCGACAGCAACCATTTGCGCCAGATGGGGACGTACTGCAGGTACTGGAAATTGGACGAGTAGTAGCGCACCGAGCTGATGGGCAGCGCCAGGCGGCCCGACACCGCCAGATGCAACCCGCGGTCGGCGAACAGCGCACGGTTGCGGGTGTCGAAATTCCACCCCGCCGTCAGTTCGTAGGTGTAGAAATCGCTGCCGTAGACGGTGTACGGGCTGTCCAGCGAGTTGATGATGCCGTCGCCGTTGGTGTCGGAGAGCACGCGCTGGAACGTCGAGCCGTTCGACTTGACCCAGTCGACGGCCTGCTGGGCGCTGTAGCCCTGCGACACCACCAGCGTGTTCTTGTTGGCGGA
>CAZZWZ010000261.1:0-5665 GCA_964657955.1 uncultured Steroidobacteraceae bacterium
CCCTCGAGGCCATCGAATGTGCGGACGCCGGGCGCGCCGAAATGCATGCCAGCGCCGACGTGGCCGGCATGATGCAGATGCGCCCGGTGGACCGGGTCGAGATACCGGCGGGAGGGCACGTCGCATTCCAGCCCGGCGGCCTTCACGTGATGCTGATCGATCTGAAGAAGCCGCTCGAGGCAGGCAGCACGCTGCCGCTGACGCTGGTGTTCAAGGTGGCGGGGCGGATGCCCGCGCTGGCCCGGGTGCGCGGTCTGGGAGGCGCGGACGGGACGGCGGCGGCAGCCGCGCCGGGGCCCTTTCGATTGGCCGCATGGCCGGCGCACGCCGCGTCCCCGGATTTCGCGCTGCGCGATGCCGATGGCCGCTTGCGTACGCTGGCCGATTACCGGGGTCGGGTGGTGGTGGTCTTCTTCGGGTTCCTCCACTGCCCCGATGCGTGTCCGGCCGAGTTGTTCAAATTGTCGCAGGTGATGAAGACATTGGGACCGGCGAGCGACCGGGTGCGGGTGCTGTTCGTCACGCTCGACCCGGCGCGCGACACCGGGCGGCTGCTCAAGCGTTACGTGGCTGCCTTCGACCCGCGCTTCGAGGGACTCACGGGCACCGTGGCGCAGGTGGACCATGCCGCCGGCGACTTCCACGTGGAGTATGCCCACGTCGGCACCGCCACCGATTACACCATCGATCACTCCACCGCGACGTTCGTGCTCGACGGCACCGGCCGGCTGCGCTTGATCGGGGGCGCCGCGACCAGCATCGCCGATTACGCGCACGATCTTGCCATGCTGACCGACTAATCTAGGCGTCGGGGCGCGGAGCGTCCGGACGCAGCGCGGCGACGGCGCGGACGCGCCGCTCGTGCAGCACCTCGGCCATGTGCGGACCTGCGTGCGCGGCGATGTCCTCGGCGGACGGCTTGATGGCGGCGGCGGCGTCGCGCGCCGCGGCCACATAGGCTCGCTGCGGATAAGGCTGCGTTTCCAGGCCGGCCCGGCCGCGGGCGTCCGCCTCGCACGCGAGCAGTGCCTGCGCGAAGCGTTCCGGGCGGCGGAACGCGTCGGCCCGCTCCATGAAGTCGACCAACGTCTTCGCGCGCAGCTCGAAGGCGCGGTGCACGTTGCCGTGATAGCGCGCGACGATGAGCGCGAGATCGCGGTAATCTCCCGGTATCTTCAACCGGGCGGCGAGCGTCCCGATGAGCGCCACGCTGCGTTCCTCGTGACCGCGATGACCGGGCCATTGGGCCGGCGGCGTCACGGCCTTGCCCAGGTCGTGCACCAGCGCGGCAAATCTCACGCGCGGGTCGTCGGACAGGGCGACGGCCTGGTCGAGCACCATGAGGGTGTGCACGCCCGTGTCGATCTCCGGGTGCCACTTCGCCGGCTGCGGCACGCCGAACAGCGCGTCGAGTTCGGGATAAACCGCCGCGAGCGCGCCGCACTCGCGCAGGGTGGCGAAGAAGACGGCGGCGGAGGATTCGCGCAACGCCTTGTCGGTCTCCTGCCAGACGCGCTCGGGCACCAGGGCCGCCGCCTCCCGCTTCTGCACCATCTCGCGCATCAGGCCCATCGTCTCCGGCGCCACCCGAAAACCCAGCGGCGCGAATCGCGCGGCGAAACGTGCGACCCGCAGGATGCGCACCGGATCCTCGATGAACGCGTCGGACACGTGGCGCAGCGTGCGTGCCTCAAGATCGCGCCGGCCGCCATGAGGATCGACCAGGCTGCCGTCGGCGGCCTGCGCGATGGCATTGATGGTCAGGTCGCGGCGCGCGAGATCCTGCTCCAGGGTGACCTCGGGGCCGAATTCGACCGCGAAGCCGCGATAGCCCGGCGCGATCTTCCGTTCCCTGCGCGCGAGCGCGTATTCCTCGTGGGTGTCCGGATGCAGGAACACGGGGAAGTCGCGACCGACTTCACGATAGCGCAGCTGCAGCAGCGCCTCGCGCGAACCGCCCACCACCACCCAATCGCGTTCCTTCACCGGGAGGCCGAGCAAGGCATCCCGAACCGCGCCGCCAACCAAGTACACTTGCATGGGTGGATAGTAGCAGCAACGTCGCCATCGCCCGTGCCGCGGCGGCTCTCGGATCCGTCTGTTGCCTGCTGACGGGCTGCTATGTGTTGCAGAGCGCGCAGGGCCAGTGGTCGCTGATGGCCGGGCGGCAACCGATCGCGCGGGTCATCGAGCGGCCCGACACGCCCGCCACGTTGCGCGAGCAGCTCCGCGAGGTGACGACCATCCGTGACTTCGCCACCCGCGAACTGGGGCTGCCCGACAACGGCAGCTACCGCAGTTACGCGGACGTCGGCCGGCCCTACGTGGTCTGGAACGTGGTCGCCGCACCGGAGTTCTCCGTGGACCCCGTGCGGTGGTGTTTTCCCGTGGTGGGCTGCGTCGCCTACCGCGGCTACTTCGTGGAGGGCCGGGCGCGCAGGTTCGCGGCGCGATTGCAGAAGCGCGGTCTCGACGTGAGCGTGGGCGGCGTGGCCGCCTATTCCACGCTCGGGCACTTCGACGATCCCGTGCTCAACACCATGGTGGGCTGGGACGACGTCGACTTGGCGGGCACCGTGTTCCACGAGCTCACGCATCAACTGTTGTACGTGCGCGGCGATGCCTCGTTCAACGAAGCCCTGGCGACGACGGTGGAGGAGGAGGGCGTGAAGCGCTGGCTGCTGGCGCAGGGCCGCGGGGCTGATCTCGAGCGGCACGAGGCGCAGCAGCGACGGATCCTGGAGGTGATCGACCTGTTACGCCGCACCGGGGACGCGCTGCGGCAGCTGTATGCGTCACCGCTCGAGCCCGACCTGATGCGCGCGCGCAAACGCCGGGAATTCGACGCGTTGCGCGCGGCGCATGCGCGGCTTGAGGAAAACCGGCGCGGTCCCGGACCCTTCGATGCATGGTTTCGCGGCGATCTCAACAATGCCCACCTCGCCTCGATCGCCACGTATTACGACTGCGTGCCGGGCTTCCGGCGGGAGCTGGCTGCGGCCGGCGGCGATCTGGCGACGTTCTACGGGCGCGTGCGTGAACTCGCGAAACTCGACCGTGCGGCGCGCGATGCCGCGGTGTGCGCGACGCACTGAACTGTCGCCCTTGCACGGCGGGCACTGCGCTGCGGGCAGCGCGGCGCCGCGGCGGTTCAGAACCGGGAGGTGTGCGAACTGCGGTCGCGGCCCACGGCGGCGCGGTTGTGGCTGAGGCGTGCATTGTCCTCGAACGCGCCGAGGTACTGCCGCGCCGATGCGATCATGGACTGAGGCTTGATGCCGAGCTGGGCGAAACCGTCCTCGGTGCACACGCTGTCCACCGTCAACGAACGATCGTTGTCGCTGGAAAACGGCCGGCCGGGCACGAAATTCATGATCAGTCCCTGCAGGCGTGCGACGAAGTTCGGCAGGCCGATGATCCACCGGCGATGACCCGTGAGTTTCGCCACCAGCTTGACGATTTCCCGCAAGGTGTACACGTGCGGACCGCCCAGCTGATAAGTCCGGCGATCGGACGAAGTGCCTTGAAGACATCGCAGCAGCGCCTCGATGACGTCGTCGACCAGCACGGGTTGGAAGCGGGCATTCGGCCGCGCCAGGGGGAAGACCAGCGGCACGGACGCCAGCAGGGCCGCGAAGCGGCTCAGGAACGAGTCGCCGGGACCGAACATCACCGAGGGTTGAAGGATGGTCCAGTGCAGGCTCGAAGCCGACTCCCGGATGAGGCGCTCCGCCGCGCCCTTGGAGCGCAGATAGTAGCTCGGGGCCTCTACATCGGCCTTCAACGCCGACACCTGCAGCAGGCGGGGCACGTGCGCCGAGCGCGCGGCCTGCAGCAGCACGCGCGTGAGCTCGGTGTGGGCGCGCCGGAACCCGGCGCCGCCGAAGCCCCGTTCGTTCAGGATGCCGACGAGGTTGATCACCGCATCCCTGCCGCGGAAGCGCTCGCTCAGCTGCGCCTCGTCGTACACGTCGCAGTTGTCGAGCGTCAGGCCGGGCAGCACCAACAAGTGCTTGTGCCGTTCGCGATCCCGCGACAGCACGGTGACCCGGTGTCCGTCCCGGATCAGGCGGGCCACGAGTCGCGTGCCGAGAAATCCGGTGCCGCCCAGAATGCAGATGGATAGTCGTTTCATGAATTCATCGTATGGGGATCAACAATGCCGCCGGCCCGCGCCGGACGTTCAAGACCAGTACCTTAGCGCCCTTGGCCGCCGCCCGGAACGTCCGGACGCCCGAAACCGGCGTGCGGCCGACGCCGACGATCAAATCGTTGGCCCGAAGCCCGGCCTGACTTGCCGGACTGCCTTCCTGCACGGAGCGCACGAGCAGGCCACCCCCGTCGGGGGCGTCCGTCAAATCGACGCCCTCGAGTCCGGCATTGATCTCCGTCGCGCCGGCCGCGCCCACATCGCCGCGTTCCGCCACCAGGGCGGTGACCTTGAGCGCCTTGCCGTCGCGCAGCAGCCCGATGTCCACCATGTCGCCCACCCGCAGCATGCCGATGGCGTTGCGCAGCTCGCCCGCGCTCTTCATGACGCTGCCGTTGATGGAGGTGATGATGTCCCCGGTTTTGACGCCGGCGCGCTCGGCCGACGATCCCTGCGCGACGCCGGCCACCATGGCGCCGTTGGCGTCCGTCAAGCCGAACTCCTTGGCGATTTCGGGCGTGACGTTGTAGATGTTGACGCCGAGGATGCCGCGCTTGACGTGGCCGAACTTGATGAGCTGCTCCATCACGCCCTTGACCATGTTGGCGGGAATGGCGAAACCGATGCCGATGTTCCCGCCGCTGCCCGACAGGATCGCCGAATTGATGCCCACCAGTTCGCCGCGCAGGTTGACCAGCGCGCCCCCCGAATTGCCGGGATTGATGGACGCGTCGGTCTGGATGAAGTCTTCGTAGCCGTCGGGATTGATGCCCGAGCGCCCCAGGGCGCTGACGATGCCCGCCGTCACCGTGTGCTGCAGGCCGAAGGGATTGCCGATGGCCACCACATAGTCGCCGACTTCGAGCTTGGCCGAATCGCCGAGCGCGATGGACACGAGATTCGGCTCCTTGGCCTGCAGCACGGCGATGTCCGCGCCCTCGTCGGTGCCGATCACCCTGGCCGAGAAACTGCGGTCGTCGAGCAGGGTCACCGTGATCTCGCTGGCGTTCTCGACCACGTGATTGTTGGTGATGATGTAGCCGTTCCTGGCGTCGACGATGACACCGGAGCCGGCGCTCTGGAATTGCCGCTCGCGGGGCCTCGCGTCCGGCGGTGCATCGAAGAAGCGACGGAAGAACGGGTCGTCCAGCAACGGATTTCGCTGGCCCGACTTCTCCTTGATGGTGCCGCGGATGGCGATGTTCACAACGGCCGGCGAAACGCGCTTGACCATGGGTGCGAGCGACGGGACGGGAGAGTCGGCGACCGCGGCCGGCAACGCACCGTAGGCGGCCGGACCGGACGCCACGGCGAGGGCGAGGGCGAGCACCGCCGCCGGCAGTATTCGACGAAGATTCATGCGCGATCCCCTACGATGTTCCGCAACCGGCGGGCCGGCATGACGCGGACACGAAAGGGGCCGGACGACTCTCGTCCGGCCCCGCGGTTCCAAACGTGATCTTACACGCTGGAGATGCCGGTGCGGTCGATCGGACCGCTGCGACCGCGCCGCCG
>CAZZWZ010000262.1:0-5661 GCA_964657955.1 uncultured Steroidobacteraceae bacterium
CTCGTCGACGACGACATCCGCTCGAACATGGTCCGGGGCGGCGCGGCGGGGGTTCCGGCCACCTGCGGTTGCAGCTTCTGCAACAAAGCCTGGTTCTGCTCGGCCAGTTGTTTCATCTGCGCCTGCACCGCCTGCAGTTGCTCGCGCAGCGCATCGATCTGCCGCTGCTCGGAGGTCCTGGCGTCCGTGTCGGGCGCCGCCGCCCACGCGCCGTTGACCGCCAGGCTTGCGCCGATCAGCAGCGCCGCCGCGTGGCGGCCGGCGAAAGCGGCCAGCCGCGAAGTCGCATACATCATGAATTCATTCCTCAGTGAGAGACCGCTGCCGAAGTTGCAGCGATGGGCCGGCATTGCGCCGGCGGGACGTAGGCCGCCGGGTTCTTCGGGTCGAAACCGTCGGTCAGGGTGCACAGGAACGCCACCAGATCGTCGATCTCGGACGCGGTGAGCGTCGGCGACTGGCCGCCGCCGAAGGTGGGCGGCGTGTAGGGCGTCTCGCCGATGTTCACGTTGGCGTCATACGCGACGGGCAGATCGTTGTATTCGTACAAATCGGGCGTGCCGTCCGCGGCGGTGTAGAAAGTGCCCACCGCCGCATACGGATTGCCGCCGGGACCTGCGGCCACGGGATTCGGGTTGTTGCCGGTGTTGTCGTTGATGTCGCGGGTGACGTACCACTCGGCCACCTGGTGCAGGTTGCCGAACACGCCGTTGTGAAAATACGGCGCGGTCAACGCCACGTTGCGCAACGTCGGCACCTTGAAGACGCCGCACAGCGACGTCGTGGCCGACAGGTTCACGCGTGCCTGCACGTCGCCGTTCGCGGGCTCGAACGGGCCGCACAACCCCAGATCGTAATAGGCGTACTCGGCATCGTCCGGCACGTTGACCGGCACGAGCACGGTCGAGAACGGGGCGCCGTCGACGGGACTCACCGCGCCCACGTGATTGGCCGGGATGGCCCAGTTGCGCGGCACGCCGATGTTGTCGAAGGTGAAGTCCGTGAACAGCGGGTGCTCGCTGTACTGCTGCCGCTGGCTCGGGTGGCAGGCCGCACAATTGCCCTTGCCCGGATTGTTGTACAGGGCCAGACCGTTCAATTCGCTGGCCGTCAACTGCGTCTGCCCCTCGAGGTAGTAGTCGAATTTGCTGGTGAAGGGGTGGAACTCTTCGTCCTCGGTCTCGTAGGCCGCGATGGCCGCCGCCATGTCGTCGAGCGCGGTCTGCGGCTCGGCGAGGACGGCGGTTCCGTAGGCCGCGACGAAGGCCTGCAGGGTGGCGGGGGAATTCTGCAACCGGGTGACCACCTCGGCGGCGTCGGCATTCGCCATCTCGAACGACGTCAAGAAGGGCTGCTCGGCCTGCGCCGCCAGCGTGGAGGCCCGCCCGTCCCGAAAGAAGCCTCCCACCGGTCCGTTGGCGATCGAGAACGGCGGCGTGAACGAGGCATACATGAGCGAGGGCGCATTGCGAAAACCGGTTTGATCCATGTGCGCGCCGCCCAGCGGGACCGGCAATCCCTGATCGGTGGCCGGGTCCGCGGTGAATGCCCGGGAAGCGACGTGGCAGGTACCGCAGGACTGTCGACCGGAGGCCGACAGGCTGACGTCGTTGAACAGCGCCTTGCCCGCCGCGGCCGCCATGGAAACGTTGGGCGTCGTGGCCGTGGCCGTGCTCGACGAAACCGTATCCGAGCCCGATCCGCCGCAGCCGCCCAGCACGGCCGCGCAGCAGCACATCCCCGCCCGGCCGAGACGCCCGAGCCCCTTGATCCAATTCATTCGCCCATCCTGTCCGAATCCAAGACCAGCCGTCAGATACGAAAGCGAATGCTATCGAGAATGATTCGTATTAGCAATCGAACGAATGCACGGAATCAGTGGCGGGAGGCCCCGGCGGTTTGCCATGATGCGGCGCTACACTTGGCCCATTTCACAACGGAGTTCCGTGAAAACGTTCCCACGCCTGTTTCTGGTTGCGTTGGTCGCGGCAAGCGGCGCCGCGACGCCCGCCCGCGCGCAGCGCGCGCCGCCCAAGGAGTCCGCGGCCGCCCAGGGTTCCACCTACTCGCCGGAGCTGAATTCCGGGCGCGATGCGCTGCGCCGGATCGTGCAGACCCAGTGCGTGACCAACTGGGTGCAGAAGCACGATCCCGCGCCCTGCGAACGGGTGTACCTGCCGGATGCCAAGAGCGGGAATTCGGGCTATGCCGTGCTCGCGGACCGCAAGGGTGGCGCGCACTACCTGTTGATCCCCACGCAGACCATGGCCGGCATCGAAAGCAGCGAGCTGCTGGACCGCGACGCGCCGAATTACTTCGCGGAAGCGTGGCAGGCTCGCGATCTGATCTCGGCGTTCGTGGGGCACCCGGCACCACGCACCGCCGTGGGCCTGGCCATCAACACCGCACACGCGCGCACGCAGGATCAATTCCACGTGCACATCGAGTGCCTGCGTCAGGACGTGTTCGATTCGCTGCATGCCGCCGCGGAGCAGATCGGCGACCGCTGGGCCGCGGTGACCGTGGGCGGATTCCCGTTCCAGGCGCAGCGCATCCTGGGCGACGGACTGGACGGCGCCAACCCGCTCGAACTGCTCGCGAATCTCAACCCCGACGCGCGCCACCACATGGGCGATTACACATTGATCGTGGCGGGGATGCAGTACAAGGCCGGCCCTGGATTCGCGGTGCTGGCCGGCACCGGGCCCACCGGCGAGCTGCTGCTGGATGCCACGTGTTCCGTGGCGGGCGCCGGCGGATGAACGAACCGGCCTGGCTGGCGACGGGGCGCGAGTTGCGGGCCATTGCGCAAACCGGCCTCGCCTTCTGCAAGGATCCCTTCGACCGCCAGCGCTACGAGCGCGTCCGCGAGCTGGCCGCCGACCTCATCGCGCAGGGTTCCGGAGCCGATGCGGCGCACCTGGTCGAATTGTTCGGCTGCGAGACGGGCTATGCCACCCCGAAGGTGGACGTGCGCGGCGCGGCGTTCCGCGACGGGCAAATTCTGCTGGTCCGGGAGATCAGCGACGGCCGATGGACCATGCCCGGGGGCTGGGCGGACGTGAATCAGACGCCGGCCGCCTGCGTGGTCCGCGAGGTGAGCGAGGAATCCGGGTTCGCCGCGCGCGCGGTCAAACTCGCCGCCGTGCACGATTACGGCCGGCGCAATGCCGGGCGCCATCTGGAGTCCATCTACAAGCTGCTGTTCCTCTGCGAATTGACGGGCGGTGCCGCGACGCCCAGCGACGAGACCAGCGAGGTGGGCTTCTTCGCGCGAGACCGGCTGCCGCCGTTGTCCACGGGACGCACCACCGCCGCACAGATCGACCTGATGTTCCGACATGCGGACGATCCGACCCTGCCCACGGATTTCGACTGACCCGGACGGAGAGCACGTGTCCGACGACATCCTGCTGGCCATCGATCAAGGGACGAGTTCGAGCCGTGCCATGGCCTTCTCGCTCGCGGGCGACGTCGTCGCGACGGAGCAGCAAAGCTTCGAACAGATCTATCCCGCACCCGGCTGGGTGGAACACGATGCCGAGGTGATCTGGGCCACCGTCCTGTCGACCACCCGGCAGCTGCTGCGCAAGCTGCGCGCGAACCGGCCCATCGCCCTCGGCATCACCAATCAGCGCGAGACCACGGTGTTGTGGGATCGGCGCAGCGGGGCGCCGCTGTTCAACGCCATCGTCTGGCAGGATCGGCGCACCGCGGAACGCTGCCGCGAACTGGCGCGCACGCATGACGAAGCGGAGCTGTCGGCGCTGACGGGGCTGCGCTTCGACCCCTATTTCTCCGCCACCAAGATTTCCTGGATACTCGATCGCGTGCCGGGCGCGCGCGCCGCCGCCGAGGCGGGAGACGTCGCCTTCGGCACCATCGACAGCTTCTTGATCTGGCGGCTCACGGCGGGCCGCCTGCACGTGACCGATGCCACCAACGCCAGCCGCACCGCGCTGTACGACATCCGCAAGGGCCGCTGGGACGAGACGCTGTGCGAACTGTTCGGCGTGCCCATGGCCTGCCTGCCCGAGGTGCGTGACTGTGCGGGCGATTTCGGCACCACGGACCCTTCCGTGCTCGGCGATGCGGTGCCCATCCGCGGCGTGGCGGGCGACCAGCAGGCCGCGCTGGTGGGGCAGGCTTGTTTCGCCGCCGGCGACGTCAAGAGCACGTACGGCACCGGCGCGTTCATCGTCATGAACACCGCGGGAGAGCTGGTGCAGTCGAAGAGCCGCCTGCTCGGCACCATCGCGTATCGCCTCGGCGGCGAGGTGACCTACGCGCTCGAGGGCTCCGTCCTCTCGGCGGGGGCGGCGATCCAGTGGCTGCGGGACGGCCTGGGATTGATCTCCCGTGCCGCGGACGTGGAAACCCTCGCCGCCTCGGTGTCCGATGCGGGCGGCGTCTACCTGGTGCCGGCGTTCACCGGGCTGGGCGCGCCTTACTGGGACGCGGATGCGCGCGGCGCCCTCCTCGGATTGAACCGCGGGTCGGGCCGCGGCGAGATCGCACGTGCGGCGCTCGACAGCGTGGCGTATCAAACGCACGACCTGCTCGAGGCCATGGCCGGCGACGGCCTGCGCCCGGCGCGATTGAGGGTCGACGGCGGCATGGCGCAGAACGCCCTGTTCATGCAGCGGCTCGCCGACGTGGTGAATCTCGACATCCTGCGGCCGCAGCAGACCGAGTCGACGGCGTTCGGGGCGGCTTGTCTGGCCGGCCTGGGTTCGGGTGCCTACGGTTCGCTGTCGGACATCGCGGCGCTCGCCCGCCCTCAGGCCCGGTATGCGCCGCGCTTGGAGGATCGCGACCGCAGCGCGCAGATCGCCGGCTGGCGCGAGGCGCTTCAGCGGGTGCGCTCGGCATGATGCGTCACCCCATGCCGCGACGGTAATTCGATGCCATTCAGACTCAGGGCCTTCGGATGGCATCTGACCGCGAGCCTCATCGCCCTCACCGCGCTGCTCGGCGGCCTGTATGCGGGCTGGTATCGATGGCCGGGCTGGTACCTGGCCGACGTCTCCCAAGTGCTCCTGGTCGTGGCCGGCGTGGATCTGATGATCGGGCCCCTGCTCACGCTGGTCATCGCCGATCCGGCCAAGCCGCGACGCGCCCTCGCCCGCGACGTCTCCGTGATCGCCATCCTGCAATTGGTGGCGCTGAGCTACGGCATGGCGTCCGTCTGGAACGGCAGGCCGCTGTACTACGCGTTTTCCGAGAACGTCCTGCAGCTGGTGCAGGCCTACGACATCGGTGCCGAGGAACGCGACCGCGCGCGCCGGGAGGACGTCCCGTTGCGCCCCCACTGGTACAGCCTGCCGCGATGGATCTGGGCGCCGCTGCCGCAGGACCCCGAGGAGCACGACAAGATCATGACCTCCGCCATCACCGGCGGCGACGACGTGATCGCCATGCCGCGGTACTACAAACCCTGGGAGGACGGGCTGCCGGTGCTGCGGGGCCAGCTCAAGAAGGTGGGCGACGTCGGTTATTTCTCGGTGAAGGAGAAGGAGCTGCTCGCGCAACGCATGCGGACCGCCGGCCTGTCGCCGGATCAGTCGAACGCCATCCCCCTGACGGGACGCGGGCCGCCGCTGCTCGCGGTGTTCGACCCCGGCACCGTCGAGATGAAAGCCATCCTCAAAGCCCGATGAC
>CAZZWZ010000263.1:0-1202 GCA_964657955.1 uncultured Steroidobacteraceae bacterium
CTGCCCGAGGTGGCGGCGCTCACTGCCTTGACGGCTGCTGAGGCCAGCGGCGGTACGCCGATGACCTGCTCCAGGGACTGCAACAGACTCGTGAACAGTCCCTGGGTGGTCGCGGGGGTCTGGCCCGACGCCGAGCTACTCGACGAAGTGCTGGTTTCGGCATGCACCCCCTTCTTGTGACCGTGGGGCTGCAGATTGACGAGGGCGGTCGGCGAGGTGGCCGAAGTGACGTTCAATGACATGATGACTCCTTTGGAAGTTGCGTGGATTCGTTCGAGATCCCTACGCCGGCAAGGGCGTGCCGCCCGCGTTTGCCGCGGCGGCGATGCGTTGCCGCCCCAGGCCGTTTACCCGGGCCATTGCTGCTCCGGTCGCGTGAGGGGACACGCGGTTGAGCCGTGGCGCTCGATCCGATCGGCATGAGCCGCTCCGTTGATGGTCCTGCTTTGGACTTTTGCAGGTTTCGTGCCAGCATCGCGGATGAGCATGACATCGTCGTCTGGAATCTCCTCTCTGCGCATGATCGCGGGCACACTTCTGCTGGCCTGCGTGTTTGGGAGGACGAACGCCGCGCCGGCAACGGCGGTTCTGACGAGATTTCCGACCGCGAGCGTGGATCGGATCGGCTTCGTGGCTTACGGGAATCTCTGGACGGTACCGCGCGGGGGCGGCCGGGCGACCCGCCTGACCGACGATCCCGGGCAGGTGTTGATGCCCCGCTTTTCCCCCGACGGTCGGACCATTGCGTTCACATGGCGACGTCAAGGTGGTGAGGATGTTTACGTGGTGGCAGCGTCGGGCGGAGCGCCGCGGCGGCTGACCCACGGGCCGTCCTCGGGCGCCTATGACAACATCGTCACCGGCTGGTCGCCCGACGGCGGCAGGGTGCTGTTCTTGTCGGCGCGGCATTCGCGCTTTCGAGCACGCGATGTTGCCGCCTACGCCGTCGACCCGATGGGAGGGCTCGCGCAACCCCTGCCTCTCGAAAATGCGGGACTGCTGAGTTACGCACCGGATGGTCATGCGATCGTCTTCGACCGTACGTTCAGAACTTTCGGCGGCGACCGCTGGAAACGCTATGACGGCGGCCAGGCGCCCGAGATTTATTTGTATGATGCAGCCTCCGCGAGCCAGCGGCGTTTCAGCGATTGGAAGGGAGCGGACACGGCACCGATGTGGTTCGGGCGTCGAATCTATTTCCT
>CAZZWZ010000263.1:1223-5656 GCA_964657955.1 uncultured Steroidobacteraceae bacterium
ATCCGAAGCGGCGGCTCAACCTTTGGGTCACCGACATGGATTCGGGGCAGACCCGGCAGGTCACCCGCTTCACCGACTATGACGTCGACGTACCTGCGCTTGGGGCGAACGCCATCACTTTCCAGCAGGGAGGCCGGCTGTGGGTGCTGGAATTGCCGTCGGAGACGCTGCATGCAATCCCCGTGGAATTGCCGCCGGATGTGCGTGCTGCGCCGCGGGAGGCGCCGGCGGCGGATTCGGTGCGCCGGCGCGATGTGGCCGGTGGCAGCGATCAGGCCCTTGCCGGCGACGGACAAACCGCATTCCTCGCGGCGCGCGGCGACCTGTTCGCAGTTCGACCGGACGGCACGGTGCGAAATCTTACGAACACGCCAGGCATCGACGACGACCATCCAAGCGTTGCGCCGGACGGGCGTACGCTGGCGTTCATCACCGATGCCGGCGGCGAGCAGCAGGTGGCGACGATGCCGATCGAGGGCGGAACGCCCCACGTCTTGACCCACTTCGAATCCGGTGTCCTCTACACGCCGCGCTGGTCACCCGATGGCCGTTTCCTCGCAGTCGCAGATGCCGAACACACGTTGTGGCTGGTGCAGGCCGACGGCAAGGGCACGGCAAGAATGGCGACCGACCCCTACGCCGAAATCCACGACGCCCGCTTCTCGCCCGACAATCGCTGGCTCGCGTACAGCACCACCCGGCCCACGCAGCAGCGCGCCATCCATCTGCGCGAGCTGGCAACCGGTGTCGACACGGTGGTGAGTTCGACCGAGGAAAGCGATCACGAGCCAATCTTCTCCTCCGACGGTCGTTATCTGTTTTTCGTCTCGGCGCGGCATGAACTTCCCATCGTGTCGGATCGTGATCGGGAGACCGACATCGCGACGGTGAAATCGGATGGGCTTTATGTTGCCGCGCTGGCCGCGGAAACGCCGTCTTTCGCAGCGGCACCTGCGGCATCGGCGGTGCAGGAGGTGGACGCTGCCGGATTGATGGCACGGGCGGTGGAGGTTCCGGTGGAGGCGGCGAACGTCTCCCAGCTCGAGGTGCGCGAACAACACTTGTTTTACCGTACCGCCCCCGTCAAAACGATCGGCGGCGACCTGCCAGGCGAGGCTTCGGCTCTCCACGGCTTTGACCTGGCAACCCGCATGGATCGCGTGATCGTGACGGGCAATGAAGGTTGCGTGATCTCGCAGGATGGCACCACCGCCCTCATGCGCCGCGGAGATACCTGGGCGCTGGTGTCGACCGCCACCGGCGATTCGCGTTCCCTCGCACTCGACGCGATGCGCGCGAAGATCGTGCCGCGTGCCGAGTGGCGTGAAATGATCGATCAGGCTTGGCGGTTGGACCGGGACCTGTTCTGGGACCCGGCGATGAGCGGAGTGGACTGGCGCCGGGTGCGTGCGGCCTACTCGTCGCTCGGCGCCCGTGCGGGCAGTCACGAGGACGTCGTCTACCTTCTCGGCGAACTTCAGGGCGAGCTTTCCAGCAGCCACATGTTCATCGCCGGTGTCGGCGACGAGGATTCCCGCAAGCCCGTCACCACCGGCCTTCCGGGCGCCGATTTCGTCCTCGATCCCTCGAGTGGCCGCTATCGCCTCGCTCACGTGTATCGGGGCGACGAAACGCGTCGGCGCTTTGAGGCTCCGCTCGGCCAACCGGGTCTCGGCGTCGCCGACGGAGACTTCCTGCTGGCCATCGACGGGCAAGAATTACGCGCCCCGACCGATCCCTATGCTTTGCTCCTCGGGAAGAACGGCGCGGTCGAATTCAGCGTTGCCCATGAAGTCGCCGGCTCCACGGGCCGAAAAATCACCATCGAACCCATCGCCGACGAATTCCCCATACGCCAGCTCGACTGGGTCGGGCACAACCGCGCCACCGTCGAGCGTATTTCGGGCGGTCTGGTCGGTTACGTGTACCTGAGCGACTTCAGTGAACTCGGATCGGAGGACTTCGTTCGGCAATACTACGCGCAGACCGACAAACGAGGACTGGTGATCGACGTCCGGTGGAACGGCGGGGGCTTCACCAGCCAGTGGGTGCTCGGATTGCTCCGGCGCCGCCTGGCCGGCGGCTTCCTGAATCGCGAGGGAGGAATCACGACGTTGCCGGGCGCCCTGCCTCCGGCCGCGATCGCAGTAGTGATCAATGTCTTCTCGGCTTCCGACGGCGATCAATTTCCCTACTACTTCTCGGCCTGGAAAATGGGAACCGTCGTCGGCGAACGCACGTGGGGCGGCGTGCGCGGCATCAAAGGGCCGTGGCGGCTCATCGACGGCACCATCATCACGGTGCCGAAGGATGCTCTTTTCTCACCGGGAGGGAAATGGATCATCGAGAACCAGGGTGCGACGCCGGACATCGACGTCACGAACCAGCCCGCGGCACTGGCGGCGGGTCGCGACGAACAGCTGGAGACCGCAACCGGCGAGCTGTTGCGCACGCTGCGCGGGACGCCGCCTCACCCCCTCGAAGCGCCGGCACGTCCTGGCCCCGGGCCCGCACGCCCCCACCCGAGGCCCGCACCACGGCCGTCCGACCGTTTCTGACAGCTCATTGTCAATTGACGAAAATCTGTCAGAATCCGTCGGGTGACCGCGCCCTCCGATCCATGGCATTTCCCCCGCCCGGAGCTGGCGCAGGCTTATCTGGACGGCTTCGAACTCGGGCTGACCGCCGCCCGCGGATTGTTCGCACGCCGGCGCATGGGCAAGACCGAGTTCCTGAAACACGATCTGCTGCCCGCGGCCGCACGGTCCGGCTACCTCACGGCGTACACCAACCTCTGGGATTCGAGCGACCATCCCGGGCAGGCGCTCGCCACCGCCATCCTGCTGGCCACGCGACCGCGCGGGTTGCGCAAATTCTGGGAGGACCTGAACTCGCCCATTCAAAAGCTCACCGGCGGCGGCAAGCTGCCGCTGGGCATCGAAGGCTCGGTGGAGGTGGAACTGGCCGACCGGGAAAAAGTGGCGGTCCCCGCCGTCCAGGCGGCGCTGCAGGCCGCCGACAAGACGAGGAAGCGGCTGTTGCTGGTGATCGACGAGGCGCAGGTGCTGGGCACGCCCGAACATTTGAAGCTGGCGCACGCGCTGCGGGCCGGCCTGGACATCCGCAAAGCCGGCATCAAGGTGCTGTTCGCGGGATCCTCCGAAGCGGCGTTGCGCGAGATGTTCTCGCGCGCGGCCGCGCCCTTCTACAACTGGGCTCCGGTCGAACCCTTCCCCTTGCTGGGCCGGGAATTCGTCGTCGCGATGGTCAAGCAACTCGCCAAGGTGGCCAGACACCCGCTGAAGCTGGACGAGGCCCTCGGCGCCTATGCCGCCTTGAAGGAAACGCCGGAATTCTTCCGCTGGTACATCGAACGCTACGTCATGTACCAGGCGCAGGGCGCCGAGCGCGCCCTGGCCTACACCAAGGCACGGGTGCACGACGACACGAACTACGCCAAGACCTGGAAGGCGTTGAATCGCACCGACCGGGCCGTGCTGCTGCTGGCGGCGCGCGGCGTGCAGGACCTCTATGGCGCCGCGGCGCTCAAACAATTGCAGGCGTTGCTCGGATCGGCCGACGCGACCACCAACGTGCCGCGCGCCTCCATCCGCCGGCTCACCGGACCCCGGGTGCAGCTCATGGCCCGCGTGGACCACGGCGCCTATCGCTTTGAGGATGCGGAGTTCCAGTCCTGGGTGGCGGCCAGGCGCACCGTCGACTAGCCGTCCCGTTGCCGCCATGCGGCCCACGCCAGCATGCCCAGCGCGCCGAGCACCACCGGCGCATTGCCCACCCGCGCATAGGGGGTGAGGCCCGTCATGGGCTGCACGTCCACGCGCATCACGGCCTCTGCGAACTGCGGCAGGCGCGCGACGACCTTGCCGCGCGGATCGATGGCGGCCGTGATCCCGTCGTTGGTGGAGCGCACCAGATAACGTCCGGCCTCCAGCGCGCGCATGCGGGAGATTTGCAGATGCTGGTGCGGTGCCGTGGAGTCGCCGAACCAGGCATTGTTGGTGACGTTGATCAGGAGCGTGGCCTCTCGCAGCACGTCCAGCTGTTCGCTGCCGAAGGCGTCCTCGTAGCAGATGGTCAGGCCCAGCGGCTGCCCCGCGGCCCGCAGCACCGCCTGATGCGGCGCGCCCGCGGAAATGTCGTCGTAGGGCAGGCTCATGAGACGCAGCCACGAGCGGACGAAGGACGGCACGGGAAAGTATTCGCCGAACGGCACCAGGTGACGCTTGTAATACCAACCATCCGTCCGGCTCATCACCAGCAACCCGTTGAAATAACGTTGGGTCGCCGTTTCATAGTTGACGAGACCGATGGCGAAATCGGCATCGTGCGCGCGCGCCATGGCATGCAGGTCGTTCAGGTAATCGTGAAGATCGTTGGCCAGCGCCGGCAATGCCGACTCGGGCCACACGATG
>CAZZWZ010000264.1:0-5587 GCA_964657955.1 uncultured Steroidobacteraceae bacterium
CGCACCTGGCCGGCCGCATTCATTGAGTCTTCGGTTCGACCAGGGTCTTGGGATCGGTCAGGCTGCTGCCGGGCAGGGTCAGCAGGCATACGCCGATGATGATGACCACCATGCCGACGAGCTGCAGGCGCGACAGGTGTTCATGGAGGAACTGCCAGCCCACGAACGCCGCGATGGCCGGGTTGACGTAGCTGTAACTGCCGATGGCCGCGGGCGTGGCATTGCGGGTGAGCCAGCCATAGGCGGTGAAGGCCAGACTGGAGCTCACGAAGGTCAGATAACCCAAGGCGGCGACTCCCGGTGCGTCGAAGGTCCAGCGTGCGAAATCACCGTGGATCAAGGCGACCGCCAGCAACATGCAGCCGCCGCACCACAGCTGCATCCCCATGAACATGAGCGGGCGCACCTCGGTGTCGATCCCGCGGTAGTACAGCGTGCCGAGGGAGAATGCGAAACAGGCGCCCAGTGCGCCTCCCTGAGCCGGCAACGCCGCTCGATGCGCCGGGTCCTGCGGCACCAGCATGAGCGCCGTGCCGGCAAAGCCGATGAGCAACCCGACGGTCGCCGCCCGGCTGAGCGGGTGCCCGCGCGGTCCGTAGACGCCCAGGCCCGCGATCCAGAATGCCGCCGTGCCGTTCAGCAGCGCCGCCTGATTGGTGGGGATGTACTGGATGGCCCACGCATTCAGGCCGTTGTTGAGGAAGACCATGAAGAAACCGGTCACCACGACGTGTCGCCAGTCGATCGGGCGGCTGGGCCACGGCTCCCCTCGGATGAACCGCGCCACCGCCGCCAGCACCGCCCCGGCCGTGAGGAAGCGGACTGCCGCATACGCCGCAATGGGCAGATGCGCGACCGCGATCTTGGTGACCAGGAACGTCGTTCCCCACACCACGTACACGGTCGCGAGGCAAAGGAACAGCTTCGCCGAGAAGCGGGGATCGGCGGGCATCGGCCGGACTAGACGGCGCGACGCGGCGTTCCGGCGCGATAGATCCAGCCGCACAGTCCCAGCAGGATGAACGCGGCCCACCAGCGGCCGCCGGGAAGCTCGCCTTTCGCGGACAACACGTTGGGATTCTTGCTGATCCAGATGCACATCGCGATGAAGATGCCCACCAGGGCCTCGCCGGTGATCAGGCCCGCGGCGAACAGCATGCCGTTCTGTTTGAGCTTCTCGTGGTCGAGGCCGGGATTGCGCGCCTTGTGCCAGCGATCGACCACGTCGGCGACGATGCCGCCGGCCAAAATGGGCGTGGAGACATCCAAGGGCAGATAGATGCCGACGGCGACGGCGAGCACCGGGGCGCTCCAGCGCGAACCGCGCCGCTTCAGGTACAGATCCAGCAGGATGATGAGCGCCCCGATCACCACGCCGATGGTGATGGCGCCCGTGGGCAGCGTGCCGCCGAACATGCCTTCCGCCACCGATTTGACCAGGTTCGCCTGCGGCGCGGGCAACGCTTTGACGCCGGGATGCGCGGGCTCGCCGATGCCGTAGGCGAACAACAAAACGTTCATGACCGGCGCCATGACGGCGGCGCTGACGACCACGCCCACGCAGAGCATCACCTGCTGCCGCCACGGCGTGGCACCCACCAGCTGTCCCGCCTTCAGATCCTGGAGATTGTCGCCCGCGACGGCCGCCGCATTGCAGACGACGGCGCCGATGAACACCACGGCCACCGCGCCGACGGACGAGGTGCCGCCGAGAAACCACATCAGCACCAGCGATGCGAACAGGATGGTGCAGATCGTGATCCCCGAGACGGGATTGTTCGACGAGCCCACCAAGCCCGCCATGTAGCCGCTCACCGAGGAGAACAGAAAGCCGGCCACGATCATGATGACGGCCATGGCGAGGCTGACGCCGATGCTGCCCACCACCAGGTAATAGAGGACGAACAGGGGCACCACGAACAGCGCGATGCACAGCAGGACCGCCCCCATGGGCAGATCCCGTTCGGTGTGCGGCACGTCGGCTGCGCCGGCGCCGCTCACCTTCAGACCGCTGCGCACGGCGGACCACAGGGACCGGCGCAGGGACCACAACGCCCAGAATGCGCCCGTCAGCATGCAGCCCACGCCGATGTAGCGAACCTGCGCGCGCCAGATGGCGAACGCCGCGTCCTCGGGGCCGAGTCCGGCCAGATGCTGCAGCAGCACGGGATCGTGCTGGTAGAGGAACGCGTTGTAGATCGGGATGGCCACCCACCACGAAAGCAGGCCGCCGCCCGCGATCAAGATGGCCACGTTCAGGCCGACGATGTACCCCACGGCCAGCAGGGCCGGCGAAAACCCGTAGCCGAAATATGCGATGCCGCGGGTTCCCACGAACCCCTGGGCCGTGAACGTCTCGGGCAACAGCCGAAGTCCCGAGGTGAGCAGCTTGAACAGACCGCCCGCCACGGTGGCGAGGCCCAGGGTCTTCGCGCCCAGGCCGGGATTGGCGCCCACCTTGAGCACTTCGGCCGCGGCCACGCCTTCGGGAAATTGCAGCTTCTGCTCTATGATGAGCGTGCGGCGCAGCGGCACGGAGAACAACACGCCGAGCAGGCCGCCCAGGCCGACGATGGCCAGCGTCCAGCCATATTGGAACGTGGTCCAGTGGTGCAGCAGGATCAGCGCCGGCAACGTGAAGATCGCACCGGCGGATATCGACGTGCCCGCCGACGCACCCGTGGCCACGATGTTGTTCTCGAGAATGTTGGTCTTGCCGAACAGCGGCAGCACCGCCATGGAGATCACGGCGGCGGGAATCGCCGTGGCCACCGTGATGCCGGCGAACAATCCGACATAGGCGTTCGCGGAGGCCAGGATCACGGTGAGCACGATGGAGAGCAGGATGGCCTTCACCGTGAATTGCGGCGCGGCCTTTTGCGCGGGTGTCATCGTATGTCGCCCATCAATTTCCTCACCGGTCGGCTGACGATCAGCAGGGCGGCACCCAGGCCCACCGAAAAGTAGACGATGTGCAGGTACTGGCCCGGCATGGCTGCCACGTGGTTTGCGTCGAAGTCCCCCGCGATCACGCTCGCGGTGAGGTTACCCAACGACATGGCCAAAAACCACATGCCCATCATCTGGCCGACGAAGCGCTTGGGCGCAAGCTTCGTGTAGTAACTCAACCCGACGGGGCTCAGGCAAAGTTCCCCGAAGGTGTGCAGCAGATACGTCACGATCAGCCAGTAGGGCAGAACCTTCGCGCCCGTGGCGGCCACGGCGGCGCCGCCCGCCATCAGCAGGAATCCCGACCCCATCAACATGACCCCGATGGCGAACTTGGCGGGTGCCGACGGGTTCAGATTGCGCCTGGCCAGCGCGATCCACAACCAGGCGAAGAACGGCGCGAACACGAAGATGAACAGGGAATTCAGCGACTGGAACCAGCTGGCGGGAATCGTGAAATCGAGCCAACCGACGAACCGGTCCGTGTAGCGTTGCGCGAACAGGTTCATCGACGAGCCGGCCTGCTCGAACCCCGACCAGAACAGCGCGCATCCGACGAACAGCACCGCGAGAACGACGCCGCGCCTGCGCTCTTCCCGGGTGAGGCCGGCGAAGAAAAAGTAATACAGGAAATACAGCAAGGCCATGGCGACGATGACGTAGGCAGCGGCGTGCGCCAGCCCCACGGCGTCCACGGGCACGAACCCCAGGCTGACGGCCGCCAGCAGCAGCGCCGCCAATGCCGCCACCCCCCACAGGGACCACCAGTGGCTGCGGCGCGACGTGCGCGGAACGTGGCGGCCGGCGTCGCCGAGATGCCGCCGCGTGAGGCAGAATTGCAGCACCCCCAGGGCCATGAACAAGGCCGCCGCGGCGAAGCCGGCCCGGGGGCCGAATAAAATCTGCGCCTCGCCGGTGACCAGCGGTCCCAGGAATCCCCCCGCATTGATGCCGATGTAGAACACCGTGAAACCGGAATCCAGGCGCGCCCCGCCCTCCGGATACAGATCCGCGACGATCGCGCTCGCGTTCGGCTTGAGCAACCCCACGCCGATCGCGATCACGGCCAGCCCCAGGTAGAAGACGCGGGGCGAGGTGGACAGCGCCAGCATGGCGTTGCCCAGCGCGATGGCGACGCCGCCGCAGAGCACCGCCTGCTGCGCACCGATCAGCCGGTCCGCGATCCAGCCGCCCGGCAACGCCGCCAGGTACACGGCCGCGTTGTACAGCCCGTAGATGGCCACCGCCGTCCTGTCGTCGAGTCCGAAGCCGCCGGCCGACACCTGGCTCACGAGGAACAGCACCAGCAGCGCACGCATGCCGTAGAACGTGAACCGTTCCCACATCTCGGTGAGGAACAGGGTGGCCAGTCCGCGCGGCTGTCCGAAAAACGTTCCGGTCATCGAGCTCCGGCTCCGCGCTCCGCCTCGGCTTCATCCCTGGCGCGTGCCGCAATCTTGTCCTTGAGCAGGAGTCCCGCCATCACGATCCCGATTTCGTACAGAAAGTACATGGGCACCGCCATCGCACTCTGCGAGATGGCATCGGGCGGCGTCACGAACGCGGCGAAGATGAAGATTCCCAGCAGCACGAAGCCGCGGTTCTTCCGCAGCGTCTTGATGTTCACGAATCCCGTCCACACCAGAAGCACCGTCGCCACGGGCACCTCGAACGCCGCGCCGAAGGCGAGCAGCAAGATCATGATGAAGTCCAGATAACTGCCCATGTCGGTCATCATCTGCACCCCGTTGGGGGTGGTCGCGACGAAGAAGCTCAGCATCACGGGAAACACTGCGTAGTAGGCGAATGCGGCGCCCAGGTAGAAGAGCACCACGCTGGAGAGCAGCAGGGGCACCGCCAATTTTTTCTCGTGGCGGTACAAACCAGGCGCCACGAACGCCCACGCCTGGTATAGAACGCACGGGATGGCCAGGCCGATGGCGAGCACCAGCGCCAGCTTGAAGGGAACCGTGAAGGGGGCCACCACGCTGGTGGCGATCAACGTGGCGCCCGGCGGGAGCTTGCGTTTCAGCGGTTCGGCCACGAAGGTGAACAGCTGATTCATGTACAGCGCGCAGGGCACGAAACAGATTCCCACGGCGAGCATGGCCTTGAGCAACCGATCGCGCAACTCGAGCAAATGCGATATCAGCGTACCTTCGGCGAGATCGCCCGGTTCGCCGGGTTCATTCATTGGGCGGCGAGCGGGGAGGTTCGTGAGGCGCGGGCGCCGTGCCGGGTGGCTCCGCGTCGGGCGGTATGGCGTGCAGATCGGGCACCGGCTCGTTCCGCGCCTGCTGCGTCGCCCCGGAAAGCACGTCCGTGGGCAACACCTGCGACGGTGAACCCTGCGGGGGCGCCGTCGGCGGCGTCTGCATGGTCTGGGCGGGCGCGATGCGTTTCTGCGCGGCGGCGGCCTTGGTCTGCTCCTTGAGGAAATCTTCGGCGCTGACTTCGCGTTCGAGCTGCTCGCTCAACTGGCGCGCCATGGCGCGTGCGCGCCCCATCCAGTTGCCCACCTGCCGGGCCACGCGGGGGAGCCGCTCCGGACCGAGCACCACCAGCGCGATGGCCGACGTGAGCAGGATTTCCGAGAATCCGAAATCAAGCATGCGGCATCAGAGGTTGGTTTTCGGGG
>CAZZWZ010000265.1:0-5575 GCA_964657955.1 uncultured Steroidobacteraceae bacterium
GGAGTCCTTGCGCACCAGGATGGCCAGCATCTGATTCGAAATGGTCAACGCCGAGTCGAGCTGGGTGCGATCCTGGAGCGGAAAGCTCACGTCCGACACGATGAGGATGTCGCCGTTCATGGAGCGCGCCACGTCGATGGGCAGGTTCTCGGCGAGTCCGCCGTCGACCAGCAGATGTCCCTGGTAATCCACCGGGGCGAACACGCCCGGCGCCGAGATGCTGGCCCGCATGGCGATGGCCAGATCGCCCTGGTCGAGCAACACCGCGCCGCCCGATTCCAAATCGGTCGCCACGGCCCGGAACGGCGTGGGCAGGCGGTCGAAATCGGTGGTGTTGCTGAATTCCAGGGTCAGCTGGCGCAGCGTCTCCTGCAGTTTCTGGCCTTGGATGAATCCCTTGGGCAGGAGGATCTGGCCGTGCTTGAGGCCCAGCGGCAGGCGCACCAAAAAATTCCGGTCGTCCTGCTTGCGGCGGAATGCGAGGTCCCGGCGCGGCGGACTGTCGCGGAACGCCTCCTCCCAATCCACCGAACGCATGGTCCGGTCGATGTCCTGCGCGCTCATGCCGCTCGCGTACAGGCCGCCCACCACCGCACCCATGCTGGTGCCGGCGATGCAATCGATGGGAATTCTCAGCTCTTCGAGCACCCGCAGGACGCCGATGTGCGCGATGCCGCGCGCGCCGCCGCCCGACAGCACCAGGCAGATGCGCGGACGGATGGGCAGGGGCGCCGGCGGCGCGCGTGACGGCTGCGACTGCGTCGGTTGCGGCGGCGACGGCTGCGGCTGTGCGCCTACGACCGCTGCCCGAGCAGGGCCGGCCAGCAACGCCAGCCAGACGGCGGCAATCGCCGCGGCCCGGGCCCCACTTGGTGAACGCTGCGTCCCCAACATGGGGGCATAGTCTAGAGCACGACGTTGACGCTGATGGCGTTAAAGGTATTGGTGGAGCGGTTGTAGGTGCCGCGCGCCTCGACCTGCAGCGCCGGCGTGGTCGCGAGCGCCGTGGTCACGTCGGTGGCGAAGGTCGAAAAGGCGCTGAACACGTTGATGCCCACCGTCGCCGACTCCGACACCGTGGTCAGCGGATTGCCGTAGGAATACTCGGGCAGGAACACCGGGGGCAGCGTCTGCGGCACCGAGCCCGTGCCGGTGGCCGTCGCGGTCACGGGCGCGGGGGCGGCCGTGGCGACGATCTGCGGACTGCCCGGCAGGCCCTTCAGATCGATGCTCTCCGCGCCGATGCGAATCTCGCCGAGCACGTAGTGCGCATCCGCCAGATTGATGGCCAAGCCCGTGCTCGACAGCGCCGTGAACGGTGTGCTGGTGCCCGGTGCGCTGAAGTACACCCGCAGGCTCGCCGGCATGCAGTCGAGCACCCCCTGGCCGCAGGTGAGGCTGGGCGCCACCGCCCCCACCGACTGCACGGACAATTCGCTGTTGACCGCCGTGGCCGTGAAATCGGGCGGCGCCGTGCCGAACGGGGCCACCAGGCCGTCGACGAACACCGGGTCGCCCGCGGTGGTATCGGGCAGGACGATGGCGCCGGTGTTCACCGTGAAATTCGCGGCGGTGGGATTGGATGCGGCCGTGGCGCCGTTGCCGGCGAAGGCGAAATCGGCCACCGGCCAGTCACTGATGGTCTGCAGATTGAGCAGCAGGTTGCCCGCGGTCGAGGAGATGATGGACCCCCACAGATGCGTCGATTTCAGGCGCACCGAGCCGGTGTTGGTGCTCGAGGCGCCGGTGGCGTCGATGTTGACCACGTTGTTCGGCAGGCTGTAGATGCCGCGCACGATCACGTGCTGGCCCACGGCCACGGAGTTGTAGTTGAGCCCGGTGAACGCGGTCTGATCGTCGACCGTGACGATGGTGCTCGGCCCGATGGTGACGAAGGCATCGGCCACGTTGTAGCTCGACGTGCCGTCGTTCAACTGCAGGGTCGCGCCGCGCACCTGCAGCACGTTGCTCACCCGCGCCACCACGTCGCCCTCCAGGCCCTGCGTGTAGACGTCCTCCAGCGTGCTTCCGCCCACCACGTACTTGGCATGGTAGATGCCGGCGGTGGCGGTGGGCGTGGCCGTGGGTTCGTACGTCGCATACGTCGCCGTCTCGGTGGAGCCCGCCGACGATTGCGACAGCTGCGTCAACCCCGGCGTGCCCACGCTCGCCACGCCGTTCAGGGTGTAGATGGTGGTGGGCGAGGTGAACAGGGTGAGCGAACCCAGACTGTTGATCTCGTCGTAGAAGGGCCGCACGTACACGGTGAAGGTGCCCAGGGTCACGCTCGAATTGATGAGCGGACCGCGGACGCGGATCATCTTGTTGTCCGGCGGCGCGATGCTCGCCGTGAGGTACGGGTTGGCGGTGACGGTGGCCGGACTCGTGGACAGATTCACGGTGTTCGACGCGGCCAGGTTGAAATCGAACGCCAGGCGCTGCGCCGACGTGGTGGCATACGTGGCCGGGATCACCAGCGGGTGCGCGGGATCCAGAATCACGTTGATGGTCTTGGTCGTGATCTGGGCCCCGTTGACGTCCACCACATTGGCCCGCTGCGGCAGGCCGTTGACCAGGACGCTGATGTTGTTGCTGGTGGTGGTGTTCGCCGCCGTGTAGTCGAGCGTGATGCTCGCCGACACGTAGGTGCCCACCGGAATGGTGGCCGTGCCCCAGAGTTCGGCGACGCTGTTGAGCTTGGCGAAGTCCACGGTCTCGACGGTGGCCAGCGCGGTGACCACCGCGCCGTCGTTGCGGGTCAGGGTCACCGAATCCACGTTCACGATGTAGCTGGTGAAATCCCCCGGACTGTCGGTGAGGGTGACCCACACCTCGCCGTAGCCGCTGGCCAGATTGTTGTTGTGGCAGCCGGCCGCGAAGAACGCGGTGCCGCACGCCAGCAGGGCCAGGGCGCGACGCGCCGCTCGACGAAGGTCAAAGAATGAATGCACTACGGATTCCAGTATGAGTCGGCGGCTTGACGCTCGAGGCGCGTAGAATAATGGCATTCGAGAGCCTGCGCCCGGCAAAGTTCCATTTCGCGCCCTAACCGGCCGCCGACCGCGGTACCTGCTGGGTGATGCAATGGATGTTCCCGCCCCCCAGCAGCACCTCGCGGGTGGGCACGCCGATGACGCGCCGGCCCGGGAACAACCGTCGCAGCGTGCGCACGGCCGCGGCGTCCCAGCGCTCCTCGTACAGCGGCATCACCACGCATTTGTTCGCGATGTAGAAATTGACGTACGAGGCCGGCAGCCGCTCCCCGGCGGACCGCGGCCGGGTGCCCGGGCGACCGTCCACGCCCGCGGCTTCCGCCGCCGTCATGTACAGAGGGCCGGGCTGATGAATCTTGTGAACGGTGAGCGCCCGACCCCGCGCATCGCGCGCCCGCCGCAGGCGCTCGTAGGCATCGTGCGAGATGTCGTACTGCGGGTCCGCACGGTCCTCCGTCCAGGTGAGCGCCACGTGACCCGGCGCGGTGAAACACGCGAGTTCGTCGATGTGGCCCCCGGTCTCGTCCAGATGCACGCCCTTGCCCAGCCAGATGACCGTGGTCACCCCCAGATAGCGCCGCAGCTCGGCCTCGACGTCGGTGCGCGAGCGCTCCCCGTTGCGGTTCGGATTCAGCAGACACTCCTCGGTGGTCAGGCACGTCCCCTTGCCGTCGACGTGAATGGCGCCGCCCTCGAGGACGAAGGACGTGCGGTAGCGCTCGTCGCCTTCGATCTCGAGCACCTTCTGCGCCACTTCGTCGTCCCGGTCCCAGGGAAAGTACAGGCCGCCGTGCAGTCCGCCCCACGCGTTGAAGGTCCAGTCAACGCCGCGTCGCCGGCCCCTGGCATCCACCACGAAGGTGGGGCCGCTGTCCCTGATCCAGGCATCGTTGGTGCTCATCTCGACCACGCGGATGTGCGGACCCAGCCGTGCCCGCGCGTTGTGGAACTGCGCCGCCGACGCGCCGACGGTGACGGGATCGCCGGTGGCGATGGCCTCGGCAACGGCCGCGAACGCCCGCTGGGCCGGTCTGGCGCCGTCGCGCCAGGTGTCGGGGCGCTCGGGCCACAGCATCCAGCAACCCGCGTGACGCTCGAATTCCGCGGGCATTCGAAAGCCGTCTTTCGCGGGGGTGGATGTCAACGTACGCAATGCGGTCCTCCGGGCGCGCATGCTAGCATTGCGCCCGATTTTACAGGAGTGAAGCCATGTCCGAAGCCAAGTCCTTCAGCCTACAGGTCCCGGTGGGCGGCGAGAAGATCACCATCAGCGGCGGCAAACTGCACGTGCCCGATCAGCCCATCATCCCGTTCATCGAGGGCGACGGCACCGGCCGGGACATCTGGCGTGCCAGCGTGCGCGTGTTCGACGCGGCCGTGCAGAAGGCCTACGGCGGCAAGCGGAAGATCCATTGGATGGAAGTGTTCGCCGGCGAGAAGGCCAACAAGGCTTACAACACGTGGCTGCCGGACGAGACCGTCACCGCGTGCCGCGATTACCTGGTCTCCATCAAGGGGCCGCTGACCACGCCGGTGGGCGGCGGCATCCGTTCGCTCAACGTCGCCCTGCGGCAGTTGCTGGACCTGTACGTGTGTCTGCGGCCGGTGCGCTGGTTCAAGGGCGTGCCCTCGCCCGTCAAATCGCCGGACAAGGTCGACATGACGATCTTCCGCGAGAACACGGAGGACATCTACGCCGGCATCGAGTTCGAGGCCGGCAGCGCGGACGAGCGCAGATTCCTCGAGCTGTTCAAGCAGCATTTCCCGAAGCAATACGCGAAGATCCGGTTCCCCGAAAGCTCCGGGATCGGCCTGAAGCCCGCCTCGCGCGAGGGCACCGAACGCTTGTTCCGCGCCGCCATCGAGTATGCCATCGCGAACAAGCGCAAGAGCGTGACCATCGTGCACAAGGGCAACATCATGAAATTCACCGAAGGTGCGTTTCGCAACTGGTCCTACCAGCTGGCCGAGCGGGAGTTTCCCGATGCGGTGTACACCTGGGAGCAGTGGGAGCGGACCAAATCCGCGAAGGGCGAGAAGGCCGCCAACGACGAGATGGGCGCCGCCAAGCAGGCCGGCCGGATCATCATCAAGGATGCCATCGCCGACATCACGCTGCAGCAGATCCTGACGCGCCCCGACGAGTTCGACGTGATCGCCACCATGAACCTCAACGGCGATTACATCTCCGACGCGCTCGCCGCGCAGGTGGGCGGCATCGGGATCGCGCCGGGTGGCAACGTCAATTACATGACGGGTCATGCGGTGTTCGAAGCCACGCACGGCACGGCGCCGAAATATGCCGATCAGGACAAGGTCAACCCCGGCTCCGTGATCCTGTCGGGCGAGATGATGCTGCGCTACATGGGATGGCTGGAGGCCGCGGACGCCATCATCGGCGCCATGGACAAGACCATCGCGCAGAAGACGGTGACCTACGATTTTGCGCGGTTGATGGACGGCGCCACCGAGGTCAAGTGCAGCCGGTTCGCCGATCTCATGATCGGCAATCTGTAGCCGGCGTTCAGCCCGCGCGTGCCAGCAGCGGCGCGCGCGGCGCCGGCGATGACGAGAGCGGCGCG
>CAZZWZ010000266.1:0-5536 GCA_964657955.1 uncultured Steroidobacteraceae bacterium
GTCGGGCGCGACCACCAGCACATCTCCCTGGGTGCCCACCGACTCGCGGTACGACTGCATGCTGCGGTAGAAGCTGTAGAACTCGGCGTTCTTCGAGTACGACTTGGCGTACACCTCGCTGGCCGATGCGTCGCCCTGCCCGCGGATCTGCGCCGCCTGGCGCGCCGCGTCCGCCAGGGTCTCGGTCTGCTGCTTGTTCGCCTCGGCACGCGTGCGTTCCGCGGTCTCGATGCCCTCCGCCCGCAGCTTCGCCGCCTGCGCCTTGAAGCTCGCCCGCATGCGGTCGAACACCGAATCGCGCACCTGCTGCGGCAGGTCGATCTTGGTGATGCGCACGTCCACCAACTGCACGCCGAGCTGCTCGGCGGCCGGCCGCGCATTTTTCATCATCGCGTCGGTGAATTCCGTCCGGTCGGCGGTGATGACCTGCTGCAAGGAACGCTGCGTGACCACGCTCTTGATGCTGTCCTTGATGGTCTCGCCCAGGCGGGCGTTGGCCACGTCCTCGGTGCCGCCCGTCGATTCGTAGTAGCGGCGCAGGTTGCTGATGCGCCATTTGACGTAGAAGTCCACGTTGAGCTGTTCCTGCTCGCGGGTCAGGAACCGTTCGGCCGGGTACAGCTGCGTGATGATGCGCTTGTCGAAGAGGGCCACCTCCTCGACGATGGGCATGCGGAAATGCAATCCGGGCGATATGTCGGAATCGACGATTTCGCCGCCGATGGATTTGATGGCGAGCTTGCCTTCCGTGACGGTGAAGACGCTCGCACGGATGACGAGGATCGCCGCGACCAGTCCCAGCAGGATGTAGAGCAGCCGGTTCTGCATCATCGCACCCCCCGCGCGCGCGCCGGGTCCTCGACCGGGCTGACCTGCACCTCGGGCGCGCGGATCGGCGCCACAGTCATGGTGTCGTTCGGCATGCTGATGGATTGCGAACCCGACGTGATCAGCTTGTCCAGGGGCAGATACATCATGTTGTTGCCGTTCTTGGTGTCGATGAGCACCTTGCGGGAATTCTTGTAGACGTTGCCCATGGTGTCGAGATACATGCGCTCGCGGGTCACCGCCGGCGCGCGGTCGTATTGCTCCAGCACCTGGTCGAAGCGCGCCGTTTCACCCTGCGCCAGGGCGAGCACCTGGAGCCGGTACGCCTCGGCATCCTGCAGCTCCTTGGCGGCCTCGCCGCGCGCCCGCGGCAGCACGTCGTTGCGGTACAGCTCGGCCTCCTGCTGGTAGCGCTGGCGATCCTTGTCCGCCTTGATGGCGTCGCGCTGCGCATCCTGCACCGCGTCGGGAACGTTCACGTCGGTGAGATTGACGCTCAGGATGCGGATGCCCATGTCGTAGCTGTCGAGCGTCCGCTGCAGCAGCACGCGGGCGCGGTCGGTGATGGAAGGATCGAACGCCAGCGCCTTGTCGAGCGAAGCCTGACCCACCGCCTCGCGCATGGCGCTCTCGCTGACCTGGCTCAGGGTCTCCTCGACGTCGCGGACCTTGAACAACAGCTTGATCGGATCGGGCTGCACGTATTGAACGGCGGACTTCACCTCGACCAGATTGGTGTCCGCGGTGAGCATGCTGGCATCGTCGGTCACGCTGTATTGACGCGAGACGTTGACGATGATCTTGCGCTCCACGGGCCACGGCAGGTGCCAGTTGTAGCCGGGGCCGGTGGTGTGTTCGTACTTGCCGAAGCGCAGGATCACGGCACGCTCCTGTGCATCGACGCGGTAGATGCCGCTTCCCACCCAGACGACGGCGATCAACGCCAGCGCGCTGCCCAACCCCTTGCCGAAATTCGCCGGCCGCTGTCCGCCGACGCCCGCGCCGCCGCCGCGTCCGAGCAGGGCGGAGAGGCGCCGCTGCAGGTTGCGCAGCACGTCGTCCAGATCGTTCTGCGATCGGAAGGGGCGATGCCAGGGATTGCGCTTCTCGCCGCCGCGTTCGTTCCAAGCCATGCCTACTGCCTATGCGTTGCGGATACTATGTTTCGTTCGTGAGCAGCCGCATAGTCTAGCAGCCGAAGGGCCGGCACCCACAATCGGTGATGCCACCAATCGGCCATGCCGCCGTCGGCGGTGCCGCCGATCGCCTATGCCACGCGCTGTCTGCGGTCCGTGTCCTCGATCAGGGACACGCCCCGACCGCCCAGCAGTTTGGCCACCTCCGTCGAATCGAGTTCGACGTCCAACTCCCAGCTGCCGTCGTCGCACTGGCGTTCGGCGCGCACGGCGTTGCGCCGGTAGAGGTCCGAGCGCACCGCCGCCGCCGCAAGTCCCAGGTGCAGCGTGCGCCGCACCTGGTGCGGACGCACCGCATGCGCCATCGCGTCCTTCAGTTCCGCGAGGCCGGCACCGGTGACCGCCGACACCCACGCCTGGGTGGCCACGCCGTCGGCACCCATGACGATGCGCGGCCCTTCGGGCAGTTGCCCGGGCGTCGCCAGATCGAGTTTGTTGAACACCACCAGCTCGCGCGACTCGCCCGCGCCGATGCCGCGCAGCACCTCCCGCACCTGTTCGATGCGCTCGTCGCGCAGCGGATCGCCGGCGTCGACCACGTGCAGCAGCAGGTCGGCTTCGCGCGCCTCCAGCAGCGTGGAGCGGAAGGCGGCCACCAGCTCGTGCGGCAGCGCGCGCACGAAGCCCACCGTGTCCGCGAGCACGACCTCGCCGACGCCGTCCAGCTCCACCCGCCGCACCGTCGGATCGAGCGTCGCGAACAGCTGGTCGGCGACGAAGGTCGCGGCGCCGGTGAGCGCGTTGAACAGCGTGGATTTGCCGGCGTTGGTATATCCCACCAGGGAGACCGTCGGCACCGGGATTTCGCGCCGCACATGACGGCTGGTATCGCGCTGACGCGCGAGTTTCTCGAGCCGCGCCTTGAGCGTGCGAATGCGCTTGCCGATCAAGCGACGGTCGGTCTCCAACTGGGTTTCGCCGGGGCCTCGCAAGCCGATGCCGCCCTTCTGTCGTTCAAGGTGGGTCCAGCCCCGCGTGAGCCGGCTGGCCAGATGCGACAGTTGCGCGAGTTCCACCTGCAACTTGCCTTCGAAGCTTCGGGCGCGTTGCGCAAAAATGTCCAGGATCAAGCCGTTGCGATCCAAAACTCGACGGTTGGTGAGCTTTTCCAGGTTGCGTTCCTGGCTCGGCGACAACGCCTGGTCGACGAGCACCACGTCGGCCCCCTGCTCCTCCGCGAGCAGCCGGATCTCCTCGGCCTTGCCCGAGCCCACGAAGTACCGCGGGTCCGGTCGCGCGCGCGCCGCCAGCACCACGCCCACGCCCAGGGCGCCGGCGGACGCGGCCAGCGCTTTGAATTCGGCGGTGTCATTGGGGTCCACCGGATGTCCGACGCCCACGCCGACCAGGATGGCCCGCTCGCCGCCCCGCGGGCGTTCAAACAGCTGCAGGGCGCCGCCGGATCGAATGGGGTTGCGGGTCCGCCGCGTACGACGCTGCAGCCACGAGGCCGTTCACCGGCCGGCCCACGTCCAGGACGCGGCCGGCCTTCACGAGCCGATCGTCATGCACGATCCGCTCATTCGACAACGGCAGGTTCCGAGACTTCGCCGTCCTCACCGGTGGGCAGCCGCACGTTACGGGCCGGTACCACCGTCGAAATCGCATGCTTGTAAACCATCTGACTCACGCTGTTCCTCAGCAACACCACGAACTGATCGAACGAATCGATCTGCCCTTGCAGTTTGATGCCGTTCACCAGATAAATCGAGACGGGCACGCGTTCTTTACGCAGGGCATTGAGAAATGGATCCTGCAGGGACTGGCCACGGGCCATGGGAGAGCTCCTTGTTTTTAGTGTCGGTTGCAGCGGTGTCACATCCCTGCGGCACGTTGCACATGCAACTTGAATGCTAGCACAGCCACTTCGGTGGTGTTACCCGGACCAACCCGGTAATCCGCCGTCGGCCAGTGCAGCCCGGATCGAAGATATTGCGCCGCGCTGGGCAGAATCAACCCACCGCACCCTTGGACGGGCCCGGAGCCAGGTGAACTGGCGCTTGGCCAGCTGTCGCGTCGCCGCGATCGCCTGGTCCACTGCTGCATCCAAATCGCATTGTCCGGCAAGATGGCGCCATATCTGCCGATATCCGACCGCCCGCATGGATGAATGTTCCGCGGTCAGGCCGCTTCTTTCGCGCAACCCCCTCACCTCGGCCGCGAAACCGGCCTCCATCATGGCGCGGAAGCGGGCATCGATGCGCTGGTGCAGCAGCGTCCGGTCGGCCGGCGCCACCGCGATCTCCACCACCTCCGCGTCGGCATACACCGGGCTTCGCACCCGCTGCAGCCGGGAAATGGGCACGCCCGTCAGCCGGTGCACTTCGAGCGCCCGTTGAATGCGCTGCGCATCGTGGCCATGGATGCGCGCGGCCGCCTCCGGGTCGACGGCGGCGAGCTCCGCGTGCAGTGCCGGCCAGCCCGCGACGGCCGCGCGCGCATCGAGTTCGGCGCGCACCCCAGGGTCGCCCTCGGGCAGGTCCGCAATGCCGGCCGTGAGCGCATGGAAGTACAGCATGGTGCCGCCAACGAACAGCGGCAGCCGGCCGCGGCGCCGGATGTCCTCCGCGGCAGCGACCGCATCGAGCAGGAAATCGCCCGCCGAATAGCGGCTCTCCGGATCGCGGATGTCGATCAAATGGTGCGGCACGCCGTGCCGCGCCTGCGCATCGGGTTTCGCGGTACCGATATCCATGCCGCGGTAGACCTGCGCCGAATCCACGCTCACGATCTCGAAGGGCGCCGCGCGCGCCAGTTCGACCGCGAGCGCGGACTTGCCCGCGCCCGTCGGACCCATGAGGAACACCGCACGGCGCGTCGCCGGAGAATTCATTACCGGCCGCGCATGAACAGCCGGTCGAGATCCTGCAAGGACAGCCGCACCCAGGTCGGGCGCCCGTGATTGCACTGATCCGCCCGCTCGGTGCGCTCCATCTGGCGCAGCAACGCGTTCATTTCCGGCAGGGACAGGATGCGTTTCGCGCGCACCGCAGCATGGCACGCCATGGTGCCGAGCAGGTGGTTGATCGATTCTTCGACCTGCCGGCTCTCCCCCGTGTCCACGAGGTCCGACAGCACGTCCCGCAGAACGCTCGCCGGATCGCGTTTGGCCAGCAGCACCGGCACCGCCCGCAGCGCCAGCTGGTCCGGCGCCAGGCGCGTCACGTCGAAGCCCACCGCCGCGAACTCGTCGGCATGCCTCTCGGCGGCCTCGGCGTACGCCACCGTCACGTGCAGGATCTCGGGCACCAACAGCGGCTGTTGCGCCGTATCGCCCGCCAAGAGTTTCTTCAGACCCTCGTACAACACGCGCTCGTGCGCCGCGTGCATGTCCACGAGCACGATGCCGTCCGCGGTCTGCGCCAGAATGTACGCGCCGTGCAATTGCGCGATGGCGTAGCCCAATGGCGCGCCCGCCGCGCCCGCCCCAGCTTCCGCCGCGGTGGCGTCCGCCGCATCCGCACCCGCCGCGGCCCCGGCCTCCGCCGGCGCCCCCGCCCCCGCCCCCGCCG
>CAZZWZ010000267.1:0-4021 GCA_964657955.1 uncultured Steroidobacteraceae bacterium
CGCCGCGCGCTGGACGATGTTGGTCAATTCGCGGGCATTGCCCGGCCACGGGTACTGCAGCAGCTTCGCCTCCGCGTCCGCGGCCAGCGTGGGCGCCACCTGGCCGCCGCGCACGCAGCCCTGGATGGCGCGGCGGGCCAGCGGCAGGATGTCGCCGCGGCGTTCGCGCAGCGCGGGCAGACGCAGCGACATGACGTTGAGGCGGTAGTAGAGGTCGGCGCGAAAACGCCCGGCGCGCACTTCTTCGGGCAGGTCGCGATTCGACGTGGCGATCACCCGCACGTCCAGATGGATGGTGCGCGTGCCACCCAGCCGCTCGACCTCGCGCTCCTGCAGCACGCGCAGGATCTTGGCCTGCAAGCCCAGGTCCATCTCGGAGATCTCATCCAGCAGCAGCGTGCCACCCTGCGCCTGCTCGAACTTGCCGGCATGCGCCGCGGCCGCGCCGGTGAAGGCGCCCTTTTCGTAGCCGAACAGCGTCGCTTCGAGCATGTTGTCGGGTATGGCCGCACAATTGATCGCGACGTAGGGTTTCTCGCCCCGCTCGGAATGATCGCGCACGAATCGCGCGTAAACCTCCTTGCCCGTGCCGCTCTCGCCCGTGATGAGCACGGTGGCGTCGGTCTCCGCCATCTTGCGCGCCAGCGCCACCACCCGTTTGGATTCCGGGTCGGTCGCCACCATGTCGGTGAGCTTCACGCGCGCGCCGAGCTGGCGCCGGGCCATGTCGATCAGCGCCTGCGCATCGAACGGTTTCACGATGTAGTCCGTCGCGCCCTCCCGCATGGCCGAGACGGCCTGCGCCACCGTGCCGTAGGCCGTCATCAGCACCACCGGCAGGTCGGGCCGCATGCGTTTGATGCAGGTCAGGAGCTGGTAGCCGTTGAGTCCCGGCATCTGCACGTCGGAGATCACCAGGGCGATCTCTTCCGTCTCGAGCAGCTGCAACGCGGCAGCGGCATCGCACGCCTCGATCGCGGCGAGACCGGCCGCGCGCAGCGTGTCCATCAGCGCCTCGCGCAGCGCCGCGTCGTCCTCGACGATCAACACCGACTCGGTCAGATTGTTCATTGGGCATCCTCTGCGGGTAGATCGATCACGAAGGTGGCGCCCGGACCCGACTCGGCCAGATGCACGCTGCCGTGATGCGCCTCGATCACGGACTTGACGATGGCGAGACCGATGCCGTTGCCCTGCGCGCGGGTGGTGAAGAAGGGTTCGAAGATGCGGTCCCGCACCTGGGGCGGTATGCCGGGTCCGTTGTCGCTGACCACGATCTGCGCGCGACCGCCGCAGCGCCGGGCCAGCAGTTCCAGATCCAGATCCCCCCGGGCGGCCTGCAGCGCGTTGGTGGCGAGATTGAGCACCGCCGAGACCAGCGACGGCGCATTGGCGCGCACCGTCAAATTCGGCGCCTGGGTGCGGATGGTCAGCCGCACGCCGTGCCGCATGGCCGGCCGCAGCCACTGCGCCACCTGCTCGAGCAGGGCGCTCACGCTCACGTTTTCCCGGGCCGCGCCGCCCTGCGCGAAGGCGAGCATGTCGTTCACGAGCCGGTCCAGTTGCTTGAGGCTGGAGACCGTCTTCTCGGCACAACGGCCGAGGTCGTCGCGGCTGCGCTCGGGCATGGCCATTTGCGAGGCGTACAGCAACGCCGTGGCGAGCGGCGTGCGGATTTGATGCGCGAGACCCGCGGCCAGTTCGCCCATGGTCAGCAGGCGCTGCTGGCGCGACAGGAAGATCTGCATCAGGTGCGCCTCCGTCACGTCCGTGAGCAGCACCGCTTCGCCGCCCGCGCCGAGCCTGCGCCGGGACACGTTGACGAAGCGGCCGTCGCGCAGCTCCGTGGGCTCCGGGGCCACGTTGAGCGCCGCGGCCGCGCGCGCCAGCACGTTCGAAAAATCTTCCCCGAGCAGTCGCTGATCGGGCGTTTCGCCGAGCCAACGGGCGGCGGCCGGATTGGCCTCGACGATGACGCCGCGCGCGTCCAGCATCACCAGACCGCCCGGCAGCCCTTCGACCAGCGCGGACAGACGCGCCGCCAGATGCTCCTTGCCGGTGTTCGCCGCCTGCAGTTCGCGGCGCAGCTGGGCCACCTCGGCGCGCAGCGAATCGAATGCACCGGAGAGTTGCTGAGACACCGAACCGAAGGCGAGAAAGGCGGCTCTGAGTTGATTGCGATTGCCGTCGCCGGCGTCGGGAATGAGCGTGTTCATGCCCCGGAAGGAAAGCAACTTTCGTGCCCCTGCGGGACTTTCCAAAGAGATCAATCAGTTGCAGGAAAAATGACGCCGGCGCAAGGCGCTGGCGTCAATAAACTGTCAGGCGCTCAGGCGATATTTGCGCAGTTTCTCGACGAGGGTGGTACGGCGGATCTTCAGCAGGCGCGCCGCTTCGGCCACGGTGCCGTCGGCTTCCTCGAGCGCCTGGCGTATGAGCCCGATTTCGATGGCGGACAGGTGATCCTTCAAGTCGATGCCGCCGCGCGGCAGGGCGTGCTGCGCATCGGCGCGATTCGGGCTCTCCAGCGTTTCCAGCACGCGCAGGTTGTCGAGCGTGTCGTCGGCAATCGTCTCCTCGCCCACCCCGAGCAGTTCGGCCTCCGTGTCGGCGCCGAGTTCCGGATCGATATGGCCCGGTGCCGCCGTGCGCAGGCCGCCGGCAGCCCACTCGGTGTCGCGGCCACGATAGCGCTCCGGCAGATCCTCGGCCGACACGGTCTGCTCGGGGAACAGGATGGCCAGTCGTTCCAGCAGATTCGACAGCTCGCGCACGTTGCCCGGCCACCGGTTGCGGGTCAGACAACTCATGGCGCTCTTGTCGAGCCGGACGCGCCGGCCGGCGATCTGGCCCTGCCGCTGCACGAGATGGTCGATCAGGATGGGCAGGTCCTCCAGCCGTTCCCGCAGCGGCGGCATCTGCACGGGGAAGACGTTCAACCGGTAGTACAGGTCCTCGCGAAATCTCCCGGCCACGATGGCCTCGTCGAGATCCCGATGCGTGGCGGCGATGATCCTGACGTTGCAGTGGATGGTGCGGTTGCTGCCCACGCGCTCGAAGGTGCGCTCCTGGAGCACGCGCAGCAGCTTGACCTGCATCTGCAGCGACATGTCGCCGATCTCGTCCAGGAACAACGTGCCGCCCTCGGCGAATTCGAAGCGGCCGAGACGGGTGGACAGGGCGCCGGTGAAGGCGCCCTTCTCGTGCCCGAACAGCTCGCTCTCCAACAGATCGGCCGGAATGGCACCGCAATTGACCGGCACGAACGGGTGCCCGGCGCGGCTCGACAGCTCGTGGATGTGGCGCGCCACCATCTCCTTGCCCGTGCCCGACTCGCCGAGCACCAGCACGTTGGTGTCGAAGGGCGCCACCTGTTCGACCAGGCGATGGACGTCGCGCATGGCGCGCGAGGTGCCGCTGGGACGGAAGCGATGGGCGCCCGGCTGGGTGGGGTGCCCGTTGCGCACGCTCTGCGCCTGATCCAGGACCGCCAGCAGACGCCGCTGCTTGACCGGGAAATCCAGGTGAAACCACGCCAGATCGCCGCTGGTCTCGGCAATCTTCGGCAGCCCGTCGCCGCTGAGATAGATGAGCGGCAACGGCAGCGGCATGCTGCGCAGATACGCGATCAGTTCCTGCCCTTCGGCGGCCACGGTGCCGGCACCGACGATCAACGCCAACCCGTCATTGGGCTCGCTCTGATCGTAGCGCCGGAATTCCGCCAGATCGTGAACGAGGATGGGTTCGAGGTCCAGGAATCTCAGCAACGCCTCGATCGAACGGGCTTGCGAATCCGAGGGCTCGATCACAATCACTTTGGCATCGATCACTGTTCCGGGCTCCTTCGAGTCAAAAAAGTGAGGCGGCTTCGCAAGGGCCGCGTCCACCGGTCAAATCACGGGGCTAAGTGTTTGACATCGTTGAGTCAATTTCTTGGCGCCGTTCATACTAACCGAACCAAAATTTTTAACCCGCGCGCTTCGTGAAAGCGTGAGCTGCGTCCCTATCCGCGAGAGCCGCG
>CAZZWZ010000267.1:4121-5491 GCA_964657955.1 uncultured Steroidobacteraceae bacterium
GCCCGCCCTGCCGGCACGGCCGTCTACGAGCGAGCCGTGGGGACGGTCTTGGAGCCGGCGACCAGCCGGCGATGCTGACGGAAGATCAGCTTCTCGATGAGATCCACCACCGGCTCGCTCAACCCGGAGAAGCGCAGCTGGGTGGCCGCGGCGCCCGGCGGGCGCTCGGCAATGGCGGGCAACCGCAGGGGCTGCGGCAGGGTGCTGTTGATGTAGAGGTCGAGCACGCCGCTCGTCCCCTCGGCCGGGGCGTCGGCACCCGGCCACTCCAGTCCGCCCGCCCACAGCTTGAATTGGCGCGGCGGCGGCAGGCGGCAATTCTGCCGCGCGATTTCCGTGGTCAGCCGCAACAGGACGTTGAGCTTGAATTCGAGCCGCTGCAATTCGTGGAGCAACGCGGGCGATTCGTCCTTGAGCGCTTCGTGCACGCGGACCTCGTCCAGGGACGATTCCGCGCCCAGGAGCTGCTGGTTGTCGGCATTCAGGCGGCCGAGCTCCACGCCCTCCGGCAACGCGCCCGGGGTCCAGGACAGCGGCAGAAAATCCTCGAACGTCAGTCCATCGCCCAACGACGACTCAGGCATGCGGGCTCCGTCTCGCCGGCGTAAAGCTCGATTCTAGCGCGCCGCCCGGTTGAGCGCGTAGGCCGTCACGGCCCGCCGCCCCGTTGCCGCCAGATCCAGGGCCCGGCCCTTGATGCGGCGGTGATGCTCCATGAGCCCGAGGGCGCGCTCGTTGAGCTCGGCGATCTCCTGCAGCAGCCGCCGGTCCGCGGCCTGCCCGCGGCCTGCGGCGGCTCGAAACGATTGCAGCTGGCGCATGCGCTCGGTGTCCAGCGCGGCCAGCGACTCCAGCTCGCCGCGGTCGGCGGCGGCGACGATGTCGCGCGACAGGGCAGCCGCGGCGGCCAGGTTGGGATGTGCTTCGGGCGTCACCGCGCGTCCGTCACGATCTGGTCCCAACCCAGTTTGATGTCGGTCACCAGCCCGGCGACCTCGGCGACGATACGGGCATCGTTGGTGGCATTCGCCAGGGTCATCCGCGCCAGCATGTACACGTACAGCGCACGCAGGTTCTCGGCGATCTTGCCGCCGCGATCCATGTCCAGGGTGGCGTTCAGCTGGGCGATGAGCGCGATGGCCTTGCCGAGGGTGCGGCCCTTGGTGACCACGTCGTTGAGCGGCCGGTTGTCGCGGATGCGGCCCATGCAGCCGGCCGCGGTGGCGAGGTTGGCGAGCACGTGCTCGAACATGATCTGCACCAGCCGCGTGGGACTGGCGTCGGCGATGACGCCGTGGTTGTGGACGGAACGGTACTGCGCTGCTCGGTTTTGGGCGTACATGATCGTATTTCGACGGGGTGCTCTGGTT
>CAZZWZ010000268.1:0-5473 GCA_964657955.1 uncultured Steroidobacteraceae bacterium
CCGCGTCAAGCGGCAGGTGCGATCCGAACGCGGCATCGTCGCAGCCTACGATCGATTGTTGATCGCCACCGGCTCGAACCCCGTGGTGCTGCCCATCCCGGGCAGTGATCTCCCCGGCGTCGTGACGTTCCGCGACCTACAGGACGTGACGCGCATGCTCGAGGCATCCCGTACGCATTCGCGCGCCGTCGTGATCGGCGGCGGTCTGCTCGGGCTCGAAGCGGCCAACGGCCTGCGCCTGCGCGGGATGGAGGTGACGGTGATCCACCGTTCCCCGTACCTGATGGAGCGGCAGCTGGACACGCAGGCGGCCGAATTGCTGCGGGAGGAGCTGGAGCGCCGCGGCATCCGATTCAAGTTGGGCGCGACCGCGTCGCAGTACCTGGGCACCACGGAACTCACCGGGGTTCGGTTGACCGACGGCACGGAACTGGCCGCGGATCTGGTGGTCACCGCCGTCGGAATCACGCCGGACATCGACCTCGCGCTCGGGGCCGGACTGCCGTGCGGGCGCGGCATCCTGGTCGACGACACGCTGCAAACCCACGACCCGGCCGTGTATGCCGTGGGCGAGTGCGTGCAGCACCGCGGCAGGACGTTCGGCCTGGTGGCGCCGCTGTTCGAGCAGGCCCGGGTCTGCGCCACGTTCCTCGCCGGGCGTACCGTGCGCGGGTACCGCGGGCGCACCGCCGCGGCGCAGTTGAAGGTGGGCGGCATCGGCGTCTTCTCCGCGGGCACCTGCACGGCGTCGGCCGGCAGCGAATCGCTGGTGCTGCGCGATCCGAAGCGCGGTGTCTACAAGCGTCTGGTGATCGAGCACGACCGGATTCGCGGCGTCGTGCTCTACGGCGACGTGCGCGATGCGCAGTGGTACCTGGACCTGATGGAGCGGGGCAGCGACATCCGGCCCATCCGCGACGAGCTGCTGTTCGGCGAACCGGCCGCCGCCGCTGGCTGACCCTCCCGTGAACGCCGCGGTGAAGACCACCTGTCCCTACTGCGGGGTGGGCTGCGGATTGATCGTCGACGCCACCGCCCTCGGCGGCGCCGCCGGCCCCGTCACCGTGCGCGGCGATCCGGCCCATCCGGCAAACCACGGCGCGCTGTGTTCCAAGGGCAGCGCGCTCGGGGAGACCCTGGGTATCGGCGGCCGGCTGCTCCGGCCGCGCGTCCACGGCCGGGACGTGGACTGGGATACGGCACTCGATGCGGTGGCGCAGGGTTTCCGGCGCGCCATCGACCGGCATGGACCGGACTCGGTGGCTTTCTACGTCTCGGGGCAGCTCCTGACCGAGGACTACTACGTCGCGAACAAATTGATGAAGGGATTCATCGGCTCGGGCAACATCGACACGAACTCCAGGCTCTGCATGTCGTCGGCGGTGGCCGCGCATCGGCGTGCCTTCGGCGAGGACCTCGTCCCCACCACGTACGAGGACCTGGAACTCGCGGACCTGGTGGTGCTGGTGGGATCGAATACGGCGTGGTGCCATCCGGTCCTGCACCGACGGATCTTGAAGGCGCGCGAGAGCCGGCCGGGCATGCGCATCGTCGTCATCGATCCCAGGCGCACGCCCACGGCCGACTCGGCCGATCTGCATCTGCCGTTGCGGGCCGGGACCGACGTCATGCTGTTCAACGGACTGCTCAGCTGGGTGAGCCGGTCGCAGGCGGCCGACCGGGCGTTCGTCGATGCGCACACGCGGGGATCGGCCCCCGCCCTGCTGGTGGCGGACAACACGGCCGGCGATCCCGCGGCGGTGGCCCGGCACTGCGGCCTCGCGCCGCAGGCGCTCGAGCAGTTCTACGATTGGTTCTCCGCCACCGAGCGGGTGGTGACGCTGTTCTCGCAGGGCGTGAACCAGTCCTCGTCGGGAACGGACAAGGCCAACGGCATCATCAACGTGCACCTGTTGACGGGACGGATCGGACGTCCGGGCATGGGTCCGTTCTCGATCACGGGTCAGCCCAACGCCATGGGTGGGCGCGAAGTGGGCGGTCTCGCCAATACGCTGGCAGCCCACCTGGAGTTCGACGACCCGGCGCACCGGCGCCTGCTGCAACGCTTCTGGAATGCGCCGAACCTGGCATCGAAGCCCGGTCTCAAGGCCGTGGATCTCTTCGAGGCCATGCACCGCGGAAGCATCAAGGCGGTCTGGATCATCTCGACGAATCCGGCGGTCAGCCTGCCCAATGCCGACCGGGCACGCCAGGCCTTGAAGCGCTGCGAATGGGTGGTGGTCTCGGACGTGGTGGCGCGAACCGACACGGTGGACCTCGCCCACGTGGCGCTGCCCGCGAGCGCGTGGGGCGAGAAGGACGGGACGGTCACGAATTCGGACCGGTGCATTTCGAGGCAGCGACGTTTCTTGGAGCCTCCGGGCGATGCCCGTCCCGATTGGTGGATGATCTGTCAGGTGGCGCAGCGGCTCGGTTTCGGCGCGGCGTTCGCTCATGCGACGCCGGCAGAGATCTTCGACGAGCATGCGCGCCTGAGTGCGGCGCAGAACCACGGCTCGCGGTTCTTCGATCTCGGCGGCCTGACGGGTCTCGGGGAGTCCGGATACGAATGCCTGACGCCGGTGCAATGGCCGCTGCCGTACCGCCGCGGTGGCGGTGGCGGTGGCGATGGCGCGGGCGGCGGCACCGCCCGGCTGTTCGCCGACGGGCGCTTCGCACACGCCGACGGCAGGGCGCGTTTCGTGGCGACACGTCCGCGCGCGCCCACCTTCGCGCTCGATCCCGAGTATCCGCTGGTGCTGAACACCGGTCGGGTGCGCGATCAGTGGCACACCATGACGCGGAGCGGCCGCGCGCCGCGGCTGGTCTTGCATCGTCCCGAGCCCTTCGTGGATCTGCATGCGGCCGACGCGCTGTCGTTCGGCCTGCAGCAAGGCGGTCTGGTACGCGTCGTCACGCGCTGGGGCCGCATGGTCGCCCGTCTGCGCACCAGCGGCGAGGTGTCACGGGGATCGCTGTTCGTGCCCATTCATTGGAGCGACGAGAACTGCTCGGACGCCCGCGTCGGCGCCTTGGTAAACCCCAGCGTCGATCCCATCAGCGGCGAACCGGAGTTCAAGAGCACCCCGGCGCGTGTCGAAGCGTTCGTCGTGAACTGGTACGGCTTCGTGCTCACCCGGAATCCGGTGTCCGTGGAGCATCTGAGCTGGTGGGCGCGCGCCGACGTGGGATCGTGTCGGCGCTACGAGATCGCCGGGCGGAGCGTTCCCGGCAGCTGGCCCCGCTGGGCGCGCTCGCTGCTCGGGGCGCCGGACGCGGAGGACTGGCTCGACTATCAGGATGCCGGGTCCGGAACCTATCGCGCCGCCCTCTTGGACGAGGGCCGGCTCGAATCGTGCGTGTTCGTGGGGCCGCGCCCCGGGCTGCCCCCGCGGACGTGGCTCGAATCCTTGTTCGAGCGGCCCACGCTGTCGGCGCCGGAGCGTCGAGCCTTGCTGACGGGCCGCCCGCTGTCGCCGGAGCTCGACGCCGGCGCGACCATCTGCGCGTGTCATGGCGTCGGCCGCCACGCCATCGAGCGCGCGATCGCGCAGGGCTGCCGCGATGCCGAGTCCATCGGCCGTTTGCTCAAGGCCGGCACCAATTGCGGATCGTGCATCCCGGAATTGCGCCGCATGGCCGGCACGGTGCTGGCGGTGCGCTGACCCCCGCCCGGAGGCCGGGCAACGTGCCGCTCCCCCATCGCTGACAGCTCACCCCGTGATTTGCCGACAGATCGCCCGGCGCGACTTCGATAATCTGCGGTCAACCTTTGGGACGACCGCCAACCGGCGGCCCACTTCCAGCATTTCCACATGCGCCTCGCACGCGGCCTCGGCCCCGGCGGGCCTCAGCCGATTCAAGACGAGGTTTCAATGAAAGCATTGGTCTATCACGGTCCGAAAAAAGTGTCGGTGGACAAGGTTCCCGACGCGAAGATCGAGAAGCTCACCGACGTGGTGATCCAGCTCACCACCACCAACATCTGCGGGTCCGATTTGCACATGTACGAGGGACGGACCGACGTAGGAAGGCAAGATCCTCGGCCACGAGAACCTCGGTGTGGTCGTGGAGGTGGGCAAGGCCGTGGATTCGATCAAGAAAGGTGACGAGGTGGTGCTGCCGTTCAACATCGGTTGCGGTTTCTGCGCCAACTGCGAGCGCGGATTGACGGGATTCTGTCTCACCTGTGCCGATCCGAAGGTCATGCCGGGGATGGCGGGCGCCGCCTACGGATTCGCCGGCATGGGCCCGTACTCGGGCGGCCAGGCCGAATATCTGCGCGTCCCTTATGCCGATTTCAACTGCCTGAAATTGCCCGAGGACGCGCGCGAGAAAGAGAAGGACTACGTGATGTTGTCGGACATCTTTCCCACCGGCTGGCATTCCACTCGTCTGGCGGATTTGAAGCCGGGTGAATCCATCGTCATTTTCGGGGCCGGGCCCGTGGGGTTGATGGCGGCCATGTCGGCCAGAATCCAGGGAGCGAGTCAGATTTTCGTGGTGGACGGACTGCCCGACCGGCTGGCGTTGGCGAAGCAGATCGGCGCCATTCCCATCGATACCAAGGACGGCGATGTGGGCGATCAAATCCGCGAGATGACGCGTGGACTGGGCGCGGATTGCGGCGCCGAGTGCATTGGCTATCAATGCCACGATTCGCACGGCCGAGAGGTCCCGAACCTGGTGATGAACGCCCTGGTCGACGCGGTGAAGGCCACGGGAACGCTGGGCGTGGTGGGCGTCTTCGTGCCGCAGGACCCGAACGCCCATGGCGAGATGGCGAAGGTCGGACAGATCGCATTCGATTACGGCAAATTCTGGTTCAAGGGCATGAAGATGGGTACCGGCCAGTGCAACGTGAAGGCGTACAACAGACGTCTCATGGATCTCATCCATCACGGTCGGGCCAATCCCTCGCTCATCGTGTCGCACGAAATTGCGCTCGACGAGGCTCCGGCTGCTTACAAGCATTTCGACGACCGGGACAAGGGGTGGACCAAGGTCATCATGCATCCCAAAGCGGCTTGAGCAAGCATGCAGACGGCAATGCGGACTCCGGCGCAGTTCGATCCCAACGTCGACGGGATCCCCGATCACGTGTGGAGCGACGCCTTGCACGGGGCGCCGCGGTGGTCGCCGCGTCCGGGGCCGCTGTTCGTGCTCAGCCCGCATCCGGACGACGAAGTCTTGGGTGCCGGGGGTTTGATGGCCATGCGGGCCGGACTGCATCCCGTGACCGTGATCAGCGTCACCGACGGGGAGCAGGCCTTTCCCGGATGGCACGAACTCGCCGCGGTGCGCCGTGCCGAGTTGACCGCGGCCCTGCGGGCCTTGACGCCCCATTGCATCGAGGTGATCCGGCTGGGATATCCCGACGCCGCGGTGTCTGGGCGCGCGGACCAGTTGCGCGACGCGCTGCGGACCCTGCTCCGCGATGCCCGAACGCTGGTCATCCCGTTCGAGCAGGACA
>CAZZWZ010000269.1:0-5447 GCA_964657955.1 uncultured Steroidobacteraceae bacterium
GGCAGCTTTCCTGCGGATGCGCGGCAGCTCTACGGCGGATGCTCGGCAGCGCCGCGCCGCCGGGGCTTTTCATTTGCCGCGGCGCATGCTCATATCCGATGACCACGGAGACATCGGAGAATTCGAGCATGAGGATCACACGCTGCGCGATTGCCATGGCGCTGATGCTGCCGCCGCTCAGGCTGGTCGCGCAGGAGCAGCCGCTCAGGGCCGATCAAACGACGTTTCGCGAACTCTACCGCGAGCTGGTGGAGACCGATACCAGCGCCACCACCGGCAGCTGTACGGCGGTGGCGGACAAGATCGTCGCGCATCTGCGCCAGGCGGGCTTTGCCGACGACCAGATCACGCAGTTCGCGACGCCGGAGCATCCGAAGGAGGGCGGCCTGGTGGTCCGGCTGCCCGGCAAGTCCAGCACCGCGAAGCCGCTGTTGCTGCTGGGACACCTGGATGTCGTGGCCGCGAAACGCGAGGATTGGACACGCGATCCCTACACCATGGTGGAGGAGGGCGGTTATTTCTACGGCCGCGGCACCGCCGACATGAAGGCGATGGACGCGATCTGGATCGACGCCATGATGCGTTTCAAGAAGTCCGGCTATCGCCCCAAGCGCACCATCAAGCTCGCGCTCACCTGCGGCGAGGAAGGCGGATCACCGTTCAACGGGGCCGAATGGTTGGCGAAGAACAAGCCGGAACTGATCGCGGCGGAATTCGCGCTCAACGAGGGCGGCGGCGGGCGTACCGACGGACACGGCAAGCTGCTGACGGCGAACATGCACGTGGGTGAGAAGTCGGCGCAGAACTACCGCGTCGAGACCACCAATCCGGGCGGCCACAGTTCCGCCCCGGTACGCGAGAATGCGATCTACGAACTGGCCGATGCGCTCGTCAAGCTGCGCGAGCTGGAATTTCCTTTGCAGCTCAACGACACCACGCGTGCGTATTTCGCCAAGGCCGGCGCGGCACGCGGCGACGACGTCGGCAAGGCCATGGTCGCGATCGCCAAGGATCCGACCGACCGGGCCGCGGAAGCGACGCTCAACCGCGACAAGGCCTACCACTCGATGCTGCGCACCACGTGCGTCGCCACCCTGCTCAGCGCCGGGCACGCCAACAACGCGCTGCCGCAGCGCGCCGCGGCGAACGTGAACTGCCGGATCTTTCCCGGCAACACGGTGGAGGCGACGCGGGACGCCCTGGTCGCCGCGATCGACGACAAGCACGTGACCGTGACGGCCGAGCAGGAACGGGGTCCGCTCGCGAAGTCGCCGCCCCTCGATCCGAAGGTGCTGCGTCCCGCCGAGAAACTGGTGGCCAAGTACTACCCCGGCGTACCACTGGTGCCGAGCATGTCGACCGGCGCGACCGACGGCATCTTCATCGAGGCCATCGGCATTCCTTCCTACGGACCGCCGGGTTTGTATTCCGACCCGGACGGCAACGGAACGCACGGGTTGAACGAGCGCGAGGCCGTGCGCGCCGTCTACACCGGACGGGACCTGCTCACGGAATTGATCAAGCAGTACGCCGACGCGGAGTGACCGGGCAGCAGCGCGCCTTGACAGGCGGACGGGTATTCATATAATTCCTACCAAATTACAAGGTATATAGACTCGACTGTTTTCAACCGGGAAGGGAACCGCCATGCCTCACACGATTCGCGACGCCGCGCGTTCGCACGCCGCACGCCTACGCTACCCGAAGGCGGCCTGCGGCCTGGTGGCGTTTGCCGCCCTGGCCGCCTCGGCGCCCGGTCTCGCGCAACAGAAGACGGGTCCCTCCCTGACCGGCGACGACAGCCTGACTTGGCATGGCATCACGCTGTACGGGGTCGTCGACATCGGGCTCCAATACGATACCCATAGCGCGCCGTTCACACCGTACCGGCCCGCCGCCAGCGGCAACATCGTGCGGCAGAACAGCCGGCAGTCGGTGGTGGGCGCCACGCCCAGCAACATGGGGCAGTCGCGCGTGGGGCTGCAGGGGGACGAGCCGCTGAACGATGAATGGGCCGCCGTGTTCCAGATCGAGACATTCTTCAACCCGCAATCCGGCGAACTGGCCGACTCGCTGAAATCGCTGGCCGTCAACAACGGTAAAACCACCGCGAATCAGAACGTGGCGGTGGACGGCAGTTCGGCCGGGCAGGCCTTTCAGACCGCCTGGGTGGGACTCAAGTCGGCGCACTACGGCACGCTGACCTTCGGTCGACAGACGACGCTGCTCCTGGACGGCACCATCAAGTACGATCCGAATTACAACGCGTCGGCATTCGGGTTGCTCGGCGCGTCGAACACCTACTCCGGCGCGGGCAGCCAGGAGGACAACCGCCTGGATTCCATGTTGAAGTACGTGGTCAACATCGAGGACATGGTGCACCTCGGAGCGCTCTACAAATTCAACGGTTCTAACGGCTCCTCCAACACCGCCTTCCAGGCCGACCTCGGCGGCAGTTTCGCCGGGGCGTCGGTGGATGCTTATTACTCGAAGGTCAACAGCGCCATCACCACCACTTCGCTGACGGCCGCGCAGGTGGCCCAGCTTCCGGCGCTGGGATACTCGGCGTCCAATTCCCTGGCCGCCACCGTCTCGGACAATACGGCGTACGCCCTGATGGCGTCATATCGCATGGATCCATTGAAGTTCTTCGCCGGTTACGAGCATCTCAAGTACGTCAATCCTCGCACGCCGCTGAGCGCGGGGTTCAACGACATCGGCGACTACGTGCTCGCGTTCGTGACGAACAATGCTTACAAGGCGGCGAAGACCATCAATGTGTACTGGACCGGCGTCCGCTATACCGTCATCCCCGATCTCGATCTCACCGCGGCGTACTACGGCTTTCAGCAGAACGCTTCCGGCACCGGCAAGCTGGCGGGCTGCTCCAGCGCGGTGTCGAGCACCTGCAGCGGCAGTCTGGAGGCCTTCTCCTTCGATGCCGACTACCGCTTCAACGTGCACTTCGACGCGTACGTGGGCGCCATGTACAGCGGCGTGCACAACGGCGTGGCCAGCGGCTATTTGTACTCGACCAACATCAATCCCACCGTGGGCGTGCGTCTGAAATTCTGATCTTCAAGGGCGCCGCGGGCGACTGCGCCGGGTTGACTCGGCGCGCGCCGGCACCGCATGCTGCACTTCGCCACGCCCGCCGTTGGCCAAGGCAAGCAAGACATCGGCGTGACACGCCGCATCGGGCGCGCACCAGCAGGCCAGATTTTTGCCCCGCAATACCGTCACCGGCAAGAGCGGCGCGGTCTCCGCGGCAAACCGCTGCACGGGATCGATTCCATCGCAGTTGGCGGCTGTCCACGGGTTGCCCCACGGCGTGGTCCGATCCACCTTCACGGTGTCCGGCGGCAGACGCCAGCCCTTGATCCGGCGCAGTTGGATTCGTCGGGGCATGCGCTGCTACAACATCGGCAGGCCGCCGGTGACAGGCAGCACGGCCCCGCTGATGAACGACGCCGCATTGGAAGCAAGAAATATATAGGCGGGCGCGATCTCGGCGGGCTGGCCGGGACGCCCCAGCGGCGTCTTCTCGCCGAAGTTTTTGACTTTCTCCTCGGGCATGGTCGCCGGGATGAGCGGAGTCCATACGGGTCCTGGCGCGACGGCATTGACCCGGATGCCCTTGGACCCCAGCATCTGAGCCAGATTGCCGGTCAGGTTCGAAATGGCCGCCTTGGTTGCCGCATAGACGAGTAACGCCGCCGAAGGATCGTCCGATTGAATGGATGTGGTGTTCAAAATGGAGCCGCCCGGTTTCATTTTCGACGCGGCCGCCTTGGCCAGAAACATCATGCTTTCCACATTCGTGAGAAAAGTGCGACGGATCTCAGCGGCACTGATGTCGTCGAGCGAGTCGTGCGTCCGTTGAAAGGCCGCATTGTTGACCAGGACGTCGATCCGTCCAAATTCGGCGATGCAACGCTCGACGAGGTGACGGCAATGCGATTCGGAACCAATGTCGCCGGGAATCGTCACCGCGCGCCGGCCGGCTTGTTCGACCAATCCGGCGGTCGTGCGCGCATCCTCGTGTTCTTCGAGGTAGGACACCAGGATGTCGGCGCCTTCGCGGGCGAATGCGAGAGCCACGGCCCTGCCGATACCCGAGTCACCCCCCGTGATCAACACCGCGGCGTCACGGAACATCCCTGAACCGCGATAATGCATCTCGCCATGATCCGGCAGCGGCTCCAAGGCCCGCGTGCTGCCGGGTGCCGCTTGCCGCTGCGGGGCAAAAGGCGGTCGGGGGCCTGCATATCGGGGGTCTTTGAGCATGAGTTTCTCCGATCGGTATTGACGCAATCTGCGCCGGACGCTACAAATTTCCGGGTACCCCACCGTTGCCGGTGGGCCGTTTGGCCGCATGCAGCTTCATGAGAAGCGAACGGCAATGCCTTTTGATGCCGGCGACGGCAGCGGTGCGGCCGGGCAGGGCAGCGAGGCGGCGCGCCGGCATCCGCAAACCCTCCGCGACGCTCAGTTTCACGACATTCCGCCAGGTCTCGAGTTCGGGCCTCGCGGGCGAGAATCCGAGCCTTCGCAGGCGATGATTCACTCGATACAACGTTCCGAGACGACGGACGGAGCGCAGATCGAAATTGACGCTCAGCGCGATCGAGATGCCGTCCATGTTACGGGCCCAATGCGGCGCCATGCTCGGCAGATGCACCCCGCTTCCGGGGGCGAGCGCGTATTCCACCGTGTCGGCCGGTGCCTCGGAGGGATACTCCGCCGCGCTGATGTCCCCCATGAAGTAGCGTTCGAGCTGCAACTCGGTGAGCAGATTGCGATCCCGGCCGTTGTACACCGTGAGGACTTTTCGACTGGCTATCTGAAACAGAAAACTGGTGTCCGCATCGATATGGTACGGCGTGATGCGCTCCGGAGAGGCGACCAGAATCGTGCCGCGCCAGTGCTCGACGTCGTCGGCGAATTCGGGGCCGGCTAAATCCATGAGCGACCCGACGATCTGCCGAATGGCAGGTCCCATCTCCGCATCGAGTTCCACGCTCTTCAGCACCACCAAGGAGTGGTTGGAACCGATGTTGGCCAACGTTGCATCCAAAGAAACCTGGGTTTGTGTCCCCTGTCGCCACGGATGGTGGACATCGACGGATCCATTGGACCAGTACAGCAGATGCGGGAACTGCAGATGCCGCTCCGCCAGGCGGCGCAACCCCGCCAGAGAAAAGAGTGGATCGGCATGCAGCCCGTGATGAAAGTCGAAACTTCGAGCACGCGACATGGTGCCCGCGATATCGGCGGTCATTGCACGCAAGGCGGCAGGATCTTTGTTCATTGTGCGCGGCGGTAGTTGGGAGAAATTGATGATCCTCAAAAACTCCCGCGGCGTGCAGAGGCGGAATCGTCGATGTTCAGCCGTCGTTCGACGCGACGTACCCGAGAAAACTCCGACGGCCTGTAGGATGGTTCTG
>CAZZWZ010000270.1:0-5424 GCA_964657955.1 uncultured Steroidobacteraceae bacterium
TTCCCGACCGCGTGATCGTCGCCGATGGCATCCCGCACGGCGCCACCGGCAAGATCCTGAAAACCGAGTTGCGCAGGCTGTATGGCGGCAAGCCCTGACGGCACAGCCAATGCCCCGCTACCGCGCCGCCACGGCGTCCGCGCCTGCGCCGCGGCCGCCGTTCAAGACCTCGTGACCGGTCGCTCCCACCCCGGTCTTCCCTCCAAAAAAAATCCCACGGCCAACTCGACGACGGCGGGTTGGATCGCGTGCGGCCCGTTGAATTCGACGTAGGTCACGTCATAACCGGCGGCCTCGAGCTTGGCCGCGTTGGCCCGGCCGCTGGTCTCGACGGGAAGTTGTTCGTCGACGAGACCGTGCGCGATGAAGACCTTCGGACTGCCTTCCTGATGGAATATGGACATGAAGCCACCCGAGAAGGCGATCACGTGGCTGACGATGTCCCCGTTGGTGATGCCCATCGACAGCGCATAGCTCGCGCCGTCCGAGAAACCCGCGAACGCCAGATGGCCGCGCTCGATCCGATAGCGGGCGCACACGGCCGACAAGGCCCGGCCAAGCCGTTCGAGGTCGGGGCCGCAGCCGCCGATCACGATGTCCCAGGTCGGATACGTCGAGTGGGGCGCCAGCACCAGGAATTTGTCGCGCTCCGCCTGGGCTTCGAGGCTGGGCAGCACTTTTTCCGGAAAGCCCCCCGCGCCATGGAACATCACGAACAGCGGCACGCGCTCTCGATCGACGAGCCCCGTAGGCACGAACAACACCGCATCCCGTTCCGCATCGATGCCCAGACGATGACGGCCGCACGGCAAGGGCGGCAGCGACGGATCGGCAATCGCGAACGTCAAACGGCCGAGCAGTGCAGGATCGAGCAGGCCGAGCGGGAACTGCGACTCGGTCATTGCGCCATCCCGCCGCGCGACGCCTCGGCGGCCGGCGCTCCGCTCGGCATCAGCCACAGCGCAAGCGACGACGGCCGCCGCGCATCGTGGTACACCGTGTTGTCCACGGCGACCCAGCGTCGATTCGCTCCCAGCGGCTCACCGGTGTTCGGGTTGACGTCGAAGCGCGGGAAGTTGCTGCTCGAAACGTCCAGCCGGATGCGGTGTCCCTTCTTGAACACGTTGGCCGTGTCGAAGGGCCGGATGAGCAGTCGATAGGGTTTTCCCGGCACCAGCAGGCGACGGGTCGGAGAAGAGTCCCGATAGCTGGCACGCAGGATGCCGTCCGTCAGATTCATGTCGAAGCCTTCGGGGAAATCGCTGCTCGGCGGATAGACGTCCACGAGTTTCGCCGTGAAATCGGTGTCCACGCCGGAGGAGGCAGCGAACAGGGTCACCTCGACCGGACCGGCCACCGTCACGTCGTAGGGAAGCGGAGGCGTCTCGAACACCAGCACGTCGCTGCGCGCGCGCAGCGGCAGAAACGGCGGGCGCGAGCCGGGCATGTCCGGCCGCTCGCGCTGATCGTAGGCGCCGTCCTGAAGCCGTTTCGACACCCCGCCCCCGATGGTGGGCACGGGATGCTCGGGATCGAAGCGGTACGTGGTCGACGACCCCGCAACGGGCGGCGCCATCCCGGCACGCCGTGCCGGCCCGCGGGGCGCCTCCGCAGCGCGCGGTGCCTGCGCGGTCAACGAGCCATCCGCATGCAGATAAAACTCGGACCGTCGCGCCCCGGCGGGCGGCCAGCGATCGGCATCGCGCCACACCCCGCCGTGAAACAGCCGGCCATGATCGGCAACGTGCCCGTCGCCCGTCCCCATCAGGAAATAACGAACGGGCGCGTGATCGTCGAGCGGCGTGTCCGCGCCCTTGAGGAAGTGATCGAACCAGCGCAGGTGGAAATCCGTGTCGAAGTCGACGATCGCCGCCGCGGCACCGAAGTCCACGTCACCCGCATGGCTCGCCGTGTTGCCGTGATGGGTCCATGGACCGATGAGCAACCGCATGGGGGATTTCTTCGTCGCCGACAGCGCTTGGAAATTCTCGATGGTGCCGCGCAAATAAATATCGTACCAACCGCCCACCTGCAGCATGGGCACGTCGGCGGTCTGCCCGTAATACCGCCGCCATTCCATGCCCAGCGTCCGCCAGTGCGCATCGTCGTCGGCATGGGTCGCCTCGTCGAGATAGTAGCCCTCGTAGGCCGGCGCAACGGCCAGGGGGCTCTGGCCCCGGCGCAGCGGCAGCGCCGCGTACCAATCGGTGACGTTTTCGCGCGAGAGCAGCGCCCTGACGACCGGGTCCCTGGCATCTTCCAGTGCCTGCGACCAGGCCCAGGTCAGCTGGCGACCCATCTCGAAGGCACCGTCGTAGCGCACCGAGTGGTCCCAGGCGCTCGACATGCCGCCCATGTTCACCACCAGGGTGCTGAGGTGCGGCGGATGCAATTTCGCCGCATCCGCCTGCGTGTGCGCGGCGTACGACGTACCGTACATCCCCACCTTGCCGTCGCTGTAGGGCAGCCGCGCCGACCACTCGATGGTGTCGTAGCCGTCGTAGGCATCGTAATCGTAGTATTTGACGAATATGCCCTGCGAATGGTGCCGCCCCCGCGTGTCCTGCACCAGCACCACGTAACCATGGGCTGCCAGCGTCCGGGCGATGGCCACCGTCTCGCTCGCACCCTTGTCGTACGGCGTGCGGTGCAGGAGCACCGGCAATCGGTCGGACACCGGGACGCCGCCGCGGGTGGGACGGTAGATGTCGGTGGCCAACGAGACGCCGTCGCGCGCGGGCACCATCACGTCGATTTCACGCGACACCGGCTCCTGCGACACCGGCTCGCGCGCCGCCGGAGCGGATCCTTCGATGGCGGGTGCCCCCGGCACGGCTGCCGCGACCGCCCGCCCGGCGCCGTTCGGCGCCAATGAAGGCAGCAGCAGGGAGGCCATCGTCGCGCACAGGCCGCGCATCCAGGCCGCCCTCGTCCCGCGCGGCACCGTCAGGCGTCGGTGACGTGTCATGCAATATTCATTGCAACGACAAAGTGCATTCGCGAAACTCACCCGGCCGGCCGCCGACGAGCGCGGCAGATTTTTCAACGAAAACACCGGGGTGCGTCGTGAATCGATTTTTGCTGCCGTCCGTTGCCTTCACCGTGGCCGCGATTTCGGCCGGTCCGAACGCCCTGGCCGACCTGGCCGCGCGCGAACCCGACACCGACAAAACCGCCCTGGAACAGGTCACGGTGGTCGGCGAGCACATCACCGCGCCCGCCGAAGTACCCATGGAAACGGCGTACTCGGAGGGCACCATCCCGAGCGACGTCATGCGCAATCTGTCGGCGGGCCCCGCCGTCAACGTGCAAACCCTGTTGAACGGCCAGCCTTCCGTCATCGCCTTCTCCGACGGGCCGCTGGGCACACGCAGCACCGTGTACGTGCGGGCCTTCGCGGCGGGCCAGTTCGCGGAGACCTTCGACGGCGTCGCGCTCAACGATCTGTTCAACGGCGGGGTGACCAACCAGGCGTCCAACATCAACAACGTCCTCCTCACGCCGAGCACCATCGACAGCGTCGAACTGTACCGCGGCATCAACAATCCGGCGGTCAACTCGTACAATTCGCTCGGCGGCACCGTCGACTACCTCCCGCGCCGTCCGTCCGGTCAGTTCGACGCCGAGATCAGCGGCAGTTACGGCAGCTTCGAGACCAGCCAGGTCCGCGGCACCGTGGACCTCGGCAGTTTCCACGGCTTCAAGCAGCTGCTGTCCTACGAGCACGGCCAGAGCAACGGCTGGTCGCCCAACACGGGCGATCGCAACGACAACGTGTTCTACAGTGCCGACTTCTCGCGCGACAACGGCGACCGGCTGTCGGTGTTCGCCGTCTACAACGCCAACACCGGGCTCACGCCCTTCAACATGCCCGTGGCCCTGTTGCAGAGCCACGGCGGCTTCTATCAATGGCCGGAAAACTACACCTACGAGGCGGACAAGGATAGCAATTGGATGGCCATCGTGGACTACCAGATGCGCATCGACGACGTCGTCGCCTTGAGCAACAAGCTGTTCGGCGGCGTCAACGATTACAAGCGCACGTCGTTCTCCAACCCGGTCGACCAGCAGAGCGCGACGCAGATCTACAATCTGGAGAACACGCCGAGCAGCTTCCCGTTCTGGCTGTCGTACCCCAACGGTCCGACCTACGATCCGGCGGCCGTGTTCGGCACGGCGGAGGACGGCACGGCATTCCATTTCTATGGATATGCGTCGCGCGCCATCGGCGACACGCTCAGCGCCACGGCGAACCTGCCCCACGACAAGGTGACCCTCGGGGGAAACGTCACGTACGGCACCCTGCATTCGCGCGAGTATTTCTATGGCAGCTTCTACATGCCGCAGAAGCAGGGCTACAACGACGCCTGGGACGAGCAGGACCGGCGCACCTACGTCTCGGCCTACCTGCAGGACGAGATCGCGCTGTTCGACGAATCGCTGCACCTCACCCCCGGCGTCAAATACGTGCGTGCCTCCACCAGCGATCACGACGCCGTCGGCTTCTACTATCCCCTGGCCGGCCGGGTCGACGACACCAAGAGTTTCGTCTCGCCCACCATCGGGCTCAATTATCAGCTGGCGACGCCGCTGGCCGTGTACGCGGCGTTCGGCCGCAACATCAAATTTCCCGACATCACGGCATTCTATGGCGCGTTCCAGACCGACGCGAACGGCAATTCGGTGATCGTGCCCGTGTCCGTCAAACCCGAGTACGTCGACGACTACGAGTTCGGGGCGCGCTATCGCCAGAACGGCTTCGGTGCCACGTTGAACCTGTACCGGGAGAACTTCCTCAACACGTTCGTGAACCAGTTCAATGCCGTCTCGGGTCTTTCCAGCACCACCAACGGCGGCGCGGCGCGCTACCAGGGCGTGGAACTGCAATTGACCGGGGACCTCGCGGCCACCGCAACCGGCGACTGGCGGGCGTTCCTCAACTATTCGCACAACCAGGCCAAGTTCACGTCCTCGTTCGTGTCCGACTTCGCGGGCCAGGTCAATGCCGGCCAGCCGCTTGCGAACGTGCCGAAGGATCTGGGAACCGTGGGTGTCGTGTGGCAGTACGCCGGCTGGCGGGCCAATGTCTCGGTGCGCTACGTCGGCCTGCAGTACATCGATCAACTGCAGGCGGGCACGCCCACCTCGAACACCATCGCGGCGCACACCATCACCGACCTGGGGATGGCGAAGACGCTGACCCTGGACGGCTCGTGGGGCGCGCGGGAACTGCGGCTGGCCTTCAATATCGACAATCTCTTCGACAAGTACTACTACAACGAAGCGACCACCGACACCGACGTCAATTCCAACTCCTTCGTCCGCGCGGTGCCGGGGGCACCCCGCATCTTCGTCGCCACGGTGAGCATGCGTTTCTGAAGCCTCGGGCGTGCTGCGCACGGGGTGGAGCGCCCCGCGCACGCC
>CAZZWZ010000271.1:0-5407 GCA_964657955.1 uncultured Steroidobacteraceae bacterium
GTCGAGGTCGCCGAGGTCCACCCCCACCAGTTCGCTGACGCGGAGCCCGCCGCCAAGAAGAGTCCCGCGGAAGAGTAATCGCGAGGGTAGCCTGACCCATGCCATCAGAGGCGATCCCTCCCTCGATCGATGCGGCGGCCGTGAAGCTCTATCTGGACGCGTTGCACGACCGCATCACCGAGGCGGTCGAGGGCGTGGACACGGTGAAATTTCGTCGTGACGCATGGCAGCGGCCGGAAGGCGGCGGCGGCGAAAGCCGCATTTTGAGCGAGGGTACCGTGTTCGAACGCGCCGGCGTGTCGGTGTCGCACGTCTTCGGCGCCCAGATGCCCGTGTCGGCTTCGAACGCGCGTCCGGAGATCGCCGGAGCACCCTTCGAGGCCATGGGCCTCTCGCTGGTATTCCATCCCCGCAACCCCTATGCGCCCACCACGCACTGCAACGTGCGATTTCTCGTCGCGAAGCCCGCGGGAGCACCGCCCGTATGGTGGTTCGGAGGCGGCTTCGATCTCACCCCGTATTATCCGTTCGACGAGGACGTCCTGCATTGGCATCGCACCGCCAGCGCCGCCTGCGAACCTTTCGGCGCCGGTCTGTACGACCGGTTCAAGGATTGGTGCGACCGGTACTTCTTCCTGCCGCATCGGAACGAGACCCGCGGGGTGGGGGGCTTGTTCTTCGACGATTACACCGACGGCGGTTTCGACCGCTCGTTCGGATTCATGCGCAACGTGGGCGACCATTTTCTGACCGCGTACCTGCCCATCCTCGAACGGCGCGCGGGCTTGCCGTGGGGAGAACGCCAAAGAAATTTCCAGCTGATGCGACGTGGACGCTACGTGGAATTCAACCTGGTTTACGACCGCGGCACCTTGTTCGGCCTGCAGTCGCGGGGCCGCACCGAAGCCATCCTGATGTCCATGCCGCCCTTGGTGCGCTGGGATTACGACTGGACGCCGGAACCCGGTTCGCCGGAGGCCCGGCTTTACGAGGAATTTCTCCGACCCCGCGATTACCTGGCCGATGCCGGGGCGTGAAATGGCGTATGGTTGCGCCAGGCGGTCCCAACCCCCATCTCGAGGCTCTCTCATGTCGTTGATTATGCAAGCTCATCTCGCATTTCGATCCGCGTCGGTTCCCGTGCTCGCCGCCCTGGCCGGCAGCGCGCTGGTCCTGGCGCCGCCGCTCGTCCGGGCACAGTCGGAGCCGGTGGCCACGCCGTTGCCTGCGCCTGCGCCCACCATGAATGACCCGATCACGGGCACGCCGTACAAGGCCGACCTCGACATGAAGATCCTTCTCGAGGCACTGGCAAAGCTGGGCGGCAAACCCATCGAGTCGCTGAGCGTGGCCGACGCCCGGCACCAGCCCACCATGGCGGACGCGGTGAATGCCGTGCTGCGCGCCGACGGCCGCGACACCTCACCCAAGATGTTGGTGCCGGGCGTGATCAGCGAAGACCGCGTCATACCCGGCGCCGCCGGTCCGCTGCCAGCCAGGGTCTACACGCCCAGGGGCAAGGGCCCCTTTCCCCTCGTCGTCTATTTTCACGGCGGCGGTTGGGTGCTCGCCGACAAACAGGTCTACGATGCCGGCGCGCGCGGTCTGGCGAAAGCCGCCAAGGCCGTGGTCGTTTCGGTGGACTACCGGCTGGCGCCCGAAGCGAAGTTTCCCGCCGCCTGGGACGACGCACTGGCGTCCTACCAGTGGGTGGCGGCCAATGCGGCGTCGCTCAATGGCATGCCGGGCAGGATCGCCCTGGCGGGTGAGAGCGCCGGCGGGAATCTGGCCGTGGCGACGGCCGTCGCGGCGATCGGCGCCGGCAGCGCCGCGCCGCGGGCCATTCTCGCGGTCTATCCGGTGGCCCAGACCGGCAACATGGCGACCGACTCCTACATCGACAGCCAGATGGCCAAGCCGCTCGACAAGGCCATGATCGGCTGGTTCGTCGACAAGCTGCTGGCAAGCCCTGCCGACAAATCCGATCCGCGGCTCGACATCGTGCATGCTCGCCTCAACGGGCTGCCGCCCGTGACCATCATCACCGCGCAGATCGATCCCCTGCGCACCGACGGCGTGCTGCTGGAGCTCGCGTTGAAACAGGCGGGAGTCAAGGTCGATCGCCGGGAATATGCAGGGGTCACCCATGAATTCTTCGGCGCGGCCGCCGTGATCAGGAAGGCAGCGGACGCGCAGACCTATGCGGGCGACTTCCTCAAGCAGCAATTGTGGGAATGATGCACGCGTGCGATTGAAGGCAGGTTGCCGGCTGCCCCGGCGTCGCGGACCGGTGCGGGCTCCATGAACTACCGGCACGTGTACCACGCAGGAAATTTCGCCGACATCGCCAAACACGTGGGTCTGCTGTACTGCCTCGAGGCGTTGAAACGCAAAGAGGCCGGGTTCTTCGTCCTCGACACCCATGCCGGGCGCGGTTTCTACGACATGCAGGCACCGGAAGTTCAGAAGTCGGGCGAGGCCGAGCGTGGGATTCAGCGCTTGATCGCCAAGGGTCTCGGCATTGCGGTTCTGGCCGAGTATTTCGGGGCCATTCACGGGCGCCGCGGCAAGCGCCTGGCCCGCTACCCGGGATCGCCGGCCCTCATCGCCGAGAGCCTCCGGCCCCAGGACCGCGCCTTGTTCGTCGAGCTGCAGCCGGCGGAGGCGCGTGCCGCGGAGCGTGAAATCGCCTCGGTCGGGCGGGTGCGAACGGAAATCGGGGACGGCTATGCCGCGCTCAAGGCCTTTCTGCCGCCCGAAGAGCGCCGCGGGCTGGTGCTCATCGATCCGCCGTATGAAAGCATCGACGAATTGAAGACGCTGGTGCGCGCATTTTCCGAGGCATACCGCCGCTGGCCCACCGGTACGTACGTGATGTGGTACCCCATCCGCAATGCGCTGCAACGCGAGCTGGTGCATGCGCGTTTCGAGGCGTTGCGCATCCCGAAGATGCTGTGCGCCGACCTCGCCATCCATCCCGACGATGCGGGCGTGGGGCTCGCGGGCAGCGGACTCGTCATCGTCAATCCGCCGTACGGGACGGATGAGCATCTGCAACGGGCGTATGCGGCCATTCACGGGGCCGTTGCCCCCGGCGCCGACTCGGGCTACGTCGAGATCGCGCGCCTGACCCCGGAGCGCATCGCCAGATGAGCACCGGACGCCGTGGACCGTCTCCCGCTGCAACCATCCGATGGCGCCCGGTGAGCCGCACGCTGCGCGCCGCGCGCCGAACGCCGCACGGATCGAATCCCTCGGTGTCAATCTGCATGCGCTTTGAGATATCTTCCCGGATGCCGGCGCACTCGCAGAACCGTTACCCAACCCCGGAGGCACGTCGAAATGACCGGAGATTCCGCCAGTTCATTTCCAAACATTCGGATGCGCCGCATGCGGCGGGACGAATTCTCGCGCCGGCTCATGCGCGAAACCCAGCTGACCGTCGATGCCTTGATCTATCCCATGTTCGTGGTGGAGGGGCAGCGGCAGCGGCAGCCGATCACCGCCATGCCGGGGATCGAGCGGGTGTCGGTGGACGAACTGCTGCGCGAATGCGATGCGTTGGTTGGTCTCAAGATACCGGCCATCGCGCTGTTCCCGGTCACCCCCACGGAGAAGAAATCGCTCGACGCACGTGAGTCCTGGAATCCGGAAGGCATCGCGCAACGCGCGGTGCGGGCGGTGAAACGAGAATTCCCGCAGCTCGGCGTCATCACCGACGTGGCGCTCGACCCGTTCACCACCCATGGGCAGGACGGTCTGATCGACGACCGGGGCTACGTCCAGAACGATCTGACCGTGGAGACCCTGGTGCGACAAGCACGGTCGCATGCGGATGCCGGCGCGGACGTGGTGGCGCCGTCCGACATGATGGACGGGCGCATTGCCGCGATCCGCGGGGCCTTCGAAACCGCGGGTCTCGTGCACACCAGGATCCTGGCCTATGCGGCCAAATATGCCTCCAGCTACTACGGTCCGTTCCGCGAGGCGGTGGGCTCGGCCGCCCAGCTCGGCGGCGGCGGCAAGCACACCTATCAGATGGACCCCGCCAATTCCGACGAGGCACTGCGCGAGGTCGCGCTCGACATCGCCGAGGGGGCGGACATGGTGATGATCAAACCCGGCCTGCCCTACCTGGACATCGTGCGCCGGGTCAAGGATCGATTCGGGATGCCCACATTCGTCTACCAGGTCAGCGGTGAGTACTCGATGATCATGGCGGCGGCCGGCAACGGCTGGATCGACGAGCGGGCGGTCGCGTTGGAATCGCTGGTGTCCATCAAACGTGCGGGTGCGGACGGCATCCTCACCTATTTCGCCAAGCGCGCCGCGCAGTGGCTCGCGCGGTGAGCCCGGAGCAGCTGCTGCCTTCAGCCGACGCCAGGCCCGACCGCTACGGCGTGGTGGGTCACCCCATCGCGCACAGCTGGTCGCCGTTCATCCACGGAATGTTCGCCGAGGCGTCCGCGCAGAATCTGGTGTACGAGCTGTTCGACGTCGCGCCGGCAGATTTCCGACGCGACACCCTGAAGCTGTTCGCCGGCGGCGTGCGCGGCCTCAACGTCACCGTGCCGCACAAGCAGGCGGCGGCCGAATTGGTGAACGAACTCACGCCCCGGGCGACGCGTGCTCAAGCGGTCAACACCATTGCCTATTTCGACAACACCACCCTGCTCGGCGACAACACGGACGGCATCGGCCTGACCGCGGACCTCGAACGCAACCTGGCGATCAAGCTGGCGGGCATGCGCGTGCTGATCCTGGGCGCCGGCGGCGCGGTGCGCGGGGTGCTGGCACCATTGTTGGAGCGGGAGCTGCGCGAGGTTACCATCGCCAATCGTACCTGCGACCGGGCACGAACCCTGGCCGCCGAGTTTTCCGATCTCGGTGCGGTGACCGGCTGCGGGTTCGCCGATCTGCGTGGGCCGCCCTACGATCTCATCATCCATGCCACGTCCGCCGGCCTCGCGGGACACATGCCCGAACTGCCCGGACAGTTGGTGGGCGCACACACCGTGTGCTACGACATGGCCTACGCCACCGCGCAGACGCCGTTCACCGCATGGGCGACCGCCCGCCACGCGGGCCGCATCAGCAAGGGCTGGGGCATGCTGGTGGAGCAGGCCGCGGAGTCGTTCCTGCTCTGGCGCGGCATCCGGCCGAAGACGCAGGCCGTGCTCGAGGCGCTGGCCCCGCACGTCTGATCCGGGACAGGCCGCCGTGCCGGCCTCAGTCCCGCGTGCCGTTCTCGGCCGCGCGTCCGGTCTTCCCGGAACCCGGGCCGGCCCGATGGTTGTCTTTGATCTTCACGTAGTGCGCGGCGCTGTACGACAGGCGCTCGATCTCCACGCCCGTCAGCTCACGCACGCGCCGCGCCGGGTTTCCCAGATACAGTCCGTGCGAGGCC
>CAZZWZ010000272.1:0-5397 GCA_964657955.1 uncultured Steroidobacteraceae bacterium
GTCGATGACGGGGGTGCTCACGGCGTGCCCACCGGTGGCATACGCAGCGCCGGACGTGCGTCGCCGGTCTTGTAGGTGGCGAGAAAATGATCGGTGGTGGTATCACGCACCGCGTTGAAAAAGCGGCCACAGCCGCGGGCGTGGCGCCAGCGTTCGGCGTAGAGGCCCTTGACGTTGGTGCGCATGTACAGGAAGTCGGTCCAGGTTTGATCGTCCAGGCCGGCCGGATCCGCCGGACGCACGAGGTGGGCCTGACCGCCGTAGGTGAACTCCAGTTCCGGCCGGTTGCCGCAGTACGGGCAGTCGATGAGCAGCACGGGCGCGGTCTCAGTGCGCCACGGCCGCAGCGGCGGCCTCGTCGATCAAAAATCCGTCACGGAAGCGCTCGATGGTGAACGGCGCGTTGATCGGATGCGGTTCGTCGCGCGCGATGGTCCAGGCGAATACATGGGCAGAACCCGGGGTTGCCTTGAATCCGCCCGTGCCCCAGCCGCAGTTGACGTACAAGCCGGGCACCGGGGTCTTGGCGATGATGGGCGAGCGATCCGGCGTCACGTCGACGATGCCGCCCCAGTTGCGCAGCATCCGCATGCGCCGGAAGTTGGGAAACAATTCACAGATGGCATCCAGCGTGTGCGTGTTGATGTGCAGCGCGCCGCGCTGCGTGTACGACGTGTACGCATCCGTCCCGGCGCCGATCACGAGTTCGCCCTTGTCCGACTGGCTGATGTAGGCGTGGATGGTGTTCGACATCACCACGCAGGGGAAGACGGGCTTGATGGGTTCGGACACCAGCGCCTGCAGAGGATAGCTTTCCAGGGGCAGCTTGACGCCGGCCATGGCGAGCACCACGCTGGTGTTGCCGGCGGCCGACACGCCGACCTTGCGGGTGCGGATGAGGCCGCGCGAAGTCTCCAGGGCCTCGACCGCACCGCCCGCATCGCGCTTGATGGCGGTGACTTCGCAGTTCTCGATGATGTCCACTCCCAGCGCGTCCGCGGCCCGCGCGTAGCCCCACGCCACCGCGTCGTGCCGTGCCGTGCCGCCGCGCCGCTGCAACGCCGCGCCCAGCACGGGATAGCGGATGTTGTCGCCGATGTTGAGGAGGGGGCAGAACGCCTTCGCCTGCTCGGGCTCCAGCCATTCGTTGTCGACGCCGTTGCAGCGGTTCGCATGCACGTGACGTTTGAACACCTGGATGTCGTGCACGGTGTGGGCCAGCATCATGACGCCGCGCGGCGAGAACATGACGTTGTAATTCAACTCCTGCGAGAGGCTCTCCCACATCTTCAGCGAATGATCGTACAGGGCCGCGCTTTCGTTGAACAGATAATTGGACCGAATGATGGTGGTGTTGCGGCCCGTGTTGCCGCCGCCGATCCAGCCCTTCTCGAGCACCGCGATGTTGGTGAGGCCGTGCTGCCTGGCGAGATAGTAGGCGGCTCCCAAGCCGTGCCCGCCGCCGCCCACGATGACCGCGTCGTAGCTGCCCTTCGGTTCGGGTTTGCGCCACTGGGTTTTCCAGCCGAGGTGGCCCGACAGCCCGCGCCGGATCAATGCCATCGCGGAAAATGCTTGTCTGCTCATGACGTGGTCCGGCCCATCAGGCGCGAATCTCCGCATTCTCCGGGTCGTACGGCGAGTCGACCAGCACCGTCGCGCGCTTGCGCTCGCCGAGAATTTCGATGATCAGCTCGCCGCCGACGCGGGCGTGCTCGGGCTTGACGTAGCCCAGTCCCAGGCTTTTGCCCAGCGCATGTCCGTAATAACCGGCCGTCGCGCGACCGATCAGGTTGGCCTGCGCATCGAACAGCGGCTCGTTGCCGAGCGGATCGGCGTCCTTCACATCGTGCACTTCGAAGGTGACGAAACGGTTGGGCACCCCGTCCTGCAACTGTTTCTGCAACGCAGCCTTGCCGACGAACTCCCCCTTGTTCAGGCGCACGAAGCGGTCCAGGCCGGATTCGTAAGGCGTGTAGTCGGGACTCAAGTCCGTGCCCCACATACGGTAGGACTTCTCCAGCCGCAACGACTCCATCGCGCGCATGCCGGCCATGGCGATCTTGTACTCCGCGCCCGCGGCGAACAACGCATCGAACAGATGATGCGCGTACTCGATGGGAAAATGCAGCTCCCAGCCGAGCGAGCCCACGAAATTCACGCGCAACAGGTACACGTCCGTCGCCAGGCCGAGCTCGACCACCTGGCCGGTGAGCCACGGGAACGACGCGTTGTCGAGCGGGGTGTCGGTGAGCTTGGCGAGCACGTCGCGTGCGCGGGGTCCGGCCACCACGAATACGCCGCGGCTGCCGGTCACGTTGCGCAACGACACGCCGGCGCCACCCGCCGGGCCCTCCGGCAGGCGGCTCACGAGGTAATCTGAGTCGTAGCGCTCCGCCGCACCGGCGCTCACCGCATAGTAATGTTGATCGGCGATCTTGGTGATGGTGAATTCCGAGCGGATGCCGCCGCGGCGGGTGAGCGCGTGACACAATGCGATGCGTCCCACCTTGGTGGGCACCTTGTTCGCCACCAGGCCGTCGAGCCACGCCTCGGCGCCCGGTCCCGTCACTTCGTGCTTGGTGAACGGGGTCAGATCGATGACCGCGACGTGCTGGCGCAGGTGCCGGGCCTCGGCGCCCACGTGCTCGAAGTAATTCGAGCGCCGGAAGCTCCAGATGTCCTTCGCCGCCACCCCGGGCGGCGCGAACCAGTTCGCGCGCTCCCAACCGTACCGCTGGCCGAAGACGGCGCCCATGCGCGCCAGCTTGTCGTACACCGGGCTGGTCTTCGCGGGCCGGGCGTCGGCGCGCTCCTCGTCGGGATAATGGATGACGAACACGTTCCGATAGGTTTCTTCGTTCTTCTGAACGACGTAACGCTTGCTGGTGTAGGGGCCGTATCGGCGGGGGTCCGTGGCCATCATGTCGATGCCGGGTTCTCCTTCGACGATCCACTCGGCCAACTGCCAGCCCGAACCGCCGGCGGCCGTGATGCCGAAGCTGTGGCCCTCGTTCAGCCACAAGTTCCTGGCGCCCCAGGCGGGACCCACCAGCGGGCTCCCGTCGGGGGTGTAGGCGATCGGTCCGTTGACGATGTCCTTGATGCCGCAGTTGGCGAGCGACGGGACGCGGCGTTGCGCGGCCTCGACATGCGGCAGCAGGCGTTCCAGATCGCCTTCGAACAAGCTCTTGCCGAACCAGTCCGGCACCCCGTCGGCGAAACGGGCCGGCGCACCCGCCTCGTAGGGCCCGAGTATCCAGCCCATGCGCTCCTCGCGCAGATAGTACGACTGGTCCGATTCCCGCAGCACCGCCAGTTCGCGCCCGCCGTTCTGCCGGTAGGCCCTAAGCTCCGGCGATTCGTCGTAGACGATGTACTGATGTTCCACGGGGATCGACGGCACGTTGATCCCGAACATGCGGCCGGTCTGGCGGGCGTAGTTGCCCGTGGCGCAGACCACGTGCTCGGCCACGATGTCGCCCCGGGTGGTGGTCAGCTGCCACTCGCCGCCGGCGGTGCGCCTGACCGCGGTGACCTCGGTTTGTTCGTAGATCTCGGCACCGCGGCTGCGGGCGCCCTTGCGCAGCGCCATGGTCAGGTCGGCCGGGGCGATGTGTCCGTCGTCCGGATGGTACAGCGCGCCCACGATGCGCGGGGTCTCCGCACCGTCGCCGATCTCGGCGAGCGGCCACAGTTCGCGTACCTCGGCGGGCCCGATCACCCGGAACGGCACGCCGATGGTGTTGGCGGTACCGCAATACTTCTGATATTCGTCCATGCGGTCGCGATTGGTGGCCAGGCGCAGGTTCCCGGTCACGTGAAAGCTCACGTCTTGTCCGGTTTCCGCCGGCAGCCGCTTGTACAAATCCACCGAGTACTTGTGCAGTTGGCCGACGGTGTAACTCATGTTGAACAGCGGCAGCAGGCCGGCGGCGTGCCAGGTCGATCCCGCGGTCAGTTCGGCCCGCTCCAGGAGGACCACGTCCGACCATCCCTTCAGCGCGAGGTGGTACAAGGTGCTGACGCCGACCACGCCGCCGCCAATGACGACGACGCGGGCATGAGTTTTCATGGTCTTGGGCCTCCAAACGCAAATGCGCAGGGCAGTGTAGCGAGCGCGCCGGGAAAGGATGCCCTATTTGCGACAACCGTTGATAAAAATGCGCCAGGCGTCCCCGCCGGACGTGACAAACGGCAGTCCGGCCCGGCCTGTCGGCGCACCGGATACTGTTTGATAAGCGACCTGCATGTCGGAAATAGGCAATTTGCGGTTGCAATGGCATACTCCTGTTCGTCGGCCCCTGTCGCGACCGGAGGCTCTCGTGGAATCGCCCGTCACGCTGCGCAAGTGCAAGTACGCGTTTCTGACCCTGCCGAATTACTCGCTGATTGCCGTCGCGAATGCCCTCGAACCCCTGCGGATGGCGAATCGCCTGGTCGGCCGGGAAGTCTACGAATGGTCCGTCATCAGCATGGACGGCCATGCCATCGAGGCCAGCAGCGGCCTGCAATTGTCGCCCACCCTGCCGCTCGACAAGCTCGGACCGGTGGACATCGTGTTCGTCTGCGGCGGCATCAACGTGCGGGAGGCCGTCTCGCCCGCCGTGCTCGCCGCGTTGCGCCGGCTGGCCGACCGAAGGGTGCCCCTCGGCGCCCTGTGCACGGGCGGCTATGCGCTGGCGCGGGCCGGACTGCTGGATCATTTCAGAGCGACGATTCATTGGGAGAACATCTCCGCGCTGCGCGAGGAGTTTCCGAGGGTGCGCATCAGCGATCAATTGTTCACCATCGACCGGGATCGATTCACCTGCTCCGGCGGCACGGCACCCCTCGATTTGATGCTCAACCTGATCCAGCTGAAGCTGGGCGCGAGAATATCCCAGCTGGTATCCGAGCAGTTCATCGTCGATCGCGTGCGCAAGGACACCGACCGGCAGTACGTTCCGCTGCGCGCCCAGATCGGCGCGTCGCATCGCGGCCTGATCCGGGTGGCCCAGCTCATGGAGGAGAACATCGAGAAGCCGTTGTCGCTGGACAAGATCGCCAAGGCCACCGGCTTGTCGCGCCGGCAGATCGAACGTCTCTTCAAGCGCGACCTGAACTGCGTGCCGAAGCGGTATTACCTGGAGATGCGGTTGCGGCGCGCGCGCGAATTGTTGCTGCAGACGGCCATGCCCATCATGGACATCACGACGGCCTGCGGATTCCAATCGCCGCCGCATTTCTCCAAATGTTACCGGAACGAGTTCGGCCATCCGCCGAGCGCCGAACGGAAAATAGGCGCGGCCGGCTAGGCGCGGCCGTCTCAGCGCGGCTGGCAGAGCGACCGCTGCGCCTGCTGCGCCCCGGCAGGGCGCCCCGGCTTGGCGCCGTCCGCGCTACTTGAACACCACC
>CAZZWZ010000273.1:0-5388 GCA_964657955.1 uncultured Steroidobacteraceae bacterium
GGCCTCGCGGCGCTCGGTCACCACGCGGGCCGTGTAGATGTTGACCACCGCGGGCGCGGCGCGGGCCACGGCGTCGGCAAAGCTCGGCAGCGCGGCCCGGTGCGATGCCCCGCCGACCGCGGTGCGATCCGTCGCGGCGTTCTTGCGCGCCGCCACGGCCGGATCTCCACGGCTCGGCGTCATGCCGAGCAATGCGGGATTCCACCACACGACCAGGAACGCGACGGCGAGGCCGATGATCACGGCCCGAAGCAGAAAACCCATGAGGGTGCGTGCGGTCTGCAATTAAAATCGATCCTCACGCCGGCAGGGCCGGGCGCTGATCTGTGTATAATGCGCTCCGATCAATCTCTGGGAAACACTGCCGCCATAGGGGTTTGCGTGAAGATTTGTCAACATAGCCTGGGAACGTTCCAATGAGTGATGTGGTTGACCATAGTCGCAGGCGCTTGTTGACGGTGGCCACCGTCGGCACCGGCGCGATCGGCGCGGCGTTCGTCGCCGTGCCATTCCTGTCCTCGTGGCAGCCGAGCGCGCGCGCCAAGGCGCTGGGTGCGCCGGTGGAGGTGGATGCCTCGAAACTCGAGGCCGGGCAGATGTTGAAAGTGGTGTGGCGCGGCCAGCCGGTGTTCGTGGTGCGCCGTACCAAGGCGGTGATCGACGGCCTCGGCGGGCACGACGCACTGCTGGCCGATCCCAAATCGCAGGATTCCACGCAGCCGGCCTACATCACCGGGTCGGGCGCCGCCCGCGCGCGCAACCCCGAGTACTGGGTGGGACTCGCGGTGTGCACGCACCTGGGCTGCTCGCCGCTGGGTGCGTTCGAGCCCAACAATGCGACGCAGGTGGCCGGCACCGATCTGGGCCAGGGCTGGCCGGGCGGTTTTTACTGTCCCTGCCACGGTTCGAAGTACGACATCTCGGGCCGTGTCTTCAAGGGCATGCCGGCACCCAAGAACCTGCCGATTCCGGCCTACGCCATTTCGGGCGATGCGCGCATCTCGATCGGCGTGGACGACGCGCCGAAGACCGCCTGACCGCATCCCCGACCAGCTTTTCCCCCACTGACGATTCCTACGACGAACGAGAGGTTCCGCGATGGCAGCTCCTGAATCCGCCGGTTCCAGCAACCCCGCCGGTCTGATCGGCTGGATCGATCAGCGCTTTCCGCTGACGAAAATGTGGCGCGAGCAGGTGTCCGAATACTACGCGCCGAAGAACTTCAACTTCTGGTACTACTTCGGATCGCTGGCCCTGCTGGTGCTGGTGAATCAGCTGCTCACCGGCATCTTCCTGACCATGAACTACAAACCCTCGGCCGCGGAAGCCTTCGCGTCGGTGGAGTACATCATGCGGGACGTGGACGGGGGCTGGCTCATCCGCTACATGCATTCCACGGGCGCGTCGGCGTTCTTCATCGTGGTCTATCTGCACATGTTCCGCGCGCTGCTCTACGGATCGCACCGCAAGCCGCGCGAGTTGCTGTGGATCTTCGGCTGCATCATCTTCCTGCTGCTCATGGCCGAGGCGTTCATGGGCTACGTGCTGCCCTGGGGCAACATGAGCTTCTGGGGCGCGCAGGTGATCGTGTCGCTGTTCGGCAGCCTGCCGGTCGTCGGCGGGGCGCTGGTGGAATGGATCCGCGGCGATTACGTGATCGCGGACGCCACCTTGAACCGCTTCTTCGCCCTACACGTGGCCGCCCTGCCGCTGGCCCTGGTGTTCCTCGTGGTCGCGCATCTGACGGCGCTGCACGAGGTGGGATCGAACAATCCGGACGGCATCGACATCAAGAAGCGCAAGGATGCAAAGGGTCACTACCTCGACGGCATCCCGTTCCATCCGTACTACACGGTCAAGGACCTGGTGGGCGTGGCCGGCTTCCTGCTGATCTTCTGCGGCGTGATCTTCTTCGCGCCCACCTTCGGTGGTCTGTTCCTGGAGTCGCCGAACTTCGAGCCCGCCAATCCGCTGCAGACGCCCCCGCACATCGCGCCGGTGTGGTATTTCACCCCGTTCTACGCGATGTTGCGCGCCGTGCCGTCGTTCGCAGGAACGCAGGTGTGGGGGGTGCTGGTCATGGGGGCGGCGGTGCTGATCCTGTTCTTCGTCCCGTGGCTCGACCGCTCGCCGGTGCTGTCCATCCGGTACAAGGGGCCCATCTTCAAGACGGCGCTCGCCATCTTCGTCGTCGCGTTCATTGCGCTCGGAGTTTGCGGCTTGAAACCGCCGTCCGGCATCTATCCCACGCTCGCGAAGGTGTGCACCGCGCTGTATTTTGCCTTCTTCCTGTTGATGCCCTGGTATTCGGCCATCGACCGGGTGAAGCCCGTTCCGGAGAGGGTCACCGGACATGCGTAAGCGGTTGATGGGGTTGATGCTGGCATGTGCCGCCGCGGGGCTTGCCGCGCACGGTGCACGCGCCGAGGAGGGCGAGTCGCTGCCGCACTCCGGCGCGGACATCAAGAATGTCGAATCGTTGCAGCGCGGCGCGCGGGATTTCATGAGCTACTGCTCGGGATGTCATTCGCTGAAGTACCTGCGCTACAACCGCATGGCCACCGATCTGAAGATTCCCGAAGCCGCACTCAAGGACAACCTGATGCTGTCGCCGGACGCCAAGGCGTTCGACGAGATCGGCACCTCCATGCCGGCGGACGCCGAGGGCTGGTTCGGCAAGCAGCCGCCGGACCTTTCGCTGATGGCCCGTGCGCGCAGCGTGGATTACATCTATGCCTACCTGAAGGGTTACTACGTGGACAAGACGCGTCCCTGGGGGGTCAACAATCTGGTCCTGCCCGGCACGGCCATGCCCGACGTGGTTGCGAGCCTGCAGGGCCTGCAGAAGCCCGTGTACAAGAACGAGCGCGACGAACACGGCAGCTCGAACATGGTGCTGGCAGGGGTCGAGCCGCTGTCGGCGGGCTCCCTGAAGCCCGAGGAGTTTGATGATTTCGCCCGGGACATCGCGAACTTCCTCGATTACGCGGGCGAACCCGTCAAGGCGAAGCGTCAGTCAATGGGCGTTTTTGTGACGCTGTTCCTGCTGGTGTTCTTCGCGTTTGCGTACATGCTGAAGAGGGAATACTGGAAGGACGTACACTGACGCATCGGGACCACCGCCGGTGACGGTCCCGGTCTCGTGGCGGCCCTCACGGGCCGTGTACGTCCGGGTATAGGAGATTGCGTTCGTGCCACGTCGCTCGGTCATGACTTTGTTCTCCGCGCCGACTGATCCCTGGTGTCACCGGACGCGGCTGGTCCTGGCCGAAAAGGGTGTTTCCATCGAACTCGTGAACGTCGACCCGCGCAAGCTGCCCGAGGACCTGCTGGATTTGAACCCCTATCACAGCGTGCCCACCCTGGTGGACCGCGATCTGGTGCTGTACGACTCGCGCGTCATCATCGAGTACCTGGACGAGCGCTTTCCGCATCCGCCGTTGATGCCCATCGACCCGGTGACGCGTGCGCAATTCCGGGTGGCGCTGTACCGGGTGGAGCGCGATTGGTATGCGCTGGCCAACGACATCGAGCAGGGCGATCTGTCCAAGACCGCGGAGCACAGCCGCAAGGTGCTGGGCGAGGCCATCTGCGCGAGTGCCGACGTGTTCAAGGCCAAACCGTTCTTCCTCAGCGACGAGTTCTCGCTGGTGGACGCCAGCATTGCGCCCATCCTCTGGCGTCTGCAGTCCTACGGCATCGCGCTGCCGCAGCAGGCCCAGCCCATCGTCAAGTACATGAATGCGATCTTCGCGCGTTCCACGTTTCGCGCGTGTCTGACCCGGCCCGAACGAGACATGCGGCATTGAAACCGCGCCGCCCCTACCTGCTGCGCGCCCTGCACGAGTGGATCACCGACAGCGGCGAGACGCCGCACATCGTGGTCGATGCGGCGGCCGAGAACGTCACCGTGCCGCGGCAGTACGTGAAGGACGGCAAGATCGTGCTCAACGTGAGCCTCTCGGCCACGCAGATGTTGAAGCTCGGCAACGATTTCGTGAGTTTCGAGGCGCGCTTCGGCGGCGTGAGTTTCGCGGTGCTGGTGCCCGTGCGCGCCATCCTCGGCATCTACGCGCGCGAAACCGGCCAGGGCATGATCTTTCCCGAGGGCGATGCGGATCCCGATCCCACCGACCCGCCGGCGGCGCCCGCCAGCACCCCGCCCGCGTCCAAACGGCCGAAGCTGCAGGTGGTCAAGTAGCCGCGCGGCCGGCGGCCCTCACCGGCCGGCGCGAAACGCGTCCTTGATCCATTCGACGCCGTCGCCCTGCACCGCGACCACGTCGAAGCGCCAGGCGCGGCGCTGCCAGGCGCGGTCGCGCTGCCCGAAATAACGCGCCGCACGGATCAGCTTGTGCTGCTTGCGGCGGGTCACCGAGGCCAGCGCGCCGCCGAACCCGGTGCCGGCGCGCTGACGCACTTCGACGAAGGCGATCACCTCCCCGTCGAGACACACCAGATCGAGTTCGCCCATCCGGCACCGCAGGTTGCGTGCCATCACGGTGAGCCCCCGGCAGATCAGGTAATCCGCCGCGAGGGCCTCGGCGGCGGCCCCGTGCGCCGTCGCAGAAAACGCCGTCGTGCGAGCTGTCATGCGATCAGTGTGCCTCGGCGCCCGGGAGTACGCCCCCCGTCAATCGGCTGCGTTCGCCGAGTTTCGCTCAGTCGCGACCGAGAATCCGGACCAGGCGGTTGCGCGACGTGGTGCTGCCGAAGTCCTTGGCGGCGGCCTGCGCACCCTCGATGGAGGCGATGGATTCCACCCGGTTCCGCCCGCAGCCCTTCGCCTGGTACAGGGCGGCGTCGGCCTGCTGCAGCAATCCGGACTGGCTGTCGCCGGTCACGGGCGTGAGCGACGAGAAGCCGATGGACACGGTGACCTGTTTCCAGGGATTGCCGATGTGCTCCAGCCCGAGGGCGAACACCGCCTCGCGGATCCGCTCCGTCACCTTGAGCGCGCCTTCGGCCGACGTCGTGGGCATGAGGAGTGCGAACTCTTCGCCGCCGAAGCGCGCCAGCAAATCGTCGGGACGCTGCACCTCCCGCGCCAGCGTGCCGGCCACCGCACACAAACAGCGGTCGCCGGCGTGGTGGCCGTAGAGATCGTTGTACTGCTTGAAATTATCCAGATCGATCATGGCCAGCGCGATGGGTCTGCCCTGCCGGACCGCACGGTTCCATTCGAGGGCGAAGCGCTCGTCGAAGGCACGGCGGTTGGCGATGCCGGTCAGGCCGTCGCGCGAGGCCAGCAGGACCAGGCGCGCGTTGGTGTCGCTGAGTTCGGCCGCCATGCGCCGCCGCTCCATGACCATGAGGGACGCCGGGAACAGGGCGAGCAGCTGCACGCCGAAGAAGATCTGCATGGCGAGATCGCGGGGGACTGCCAGG
>CAZZWZ010000274.1:0-5333 GCA_964657955.1 uncultured Steroidobacteraceae bacterium
CTTTAACAAAACCCTCAAGGGGCGCTGGGGTCGCGCGGGTCGCGGGCGGTGTAGCCGCGGATCTCCGTGGCCAGGAACGAATCCGCAGGTTTTCCGACCGAACTCAGGCCGGTCAGTTCCAATTGTAATGCAATCGAGGTGTCCAGTCCCCCGGTGCGGTTGCTGACGTACCGGCGCTGCACGATCTGCACCCGGTAGCAGCAGCTCTTGTACTCGAAACCGGCCACCTGCTCGATGGTTTGCCTGTCCTGGATGGAATACACCCAGCGGCCCACCGTGTTCCAGTGATCGGCGATGGGCCAGGCGAAGGAGCCGTCCCACTGTTTGAGGATGCCGCTCTGGAACCGGTAGCCCAGATTGACCACACGGTCCCGATCCGGGTGGTACTGCACCCCGATCTCCGACTTGTCGGTGCGCGACGTGTACGGATTCCACTGATAGTCCAGGTCGATGGCGAAGTGCTTGTAGCCCGTGAGCGCCACTTCGCCCACCAGGTCGGATGCGTTGAAGGTCTCGGTGAGCTGATTTTGACCCAGCGCGGCGGCCCGGGTGGGGCGGACCAGCGAGTACTGGCCGGGCAGCCCGAGATAGTAATACTGCTGGGCCAGTCCCACCACCGGCTGCCCGGGAAAGGCCAGCGGATTCTGCGCCGGCAGCGCCGCGGCGAATTGTCCCGCCCCTTCGAGCAGCAGATCCTGGGGCAGCGTGACCCGCGGGATCGAGAAATAGCGGATCTGGCCGAGGGTGGCGGACAGGTACTGCGTGCCCGTGTCGTGATCGAACAACCGGGTGGTCATGCCCACGGCCATCTGATTGGCATCGCCGATGCGGTCTCCGCCCACATAGCGATTCGTGCGAAACAGTTCGGTGAGGTTCAAATCCGGCAGTCCCGAATCGAAGATCGGCAGGCGATCCTGATTGCGATAGGGCACGTAGCTGTAGACCATGCGCGGCTCGAGCGTCTGCGTGCGCTGTCCCGCGGAGCCCGCGTCGCGCTCGAAGATCAGGCCGGCATCCACGCGCGCGTACGGCAGCGTGCGGGAGGGCGTGCTGGGATTGCCGGTGCCGGCATCGCGCAGATCGTACTGGGTGAGGTGGTAGCCGACGGCCGGGGCGAAGAAATAACCCGATCCGCGGGTGGAGAAACGCACCTCGGGCGATGCGTCGATGCGCACGCCGGTGGGTCCGGGCGTGCGCAAAAAGTTGGTGGCCTCCGCGTCCAGGGCGAATTCCAGCGGGCTGTTCAGCACCGGGAACAGCCCCTCCGCCGAGATGCGCGGTACGCGCGAGTAGGGGCGGTTGTCGGGCTGCACGAGATTGTCGATGGTCTGGAAGTTCTGCAGCTGGCCGCGGATGCGCCAGTCGTCGTCGAAGTACAGCACCTCCGCCCGCCGCTCCAGGTAGGTGACGCTGGTCTGTTCGGACCCCACGGCGAAATCCGAGAAATAATTGACGTCGCTCACGCCGGCGATGTCGGCATCGAACCGCAGCCCGGGTCTCAGGTCCGTGGTGTCGGTGACGTGCAGATAGTCGCGATTGCCGTGTTCGATCCGGTCGCTCGGCAGGAAGTTGGCCTCCAACTGACCGCGCGAGTTGCCGGTCAGGTAGCGGAATTCGGCGCCCAGCTGCACGCCGCGGGCGGACAGGATGCCGGGCGTCAGCGTCAGGTCGTAGTTCGGCGCCAGATTGAAATAATACGGCACCGACAACTGGTATCCGTTGCTCCCCGAATGACCGAAGCTCGGGAACAGAAAACCGCTCTTGCGTTCGTTGCCGAGGGGGAAGGAGATGTACGGGGTGTAGAAGATGGGCACGTCCTTGAAACGCATGAGCACGTGACGGGCCACGCCTTCCTGGCCTTCGGTGTCGAGGTTGATGGAGGAGGCTTGCAGCATCCAATCCTCGTTGCCCACGGGGCAGGTGGTGTAGCGCACCGAGTCCAGTTGCACCTTGCCGTCGGGCTGCACCGCCATCTCGCGGGCGAAACCGCGCCCGTTGCGCTCGAAGATCTGGAAGTTGGCCTGATCGAAGGTGGCGCCGCCGATGGTATCGTACGTCCCCGCGTCGCTCTTCACGCGCAGCTTGGGGTCCTCGAAGTCGACCGCACCCTTGACCGACATCTTGCCGCTGTCGTAGTCGTAGTTCATCGAATCGGCCGCGATGGTGCGGCCGTCCTGACTCACCTGGACCCGGTCGCTCAGCACCGCATTGCCGTCGGCGTCCACCATCGCGCCGCCGGCATCGATGTGGATCAGGTGGTCCTTGACGGCGGCGACGGCCGCGGGCGCCGGCTTGCGTTTGGGAGGGGCGGGACACATATCGCCGGCATGGATGATCGAAGCGGCCAGGCAGGACAAAACCGCCGCTGCGGCTCGAACGTGAAGTGCCATGGGTAAAGTAAATCGCCTTAATCGGTATACTTGAGCCGCCGCGTTTGCGGTGGGCGAATGGTCAAGCATGGGTCTATCGGATGCAAGCGATTCCCGCCTGGCGGCGTTGACGCACTGGGTGGTCGACACCCTCGGATTCGACGGTGCCCGGATCGAGCCGGCGTCCGCGGATGCGAGCTTTCGGCGCTATTTTCGAATCAGCCGCGGGGGCGACACGCAGATCTTGATGGATGCGCCGCCGGGCAAGGAGGACCTGGCGCCGTTCGTCCAGGTGGCGCGAATCCTCGCCGACCTGGGATTGAACGTGCCCATCGTGCTGGCGCGGGACGAGTCGCAGGGCTTCCTGCTGTTGACGGACCTGGGCTCGCGCCAATACCTGGACGAACTCACCGACACGCGCCAGATCGACCGTTTGTATACCGATGCGTTGCGGGCACTCGTGACCATGCAAACGGCGGCCGGGGCCGCGCGCGACCTGCCCCGTTACGATCGCGCGCTGCTGATGCGCGAGATGGAGCTGCTCCCGCAATGGTTCCTGGAGAAACACCTCGGCTTGACGGTGGGCGCTTCCGAGCGCGGGCTGCTCGACGGGTTGTTCGGCACGCTGACCGACGCCGCGCTGGCCCAGCCCACGGCATTCGTCCACCGCGATTATCACTCGCGGAACCTCCTGCTGTGCGAGCAGGGCAATCCGGGCATCCTCGACTTCCAAGACGCCGTGCTCGGGCCGATCACCTACGATGCGGTCTCGCTGCTCAAGGACTGTTACATCGCGTGGCCGGCGGCGCGCGTGCGCACCTGGGCATTGCAGTACCGCCGGCAGCTCACCGACACCGGTTTCGAGCTGCCCGGCGACGAAGCCGATTTCATTCGTTGGTTCGACCTCATGGGGTTGCAGCGGCACATCAAAGTGCTGGGCATATTCGCGCGTCTGTTCTACCGCGACGGGAAGGGCGGCTATCTCAAGGACCTTCCGCGCGTGCTCAACTACGCCCGGGTCGCCGCCGCCGCGTATCCGGAAACCGCGGATTTCGCGCGCTTCGTCGAACACATCGAGCCCGCCTTCACGGCGGCCCAGGCGCGCGCCGAGGCGCAGCTGGCGCGAACCGGCGCGTGACCCCGGAGCGGGCACCGCCGCGGAGCGACCCGGCGCGGAGCGACCGCCCGCGCACGGCCATGATCCTGGCGGCGGGGCGCGGCGAGCGCATGCGGCCGCTGACCGACAACACGCCGAAGCCCTTGCTGACGGTGCGCGGCAAAACCCTGATCGAACGCCACGTCGAGCGACTGGCGGCGTGCGGCATCGAATCCATCGTCATCAACCTGGCGTGGCTGGGGCCCATGATCCGCGATGCGCTCGGCGACGGTGCGCGTTTCGGCGTGGCCCTGCACTACAGCGACGAGGCACCGCACGCGCTGGAAACGGCGGGGGGCATTTTTCGCGCATTGCCCCTGCTGGGAGCCGCGCCGTTCGTCGTGGTCAACGGCGACGTGCTGACGGATTACCCCTTCGACCGGCTGACGCTCGGCACGGATCGCGATGCCCACCTCGTGTTGGTGCCGAACCCCCCGCATCATCCGCGCGGCGACTTCGGCTTCGTGGCGGGCGCCGCGGTGCCCGCACCGGCCGCGGTGCCCGGTGAAGCCCCGGGAACACCCGCAACCCCGGCCGGCAACCACGCGGCGGGCAAGGGCGCGGCGCGCGCGCACCCGGCAGACGACCGCGACCCCCCCCACACGCTGTTTACTTTTTCCGGGATTGCGACCTACCGCGCCGGGCTGTTCGCGGGGTGCGTGGACGGGCCGTTTCCGTTGAAGCCGCTGTTGCTGCGCGCCATGGCGGCGGGGCGCTGCTCGGCGGAGATCTACCGGGGCTTGTGGGAGGACGTGGGCACGCCGGCGCGTCTGGCCGCGTTGAACCAGGCGCAGGAGTACAATACTGCGCATGAGTGAATTCAAAGGTATCCCCATCGCGCAGGAGCATCGTCCGGCGCGCAGCGGCGAGAAATACACCACGCCCCAGGGTTTCACCGCCATCAAGGATGGGATGAAGCACCTCGCGGCCGGTCACGCGTCGCCGCGCAAGCCTCAGTGGCTGCGCGCGCCGCTCGCCACGGGCCCGGAATTTTGGGCCGTCCGGGCCATCGTGCGCGAACATCGGTTGAGCACGGTGTGCGAGGAGGCCAAGTGCCCGAACATCGGCGAATGCTGGAACGCGGGCACGGCGACCATCATGTTGATGGGCGCGGTGTGCACGCGCGCCTGCCGTTTCTGCGCCGTCGACACGGGCAATCCGCGCGGCTGGCTCGATGCGGAGGAGCCGGAAAACGTGGCGCGTTCGGTGCAGCTGATGCGCCTGAAATACGTGGTGCTGACCTCGGTGAACCGCGACGATCTGCCCGATGGCGGTGCGGGGCACTACGCGGCGGCGATCCGCGCGATCAAACAGCGCACGCCCGGCACGGCGGTGGAGGCACTGACCCCTGATTTTGCGGGTGTGCTGGACGACGTGAGCACCGTGGTGGATTCGGGGCTGGACGTGTTCGCGCAGAACGTGGAGACGGTGGAACGGTTGACGCATCCGGTGCGCGATCCGCGCGCCGGTTATCGACAGACCCTCGACGTGCTGGCGCATGCCAAGCAGCACCGACCGGGGGTGTTGACCAAGACCAGCCTCATGCTGGGGCTGGGGGAGACGGACGCGGAGATCCGCCAGACCATGGTGGACCTGCGTGCGGCGTCGGTGGACATCCTCACGCTCGGTCAGTATCTGCGACCCACCGCGAATCATCTGGACATCGCTCGATTCGTCTCTCCCGAGGAATTCGACACGTACCGGCAGTGGGCACTCACGCTCGGCTTCATTGAGTGCGTATCCGGCCCCCTGGTCCGGTCCAGCTATCGTGCGGAGCAGGCATTGGCCCGCAACAACGCGGGGCTGGA
>CAZZWZ010000275.1:0-3943 GCA_964657955.1 uncultured Steroidobacteraceae bacterium
GAGGCGCGGCCGGCTGAGGCGCGGCCTGCCCGGGCGCGGATATCTTCCGATGCGGATGCTGCGCATCGGGCAGCAACAACGGCCCTTTCTGCCCGCAGGCGGTCACGTTGCCGAGCAACGCCAACGCGGCCAGCCAGGAGGCGGTTCTCATGCGACCAGTATACCGTGGCGGACTGCCATGGCGCCGGGGCGTGAGAGCGTGGCCACCACCGGCGGCAGGCTAAGGATTGGACGTGGGAGCGAGCGGCGCGACCGCCTTGTGAGATTGCGGCGGCGGCTTTCCCGGCATCTGGACCTGCGGCGTGGCCCGGTCGGGGGAGGACTGCGCCGCACTCGCCTTCACGCCCAGCAACTCCACCTCGAAGATCAGCAGCGAGCCGGCCGGGATTCCCGGGCGCGGGCTGTCGCCGTACGCCAGATCGGGCGGCACGAACAACTGCCATTTCGCGCCGGGCTTCATCAGCACCAGGGCTTCCTGCCAGCCCCGGATGACGCCGTTGACCTTGAACGTGGCCGGTGCGTTGCGGGCGAAGGAACTGTCGAACTCGGTGCCGTCCAGCAGCTTGCCGCGATAGTTGACGGTGACGTCGTCGGTCGCGAGAACGGCCGGCGCCTTGGCGTCGCCGGCCGCGATGACCTTGTACTGCAATCCCGAGGCGGTGGTCTTCACGCCCTTGTCGTGGCCGTTCTTGGTGAGGAAATCCTGCGCCGCCGCCTTGTTGCGGGCGGCGGCGGCCACCAGGACCGAACGCACGAATTCCTGGATCTGCTGCTGATCGGCGCGGGTGGACTTCTTCCCCTGCAGGCCGTCTTTCACGCCGCGGGAAATGGCGTCCGTGTCCACCTGGCTGCCGATGCCGACGCCATGCATCTGTTCGCCGAAGGTCAGCCCGAACAGATAACTGACGTGCGCCGGGTCATCGGCCGCCGGCGCCGCGCCTGCGGGCGGTGGTGGGGTGCCGGGGGCCGCGGCATCGGGGGTCTGTGCGACGGCGAGGGGCGCGGCGGCGAACAGCATCCAGAGACCGGCGCTCTGTGGCGCGCTTGCCCGGGCGATGCGATGGGTGGACCGTTTCATGGCGCGCACGATACGCCACTCGACGTGGCAAATGCCACCCTCCCCGTCAGCGGCCGAGCGTGCCGGATTTGACGACGGCGACGGTCAGGCGGGAGATGCAGATCTGGTTGCCCGCGTCGTCCACGATGTCGATGCTCCAGACCTGGCTGCGGCCGCCGAGGTGGACGGGCCGTGCCGTGCCGGTCACCCGGCCATCGCGAACCGGGCGCAGATGATTGGCGTTGATCTCCTGTCCCACGCACAGGTACTGCGGCCGTTCGATGCACATGCCCGCCCCGGTGCTGCCCAGCGTTTCGGCGAGCACGACGGAGGCACCGCCGTGCAGCAGGCCGTAGGGCTGGTGCGTGCGCCGGTCGACGGGCATGGTGCCGCGGATGAAGTCATCGCCGAGTTCGCTGAACACGATGTCGAGGTGTTCGATCAGCGTGCCTTCGCGAGCTGCATTCAAGGCTTCGAGCGTCAGCGGACTCTTCCAGATGGTCATGGCGATTCCCCGGTCCCGGCACCGCCCGGCGGATCGGCGGCGCCCGGCAGCTCGGCGGCGCCCTCCGCCGGACTGCCGAACTTCGCAGCCACCCGCCGGTAGGCCTCGCGAAATGGAATCCGCTCTCGGGTCACCAGTGCGTTGGCCTCGGCCGCCGCATGGATGCTGGGATCCAGCCGGATTCTCGCGGGATTGAACCGCACGCCGGCGAGGGCGCCCGGCAGGATATCGAGGGTTTGTCGGCAGGAGTCGATGCCGCGAAACAGCGGCGGCTTGATGAGCTGCAAATCCCGGTGGTAGCCGGACGTGAGCTTCTGGGTGACGTTCAACACTTCGGCGAGCGCCGCGGCCGCCACGGCGCTGCGACCGCGCATCAACTCGAACACGTCCGGATTGCGCTTTTGCGGCATGATCGAGGAGCCCGTGGTGAACCCCGCCGGCAGGCTGACGAATCCGTATTCCTGCGTGTAGAACAGCAGCAGGTCGGCCGCCAGACGACCCATGTCCTGGGTCAGGAGCGTGATTTCGAACAACAGCTGTGCCTCGGCCTTGCCGCGCGACAGCTGCACGGCCGTCACCGGTTCGTGCGTCACGCCGAAGCCGAGACGCCGCCGCGTGGATTCGCGGCTCACGTCGAGGTTGGGTGTGCCGTACCCGGCCGCCGAGCCCAGGGGATTCTTCGAGGCGCGCCGTTGCGTGAGACGCAGGCCCTCGGCATCGTCGCGAATTTCTGCGGCAAAGCCGAGGGCCCACAGCGCCACGGTGCTCGGCATGGCCTGCTGCATGTGCGTGTAGCCGGGCAGCTCGATCGAGCCCTCGCGGACTGCCAGGGCCTCGAGCGCGTCGGCGACGGCACCGGCACCGGCCTGCAGCATGTCGGCGGCATCGATCAGATACAACCGCATCGCGGCGAGCACCTGGTCGTTGCGCGACCGGCCGGCGTGCAGGCGTCCGCCCACCGGTCCGATGCGCTGGGTCAACAAATTTTCGATGGCGGTTTGACAGTCCTCCTGGTCGAGCGCGATGTGCCACAGACCCTGGGCATGGTCGTTGCCGATGGCGGTCAACGCCTGGCGTATGGCGAGCAGATCCGCCGCCGACAGCAGGCCCTGTTCGCCCAGCATCTCGGCGTGCGCGATGGAGGCGCGAACGTCGTACTCGACCAGGCGGGCATCGAGCCGGTAATCGTCACCGGCGGTGTACGCCAGCACGCGTTCGTCCAGCGGCGTGCCCTTGTCCCAGAGTCTGGACATGCGCGATGCCGGTCAGAACTGCGCCGCGGCGGTCTGCTCGGCGGGACTCAGCGCCTTCAGATCCGCGACCACCAGGGTGCCGGTGCCCTCGTTGGTGAAGATTTCGGCGAGCAGACTGTCCGACGAGCGATAGGTGATGACGTGGACCCGCCGGACACCGCCACGGATGGCGGTCTCGATGGCGGCCGCCTTGGGCAGCATGCCGTCCTTCAGGTTGCCGGCCTCTCTCAGCCGCTTCAACCCCTTGATGTCCGTGTAGGAGATCACCGTGCTCGGATCCTCGACCCGCTCCAGTATCCCGGGAGCACCGGTGCACAACACCAGCTTCTCCGCGGACAGCGCGCCACCGATGGCGGCCGCGACCGTGTCGGCATTGATGTTGAGCAATGTCCCGTTCGAGTCGGCCGACAGCGGACTGACCACGGGCATCAGGCCGTTTTCCAGCAATTTTTCGATGACGTCGGCGTTGACCGAGTCGATGTCGCCGACGAACCCGTAGTCCACGGTCTCGCTCGAGCCTTCGATCGGCACGGGCGCCCGTTTATGGGCGCGAATCAGGCCGGCGTCGACGCCGGAAAGCCCGATGGCCTCGATGCCGAGCTCCCGGCAGATGGCGAGGATGCGCGTGTTGATGAGGCCGTTCAGCACCATCGACGTCACGTCGATGGACTTCTGATCGGTCACCCGGCGCCCGTTCACCATGCGCGTCTCGATTCCCAGGGTGGCCTGCAGGCTGTCGAGCTGCGGGCCGCCGCCGTGCACCAGCACCGTCTTGATCCCCACCTGGTGCAGGATGGCCACCTGCTCGATCAACGCGCGGGTGGACAGATCGTCGCTGAACACCGCGCCGCCCGCCTTGATGACGAAGATCTTGTTCTTGTACATCCGGATGTACGGCGCGGCGCTCTTGAGCGCCAGCACGGCGACGGAAGGGTCTGGTCGAATGATCATACAGGCTCCGGGAAAGCGGCCCTCAGGCCAACAAGCGGTGCAGAACGGCCATCTGCACCACCAAGCGATTGAATGCTTCGCGCTTCACGGCGGCGCGCGGTCCGTCCAGCACCTCGTCGGCCACCGCGACATTGCGTCGCACCGGCAGGCAATGCATCAATTTGGCGTCCGGCAGTG
>CAZZWZ010000275.1:3953-5286 GCA_964657955.1 uncultured Steroidobacteraceae bacterium
CTCGCGAACGCACCAATCGGACAGTTCGGCACGCAGACGTCCGTCCGCGTCGGCGTCTCCGTAGCACGCCGGACTGCCCCACTCCTTCGCGTACACGACGCCGGCGCCCGCCAGCGCTTCGGCACGGTCGGCGGTCTCCCTCACGGACCCGCCCGAGGCGGCCGCGGCCAGGCGCGCCTTGGCCATGACCTGGGGCGGCAGCGCGAAACCTTCGGGGCGTGCGACCACCACCTCCATGCCGCGCAGAGCCGCCATGTGGAGCACGGCGGCCGGCACGGCCAGGGGCAGGGCTTTCGGATGATAGACCCAGCTCAACACGAATTTCGCGCGCTCGGCGACGCGTAGTTCGTCCAACGTACGCCAGTCCGCCAGGGCCTGGCAGGGATGGTTCATCGCCGATTCCAGGTTGATCAGCGGCTTGTCGCAGAGCCCGTCGAGCATGGTGAACAGCGTCTCGTCCAGATCGCCCTGCAGATCTCGGCCCTCGGCGAAGGCGCGCACGCCGAGGGCGTCGCAGTAGGACGCCAGCACCGGAATGCCTTCCCGCACGTGTTCGGCCGCGGCGCCGTTCATGGTGGCGTTGAGACGGGTTTCGAGCTGCCACGTGCCCTGGCCGGGCGTGACGACGAACGAGTTGCCGCCGAGGCGCGCCATTCCCGCCTGAAACGACGCCAGCGTGCGCAGCGATGGGTTGAAGAACACCAGTCCCAGGATCTTGCCGGCGAGCGCCCGCGGCTGAGGCCGGTCCTGCAGGGACTGCGCCAGCGCGAGCAGCTCGAGGATTTCCTCGCGGCGAAAATCGGCGAGATCGAGGAAGCGCTTCACGCAGGAATCGTCGCCAGGGCGTCGCACAACCGGTCGACGTGGCTCTCGTTCAAGATGTAGGCCGGCAGCAACCGCAGGATCTTCGGATCGCCGCTGGTGCCCGCGAGAATGTTCTTCTCCATCAAGGCAGCCTGGATTTCCTTCGCCGGGCGCGAGGTTTTCAAGCCCAGCAGGAATCCGGCGCCCTGCACTCCGACGACGGGTCCGATGACGCAATTCGAGCGGATGTAGGTCGAGACCTGCCGCACGTTGGCCATCAGCGACTCCGATTCGATGGTGTCGATGACCGCTTCGGCCACCGCGCAGGCCATGGGTCCGCCGCCGAACGTCGTGCCCATGTCGTCGTACTTGATCTGCGCAGCGACGCGTTTCGACAGCATCAGTGCCGAGACCGGGAAACCGTTGCCCAGCGCTTTGGCCGACGTCAACAGATCGGGGGTCACGCCGTAGAAATTGGCGGCGAACGGGGCGCCCGTGCGGCCCATGCCGCACTGGACCTCGTCGAATA
>CAZZWZ010000276.1:0-5274 GCA_964657955.1 uncultured Steroidobacteraceae bacterium
CGGCGAATTACTCGCAGCCCTTCATCATCTTCATGGAGTGGCTGCTGGGCCGGCTGTGGAACTGGCTGTACGACGGCGTCGAGTTCGGGCACGTCGAGCAACTGGATGAAACGGGTCATGCGGAAATCATCTACGTGCCTTGTCACCGCAGCCACATGGACTACCTGCTGCTGTCCTACGTGATCTACCGCAAAGGTTTCGCCATTCCCCATGTGGCCGCGGGTGCGAACCTCAACATGCCGGTGATCGGACGCTTTCTGCGCAAGGGCGGTGCCTTCTTCCTGCGTCGCAGTTTCCGGGGCGATGCGCTGTACGCGGCGGTGTTCACCAAGTATCTGGGGTTCATGATGGCGCGCGGGCATCCGCTCGAGTATTTCATCGAGGGAGGCCGCAGCCGCACGGGCCGCCTGCTGCCGCCGCGCAGCGGCATGCTGTCCATGACGCTGCGCAGCTTCCTGCGCGACCCGAAACGTCCCGTGATCTTCGTGCCGGTGTATTTCGGCTACGAACGCATCGTCGAGGGCAGGACTTATCTTGGCGAGCTGTCGGGCCGGCCCAAGGAGAAGGAGAGCGTGCTCGGGTTGCTCAAGGCGCTGCGGTCGGTGCTGCGCAGCCGGTTCGGCAAGGTGCACGTGAACCTCGGGGAGCCGATCGCGCTCGAGGGCGTCCTGCAGAAGCACAATCCGCAATGGCGCGAAGCCCGTTTCGACGACGACGCCGCACGCACCGGATGGATGGGCGCGACCATCGACGACCTCGCGCTCTCGATCGTGCGTGGGATCAACTCCGCGGCGGCGGTGACGCCGGTCAACCTGGTCGCCATGGCCATGCTGGCGGCGCCGCGGCAGTCGCTGCCGGAAGACGCACTCACCAGCCAGCTCGACCTGTACGGGCGGCTGCTGCGGGCCGCGCCGTACGCACCGCTGGTCACCGTGCCCGCCGCCGGCGGCGCCGCGATGACGGCCTATGCGGAAAGCCTCGGGATCCTGCGTCGTCACCCGCATCCGCTCGGCGACATCATGCGCATGGAGGCCGAGAGCGCGGTGCTCGCCACCTACTACCGGAACAACATCCTGCATCTGTTCGCCATGCCGTCGCTGCTGGCCTGTTGTTTCATCGGCAACGCGCACATGCGCACGGCCGACCTGCACCGCCTGGTGTGGCGCGTCTACCCGTACATCGCGGCGGAATTGTTCCTGCGCTGGGACGAGTCGCAGATCGGCGCCGTGGTCGGAACGCTGCTCGACGCGTTCGGCACGCTCGGTCTGCTGGAACCCAACGAGGATCGCAGCGAATGGCGCCGGCCGCCGCCGACCTCGCTGCAGGCGAACCGTCTGTCGCTGCTCGCCGAGGCGACCATCCAGACGCTCGAGCGCTACTACCTGGTGCTGGCCATCCTGCTGCAGGCCGGTTCGGGCGCGATCGGCCAGGAGGCGCTCGAACTTCGCTGCACCTTGATGGCGCAACGCATGTCGGTGCTGTACGGCTTCAACTCGCCGGAATTCTTCGACAAGAGCCTGTTTCGGAATTTCATCGAGCTGCTGAGGCGGCGCGACGTGGTGCGCAGCGCGGAGGACGGTAATTTGACGTTCGGCGATTTATTGAGCGGCGTCGTGGCCGACGCTCAACTGGTGCTGTCGGAGCAGATCAGGCACAGCATCCTGCAGGTGACGCTGGGGCAGTAGCGACGTCGCTCGCGCCGCGCACCTCATTCCCAACCGCCCGAGGTACGGCCCCGCTTGGTGGAGCTGCGGCGTTTCTTGGTGTCGATGCGCCGCTCCTTCGATGCCTTGGTGGGCCGGGTCTTCTTGCGCACCTTCGGCTCGTACAGCGCGGCGTTGATGAGCTCGGCCAGGCGGGAGAGCGCGTCCCGCCGGTTCTGTTCCTGGCTGCGTTCGCTGCGGGCGCTGATGAGGATGGTGCCGTCGTCGTTGATCCTTTGTCCGGCCATGCGGCGCAGCCGATTGCGCGCCGCCACGGGCAGGCTGGTGTTCTGCGGCAGCAGGAACCGCAGCTGCACGGCGCTCGCGACCTTGTTCACGTTCTGACCGCCGGGACCTGAGGCGCGAATGAACTTCCATTCGAACTCCTCGTCGGGAATGGCGATGGTCGGGGTGATGTTGAGCGGCATGGTGCGGGCGGGACGCAGCGCGGCGTGGCTTCACTCGGGACCGTGAGCGGAGTTGATCAGACGGATCTCGCGCTGCGCCACGGGGATGGTGATCCGGTGTTCCTTGAACAGGCGCCAGATCGCGCGGTTGACGTCGGATCGCACGTTGTTCACGCCGTCCTGCGGATCGGAAATCCAGAACCGCAGCTCGAGTTCGATGCCGCTCTCGCTGAACTGCATCAGACGCGAAACGGGTTTCGGATCGCGCAGCACGCGGCGCTGTTCCTCGCAGGCGGTCAGGAGGATCTGCAGAGCCACCTCCGGATCGTCGCTGTAGCTCACCCGCACCGGCAGCTTGAGGCGGATGCGTGGATCGGTGTAGCTCCAATTGATCACGGCGTTCGAAATCAACTGCTGGTTGGGAACGAGCATCTCGATGCCGTCGCGGTCGCGCACCACCACGTAGCGGCCGCGCATGGCCTGCACCCAGCCGAAATTTTCCGTGCTGGTGCCCGCCTGGCCCGACAGGCTGATCACGTCGCCGGGCTTGATGGAGCGATCCATCAGCAGGACGAAACCGCTGACGAAATTGGCGGCGATGGATTGCAGGCCGAATCCCAGGCCGAGGCCGATGGCGCCCGTCAGCACGGTGAGCGCCGTGAGATCGACGCCCGCGGCGTTCAACCCCATGAGGATGCTCAGCGCGATCAGGAACGCGTTGGTGAATTTCGCGATGCCGATGCGCGTGGACGGTGCGAGGTTGGTGAGTTTCTTCAGCCGCCGTTCGGCCCAGCGGCTGATCCAGGAAGCCACCAGGACGAACAGCGTCAACGTGAACAGCAGCTTGAGCACGGACCACAGGGTGATGCGGATCTTGCCCGCCGCGATCCCGACGCTGTCGAGCGCATTGATGATGGGGTCGAGCCAGCCGAGATATTCGGCGGCGATGGCCAGCCAGATCACCGTGGCGATGCGGGTTTCCCAGTCCTGCATCCACGACTTGTTCCCGAGGCTGGCCGCGAACAGGAGCACGCCCACGCGCACGACGACATAGGCGCCGATGAGCCGCGTCGCGGCGTCCATCAACGTGACGTCGAGGTGGGCCGCGAACAGCACGCCGTGCGCGAGGACCACCAATGAGAACGCCACCAGTGCCGGGGCGACGACGACGACGCCCTGGGATACCAGGTATTTCGCGGTGAGCGCGGTGGGGCAGAAGACGCCGCGGCGCTGCTCGCGGTTGCGCAGTGCGGTGCCGAGAATCCAGCCGACCCAGACGGACGCCGTGACGGCGGCCACCTCGATCAGAACGTTGCGGGTCAGCAAGATATCGAAGAAACCCTCGATATGCCGCCACAGTTCGATCATGCGTTGAGGTCCGGGATCAGCTGGCTCTCGAGACGTGCGATCTGATCCTTGAGCATGAGCTTGCGCTTCTTCAAGCGCTTCATCTGCAACTCGTCGACCTTGAAATCCAGGCTGAGACGCGAGATGACGTCGTCGAGATCGCGGTGTTCGATCCGCAGTTGACGCAATCGCTCGATGTTCTTGAACAGATCCCGATTGACGTTGCTGTCGTCTTCGCTCACGTCGCTCGGCGCCCCGGTTTCATCCGTTCGATCCTACAAGCCATACGCACGCCACACGGGTACGACCCGGTCCGGTAGCTTAGCCAAGCGGCCGAGCGGATTCCAAGTCTGTTGCGGATTGTGGAAATCCGATCCCACCGAACCGGTGAGACCGAATTCGAGGGCGAGCATGGCCGATGCGTCGACGTGTTGCGCACCGTTGGCGCCGGTGACCACCTCCAGCGCGGTACCGCCGGCCGCGGTGAAATCGGCGAGCAATTGACGGCGCGCGCCGCCCGACAATCCGTACCGCGCGGGATGCGCGAGCGATGCCACGCCGCCCGCCGCGCGAATCCAGCCGACGACTTCCGCCACCGCGGGCCACTGTGCCGCGCAGTGCGCCGCCTTGCCCTTGCCCAGATATTTGCGAAACGCGTGGTCCGCGCGCTCGACATGGCCGCCGGCGACCAGGGCGGCCGCGAGATGCGCCCGGGTGGGCAGACCGGGCGACTCGGCCACCGCCGCCAGCAGCGCATCGCCGGGCAGCCCGACGTGACTCAGTCGCTCGCACATGCGCCGCATGCGCTCGCGGCGCCGTTCGGCCTGCGAATCGAGTCCCCGGCACAGGGTCGCTGCCGTGGGATCGATCCACAGCCCCAGAATGTGAACGGCCTGGGAGCGCCAGGATGCCGACACCTCCACCCCCGGCACCAGACGCAGACCCGCGCCCGCGGCTTCGCGGTGCCCCTCGGCCAAGCCGCCGACGGTGTCATGATCCGTCAGGGCCAGCACGGCAACGCCCGCCGCCGCGGCCCGGCGGACCAGTTCAGCGGGAGTCAGGGAGCCGTCGGAATGAGTCGAGTGCGTGTGCAGGTCGATCACGGGATCGTCGGTCACGAAGGGTCGCCTGCGAGCCCCACCGCCTCGACGCGCCGGCCGGACAGCACGATGAATCCCTGCGCACGCTCGAACCCATCCGCCGTATAATCGAACGTATAAGTGCGCAAAAGACACCGTTTTCCCTGACCATCGCGCGTGAATCGCATGCCGGCGAAGGCCACCGTATCATCGAGCAACTGGACCACCGCCCGGGAACAGGTCTCGCGGGCGATGCGATTGGCCGCCTCGCGCGCATCCAGCGCCACCTGCCACACCTTGTAGGCGGCCGCCAGGGAGCCGGCCGCGAGGATCATGAGCATGAGATCGCTGTTCATGGCGCGAAGTTTACCCCACCCGGGGCCTTGGATTTCCGGTGAACGCGCCCCATACAGCCCTCATGAACACCAACGACCTCCAGCCCTACATGACGGTGCGCGTGGATCCGGATCAGATGGTTCAGTACGTGCAGGAACTGTTGAGCACGCCGCGGGGCACGGCAGCGACGGATTCATTGACGGCCACATCACCCTGGGGCGGTAACACCGCGGTGGCCCGGGCGGCGCACCTTCGCTGGTCGGCCCTGAATCGGGCCTTCGGCGATTCGCGGGTGAGCACCTGGACCACTCCGCAGCGTCGCGACCGGCTGCACGTGCCCGCCGCCCTCATCGCTGCGGCGGGAGTGGCGCGGCTCACGATGGCCGAGGACCAGGTGGTGTT
>CAZZWZ010000277.1:0-5269 GCA_964657955.1 uncultured Steroidobacteraceae bacterium
TGATCAGCACCACGATGACCACGAGCGCGAACGTGAGGTTCTGGTAAACGACGCGCCGCGCGCGCTGGCTGAGCGCCAGGATGAACGGCACGCCTTCGAGCGCATCGCTCATCAGCACCACGTCGGCCGTTTCCATGGCGACGTCGGTGCCGGCCGCGCCCATGGCGATGCCGACATCGGCCGTGGCCAGCGCGGGCGCGTCGTTGATGCCGTCGCCGATCATCGCGGTACGACCGGCTTCCTTCAGCTTCACGATCACGCGCACCTTGTCCTGCGGCAGCAGCTCGGCGTGGATCTCATCGATCCCGCATTTCTTCGCCACGGCGGCGGCCACGCGCGAGCCGTCGCCGGTGATCATGACCACGCGCTTCACGCCCAGCTCCCGCAGCCGCGCCACCACCGCCGGCGCTTCCGGCCGCACCTGATCGGCCACCGCGATGAAGCCGAGGTAGCGCACGGTGGCGTGCTCGATCTGCTCGCCGACGATCTCGCCGACGAGCATGCCGGTCTTGCCCGCGTCCTGCATCGCGTTCATCGCTCTCTCCAGCTCGTCGCGCTCGGGCGATTCGTAGCCGTCGAAATACTTCAGGTTGCCCACCGCGATGCGCCGCCCGCAGACCTCCGCACTGACGCCGTGGCCCGCGACCGACTGGAATTTCAGGCACCGCTCGATTGGCATGAACCGGCGTTTGGCTTCGGCCACGATGGCGCGCGCGATGGGATGCTCGCTGCGCGCCTCGACGCCGGCGGCGAGCCAGAGCAGTTCCTCCTGCAGGCAGGTTAATTCCTCCGCGGCGCGGCCCGGCTGCTCGATGATCTGGACGTCGGTGACGACCGGCCGGCCGGCGGTGAGCGTGCCGGTCTTGTCGAACGCGACGATTTCCACCGCCGCGGCGCGTTCCAGGTAAACGCCGCCCTTGAAGAGCACGCCCCGCCGGGCCGCGGCACCGATCGCGGACAAGATCGAGGCCGGGGTGCTGATGACCAGCGCGCAGGGCGAGGCCACGACCATGACGGTCATGGCCCGGTAGAACGTGGCCTGAAACGGATGGCCGAGAAGGTAATAAGGAACGGCGATGAGCGCGGCGGTAAGGAGAATGACCCCAAGCGCGTACCACTGCTCCGCTTTCTCGAGGAAACGCTGCGTGGTCGCCTTCTGGCCCTGCGCCTTTTCCACCAGCTCGACCAGCTTGGCCAGGGTCGATTCGCGCGCCAGCTTGGTCGCGCGCATTTCCAGGCCGCCGTGCTCGTTCATGGTGCCGGCAAAGAGCGCGTCGCCGGGCTTTTTGTCGATGGGGAGCGACTCGCCCGTGATCGAGGCTTGGTTCACCGTGCTGGTGCCCTCGGAGACGACGCCGTCCACCGGGATGCTTTCCCCGGGACGCACGACGAGGATGTCGCCCACCGCCAGTTCGTCGATTGGCACGAGCTGCGTTTCCGCCCCGCGCCGGCGCAGTGCGACCTCGGGCCGCAATTTCATGAGCGCGGAGATCGCCGAACGGCTGCGCTCGATCGCCATTTCCTGCAGCGCGTGGGAAAGAGAGAAGAGAAAGAGGAGCATCGCGCCCTCGAACGCGTGGTGCACGTAGGCCGCGCCGAGCGCCGCGAGGATCATGAGCAGATCGACATCCACCGTGCCGCGCAGGACCGAGCGCACGCCATGTATCGTGCCGTGCCAGCCGCCCGCCGCGTAGGCGGCCACGAAAAACCAGGGCGCCCACGCGCCGGGCAGCCCCAGCGCGCCACCGAACCCGCCAAGGAGCATGAAGATGAGCGTGGCGATGACGCTGAGAAGCTCGAGGTCGAGCCACCAGACCGGCGCGTGCTCGTGCGCATGGCCATGGCACGCGCCGGCCGCGGCCGGCGCCGTTGGACCCGGCAGAGTCAGGGCTGCTTCGTCATTCATCGAGCGTGCAACCTATCGCACGGAGCGGGTGCTGTCATCCCGGCGCTGCGCTGGCATTCGGATTTCATGGCAGGTAACCGGCGCTCTCCGAGCGCCGGCTACCTGACTGAGCGTTGGTGACGTGTGTAAAATTTCCGCTACAGCAGGCGAGGCTTTCACCGCGCCCGGGAGATTGCCGGGTCCGATCCATTGTCTATGTTAAAGGGCCATGCCCTTCTCGCAGCACTTCCGCGATCCCGCGCTGACGCAGACCCGCATCCTGCGCCGCTTTGCCACGCTGCTTGAGCCGAAGGCTGGGCCGGAATTGGAGACGCTGGCGCTGGAGGCGGAACAGCTCACGCGCCAATTCTTTGGGCGGACGATGCGCCTCTTTGCGCCGCTCTATCTGTCCAACGAGTGCGTGAACATCTGCAAGTATTGCGGCTTCTCGCGCGACAACCCGATCCTGCGCGTAACGTTGACTCCCGAGCAGGTGGAGACCGAGGCGCGTCACCTGGCCCGCGAAGGTTTTCGCAACGTCTTGCTGGTCGCGGGCGAGCATCCGAAGTTCGTCTCGTCCGATTATCTCGCAGAGGTGACCGCGCGGCTGGCCGGCTTCATTCCCGCGCTCTCGCTCGAGGTCGGGCCGATGGAAACGGCGGAGTACGAGCCGATCGTGCGCGCGGGCGCCGAGGGGCTGGTGGTCTACCAGGAAACCTACGACCGCGCGGCCTATGCGGAGCTGCATACCGCCGGCCCGAAACGCGATTTCGACTGGCGGCTCGATTGTCCCGAGCGTGCTTACGCGGCGGGATTCAAGCGGCTGGGCATTGGCGCGCTCTTCGGCCTGGCACCGTGGCAGGAGGAGGCGCTGCATCTCGCGGCCCACGTCGACCATCTGCTGCGGCACTGCTGGAAGGCTTCGCTGACCGTTTCGCTGCCGCGCCTGCGTCCGGCGGCGGGCTCCTTTGCGCCGCGGTTCGCGTTCGACGACCGGGCGCTGGTGCAGGTCATTCTCGCCCTGCGCCTCTGCTTCCCGCAGGTGGGCATTGTGCTTTCCACGCGCGAACCTGCCGAGCTGCGCGACCGGCTGGCCCGCCTGGGCGTGACGATGATGAGCGCGGGCTCGCATACCGAGCCGGGCGGCTATACGGGCGCGGGTTCCGACGCGCTTCACCTGACCGAACGCGGCAAGGCCCAGCCGGTGATCGCCTCGGAGGGCGAGCATCTCAGCGCGACCGAGCAGTTCGCCATTTCCGACGAGCGCTCGGCCGCGGTGGTGAGTGCCCGCCTGCGCGAACTTGGCCTGGAACCGGTTTGGAAGGACTGGGACGCCGCGCTGGCGCCGACGGCGGGCGATTAGTCGAGGGCGGAGGTGCCTCCTTGGCGTAAGCTTTGTCAGGATGAATCTTCTTCGGTGGACTCCGGCGCGGCGGGTTCGACCCAACTCGCCAAAGGGGCGATGGCGCGGCCTTCCAGCGGGCGTCGATAATCGTAAATGCCGGGGCTGACCTGACCCTTGTCGCGATAGGTCTGCGCGAGCATTTCTAGGTGCGCGTCGATGTTGTCGATGTGGTGGAGCATCCACGCTTCTGGCGTGCGGGGCGTGACGGGCGCGCCGTATTCCTTCAGCCCGTGGTGCGAGGCGATGAGGTGCAGCAGGTGCTCGCGCACCGCGGCGGCGGCGGGCGTATGCGCCGAGGCGGCGAAATCGGGATTGGACTCAAGCTGACGCCAGAGCTTGTTCACCAGTTCGATGCCGATGGTGATGTGGCCGAGCAGCTCACCCATGGTGGTCATGGGACTGACGAAACCCTGCGGCTGGTAGTCGAGTTCCCAGAGCTTGCCCGAGTCGTGAAAGAGCACGCCGGTGAGGACGAGGTCCCAATTGAGGCTGGCGTAAACCGTGGAGAGGGCGCGGCCGGAGCGGAGCATCTGCGCGGTGTGCTCGAGCAGACCGCCACGCCGCGCGTGGTGGTAGTCGCGGGCGGCGGCGGCGCGCCGGAACTTCTCGCCGTACTCGGCGAGGTAGAGCTGGCTGAGCGCGCGCAGACGCGGGTCCTTCAGCTCGGCCACGATCTTCTCCACGTCGGCCCAATCGCGCTCGAGCGCGGCGCGGCGTTCGGGCGTGCCGCCGAAGAGATCGGCAATCTCCTGTTTCTCCAACCAGCGCAGGCGCAGGCCGTCGACGTTCATGCCGTACTGGTTGCGGAAAAAGGTGGCGTCGATCTTCACGCAGTCGCCGTCCTGCAGGTCGGCGCAGCTGTCGTAGGCCTGGTTGTCCTCCCAGATCTTGAATTTTTCCGTCGCGGTGCCGTCGCCGATTTCCAGCTCGAGAAACGGCTTGCCCTGGCGCGTCATGCCCTCGCGCGCCTTGAGCACCTGGCACATGACCTCGGCCTTGATGGAGCTGCCATCGGCGGAAGTGGCGGCGGCGATTTCCTGGAGGGTCATGGCATTAAATTGCATCGATTGACGCGCGATGTCATCACGATCTGAGCTTCTGCCGCCCGGGCGACCAGCAGGTGGTGCGGCCGCCGATGGTGGCGTGCCTGAGCTCGGCGCCGGTTTTGGGGCAGGTGCCGCCTTTTTGCCAGCGATGGTTGAAAAGCCAGGAATCGGGCGGGTCGCCCCAATCCTGGCCGATGATGCGGAGGGCGTCGCGGCAGACGCCGCGGATGTCGCGGTAAAGCGCGGCGGTTTCCTTGGCGCGGAGCGTGCCGGCGGGCTGCGCGGGGTGAATGCCGGCGCGCCAGAGGATCTCGTCGGCCATCCAGTTGCCGATGCCGGGAAAGCGTTCCTGCATGAGGAGCACGGCCTTGATGGGCGCCTTCTTGCGGCGCTGGAGGAAATCGGCCAGGGCGGTTTGGGTGAAGGCGGGGCCGAGCAGATCGGGTGCCTGTTTCGTCCACCACTTCGGCGGCTCCGCGCTTTCGGCAAAGAGCACGCGGCCGAAGAGGCGCGCGTCCTTGAAGACGAGCGTCTGCTTCTTTTGGCGCAGGACGAGGTGGTCGTGCTTCGCGGGCGTGAAGTCGGGCTTCTCGACGCGGAGATTGCCGGTCATGCCGAGATGAAGGCCGAGCCAGGCGCGGCTTTTTCCTCGCGCGGGCTTGGCCACGAACATCATCTGCTTGCCGCGCGCCTCAGAGCGTTCGAGCGTGGCGCCGGTGAGCGCCTTCTTTAGTGCGGCCGCGTCGCCACCGCGGAAGATGCGCTTCTTGTCGTGCAGCAGCACGGCGTCGATGCGTTGTTGCAGGCCGGGGTTCCATTGTTTGCGGAACCATTCGACTTCGGCGAGTTCGGGCATGAGATCAGGTTAAGGGTGACGGCGGGACTGCTAAATTCGCCCCCCCGGGGGGGTCCTGGGATGTTCCGTTATGATGT
>CAZZWZ010000278.1:0-5266 GCA_964657955.1 uncultured Steroidobacteraceae bacterium
GGCCTGCGCATCGTGGATGATGGCAAGCTCAGCCTCACCGCGCTCCAGCAGGGGCAGCGGATCGATGACGAAGCCCGAGATGATGTCCAGCTCCACCTCCGGCCACAACGAGCGGTAGGCATCCATCGCGGGCATCAGCCAGTCGAAGCAATTGTGGCATTGCACGGCGATGCGCAGCGGTCCGGCGTGCCCCTGCGCCAGGCGGGCCACGTCCCGCCCCGCCTCGGCCACCTGGGGCAGGACGGTGCGGGCCAATGAAACCAGTCGTTGGCCGATGGCCGTGAACCGCAAGGGCCTGACGTTCTTCTCGACCAGGGCCGCACCGTAATGACTCTCCAAGGCCTTGAGCTGGTGCGACAGGGCGGACTGCGTGAGGAACAGGCGCGCCGCCGCCTTCGACAGGCTGCCGCATTCGGCGAGCGCCAGCAGGGTTTCCAGGTGCCGCAGTTCCAGAGTCGTGGAGGCCATGAGCCGGTTTCATCCGTTCCATGAGAATAATGAGATTGTGTCATAGGACGGGCGTTGGCATGCTGGACCCGTCAAAATTTACCCGGAGTGCCGCGATGGCCAAACGGCTGACCGTATCGTTCGAATTCTTTCCGCCCAGTGACGATGCGATGGCTCAGCAGCTGTGGGCCTCCGTTCAGCGTCTGGCGCCGTTGCAGCCCAATTTCGTTTCGGTGACCTATGGGGCGGATGGTTCGACGCGGTCCAGAACCCATGAATGCGTGCTGCGCATCCTGCGCGAGACGCCGTTGCGGGTCGCGCCTCATCTGACGTGTGTGGGAGCGTCACGCGAGGAAGTGTTGGGCATCGCGCGCGATTATTGGCGCCACGGGGTGCGGCAAATGGTCGCGCTGCGCGGCGACCTGCCGGGCGCCGCCGCGCCGGTGGGCGCGGGCACTCCAGGCGCCGCGTCCCGGCCGGATCTTGCCGGGTTTCGCTATGCGTCCGAGCTGGTGACGGGGCTCAAGCAAACGGCCAATTTCGACATCTCGGTTGCGGCCTATCCGGAGGGTCATCCCGAGTCGGGCACGGTGGAGGCGGACTTGGACAATCTCCGGCGGAAGATCGACGCCGGCGCGAGCCGCGCGATCACGCAATTTTTCTTCGACACCGATGTCTTCCTGCGCTATCGGGATCGTTGCGCGGCGGCGGGCATGGCGGTGTCCATCGTGCCGGGCATCCTGCCCATCACGCGTTTCCCGCAACTCCTGCGTTTCGCGGCGCGTTGTGGGACGGCGGTTCCGGACTGGCTGCACCGCCGCTTCGACGGACTGGACGACGATCCGGAGACGCGGCGCATGATTGCCGCGCACATCGCCATCGAACAGGTGCAGCGCCTGCGGCATCACGGGGTCGAGGAATTCCATTTCTACACCTTGAACCGCGCCGAGCTGACGTATGCCATCTGCCATGCGATGGGCCTCCGCCCCGACTCGGTCGATCAAGCTCGGGTGGCGTGAATGAAGCCGGACCGGACGTTACCTGCGCTCTCGACGGCGGCGCCATCGCCGCCATCGGAACCGCGCTCGTCGGATGGGCGCGGCGCGGCCTTCCTCGCCCTGCTGGCGCAGCGGCTGGTGATTCTCGATGGCGCCATGGGCACCATGATCCAGCGCCACAAGCTGGGCGAGGCGGATTTTCGCGGCAGCCGGTTCGCGGACTGGCGGAGCGATCTGCGCGGCAACAACGATCTGCTCACCATCACGCAGCCGGAAATCATCGCAGGCATCCACCGCGAATATCTGCTGGCGGGCGCGCACGTCATCTCCACCAACACCTTCAACTCCACGCCGGTCTCACAGTCGGACTACCGCATGGAGTCGTTGGTGGGCGAGATGAACCTGTGCGCCGCGCGCCTGGCGCGGCGGGTGGCGGACGAGGTGGGCGCTGAGACGGGCATGCAGCGCTTCGTCGCCGGCGCGCTGGGGCCCACCGGGCGCACGGCGTCGCTGTCGCCCGACGTCAACGATCCGGGATTTCGCAACATCAGCTTCGATGAACTGGTGGACGGTTATGCCGTCGCCACGCGCGGTCTCATCGAGGGCGGCGTCGATGTGATCCTGGTGGAGACGGTGTTCGACACGCTGAACGCCAAGGCGGCGCTGTTCGCGGCGCGCGAGGTGTTCGACGAAACCGGCATCGAACTGCCCCTCATCGTGTCGGGCACCATCACCGATGCCTCCGGACGCACGTTGTCGGGGCAGACCACCGAGGCCTTCTGGAATTCCATCCGGCATGCGCGACCGGCCGTGGTGGGGTTGAACTGTGCGCTCGGCGGCCGGCAGTTGCGGCCCTATGTCGAAGAGCTGGCGCGGATCGCGGACACGTACGTGTGTGCCTATCCGAACGCGGGGTTGCCGAACGCCTTCGGCGAATACGACGAGACGCCGCAGGAGACGGCCGGAATCCTGCACGAATTCGCGACCAGCGGCTTCCTCAACATGCTGGGCGGCTGCTGCGGCACCACGCCGGATCACATCCGCGCCATCGCGCGGGCCGTGGACGGGGTGCCGCCGCGGGTGGTGCCCACCATCGCGCGCGCCTGCCGGCTGAGCGGCCTGGAACCCTTGACCATCGATGCGAAGAGCTTGTTCGTCAACGTGGGCGAGCGCACCAACGTCACGGGATCGGCGAAGTTTCGCAAGCTGATCGAGGCCAACGACTATGCGGCCGCCGTGGACGTTGCGCGGCAGCAGGTGGCCAACGGCGCGCAGATCATCGACGTCAACATGGACGAGGGCATGCTCGACTCGCAGGCGGCCATGACGCGCTTCCTGAGCCTGATCGCGGGCGAGCCGGACATCGCGCGCGTGCCCGTCATGATCGACTCGTCGAAGTGGTCGGTGATCGAGGCGGGCCTGAAATGCGTGCAGGGCAAGGGGATCGTCAATTCCATCAGCTTGAAGGAGGGCGAGGACGCCTTCCTGCTTCATGCCCGCAAGGTCATGCGCTACGGCGCGGCCGTGGTCGTCATGGCGTTCGACGAACAGGGGCAGGCCGACACCATCGACCGCAAGGTGAGCATCAGCGAGCGTGCGTACCGGCTGCTGACCGAAAAGCTGAACTTCCCGCCCGAGGACATCATCTTCGATCCCAACATCTTCGCCGTGGCCACCGGCATCGAGGAGCACAACCGGTACAGTCTCGATTTCATCGAGGCCACGGCGCAGATCAAGCAGCGCATGCCCGACGTGCACGTGAGCGGCGGCGTCAGCAACGTCTCGTTCTCGTTCCGCGGCAACGAGCCGGTGCGCGAGGCCATGCACTCGGCGTTCCTCTACCATGCCATCCGCGCCGGGATGACCATGGGCATCGTCAATGCGGGCCAGCTCGCGATCTACGAGGACATACCGGCCGACCTGCGCGAGCGGGTGGAGGACGTCATCCTCGCGCGCCGCGACGACGCCACCGAACGCCTGCTGGAGATCGCCGAGCGCTTTCGCGGCGGCGGCACGGTCAAGCGCGGCGACGACCTGGAATGGCGGAAGCTGCCCGTGGAGCAGCGCCTGCAGCATGCGCTGGTCAAGGGGTTGGATGAATTCGTGCTGGAGGACACCGAGGAGGCGCGGCTCGCCGCCCGACGGCCGCTCGACGTGATCGAAGGGCCGCTGATGGATGCCATGAACGTGGTGGGGGACCTGTTCGGTTCGGGCAAGATGTTCCTGCCGCAGGTGGTGAAGTCGGCGCGGGTGATGAAGAAGGCCGTATCCGTGCTCATCCCCTACATCGAGCGGGAGAAAGCGGGTGCCAGCCGGTCGAACGGCAAGGTGGTCATCGCCACGGTGAAAGGCGACGTGCACGACATCGGCAAGAACATCGTCGGCGTCGTCCTTCAGTGCAACAACTTCGAGGTGGTGGATCTCGGGGTCATGGCCTCGTGCGAGAAGATCCTGGAGGCGGCCACGCGCGAGGGCGCCGACTTCATCGGCTTGTCCGGCCTCATCACGCCTTCGTTGGACGAGATGGTGCACGTGGCCCGCGAGATGCAGCGCCTGGGCTACCGCCAGCCGCTGTTGATCGGCGGCGCCACCACGTCGCCGGCGCACACGGCCGTGAAGATCGATCCGCAGTACGCGGGAGCCGTGGTGTACGTGAAGGATGCCTCGCGGTCGGTGGGCGTCTGTCAGCAGCTGGTGACCAAGGACACGCGCGACGCCTACGTCGCCCACATCAAGTCCGAGCACGAACGGCGCCGCGAGCAGCATCGCAACAAGAGCGCCAAGGCGCCGCAGCTGTCCCTGAACCAGGCGCGCGCGAAAAAATTCAAGTTCGACTGGTCGGGCTACGAACCGCCGGTGCCGACCTTCCTGGGAGTGCGCCGCTTCGAACGCTATCCGCTCGATGAGCTGGTGCCGTACATCGACTGGATGCCGTTCTTCAATGCCTGGGAGTTCGCGGGCAAGTTCCCCGACATCCTGCAGGACCCCGTCGTCGGCGAGGCCGCGAGCAATCTATACGCCGACGCCTGGCGCATGCTCGACCAATTGGTGCGCGAGCAGTGGCTGGAGGCCCGGGCGGTGGTGGGCTTCTTCCCCGCCAACACGGTGGGCGACGACGACATCAACGTGTTCACGGACGAGACGCGGCAGACCGTGGGTTTTCGGCTGCACCAGCTGCGGCAGCAGAAATCGAAACCGCAGGACCAGGCCCAGTCCTGCCTGGCGGATTTTATTGCGCCCACACAGAGCGGACGGGCGGATTATATCGGCGCGTTCGCCGTGACCGCGGGCATCGGCATCGACGAACGGGCGGCGCAGTTCGAGGCGGCGCACGACGATTACAGCAGCATCATGCTCAAGGCGTTGGCGGACCGCCTGGCCGAGGCGCTGGCCGAGCGCATGCACGAGCGGGTTCGCCGCGAGTGGTGGGGTTATGCGGCGGACGAGCAATTGGACGGCGGCGGCCTGATCCGCGAGGAGTATCGCGGCATCCGGCCTGCCCCGGGGTATCCGGCCTGTCCCGATCACACGGAGAAGGCGACGCTGTGGCGCATGCTCGATCCCGAACGCAACGCCGGCATCCGGCTCACCGAATCGTTTGCCATGTTTCCCACGGCCGCCGTCAGCGGGTTCTACTTTTCCCATCCGCGGGCGCATTACTTCGGCGTGGGCAAGATCGACCGCGATCAGGTGGCGAGCTATGCCCAGCGCAAGGGCCTCGAGTTGGCGGAGGCCGAGCGCTGGCTGGCGCCGATCCTGGGGTACGACCCGGACGCGCCGGACGCCGCCGACGCGGCGTGAACGGTGGTCGGTGCCGACGG
>CAZZWZ010000279.1:0-5221 GCA_964657955.1 uncultured Steroidobacteraceae bacterium
TCGAATCCCGTGACCGTGCAGCCGCCGCCGAGCTCGGCGCCGTCCGTGCCCACGCCGTCCCCCGCGGCGCCCCCATCGGCCGCGATGTCGTCCGTGCCCGCGGCGCCTCCATCGGCCGCGACCCCGGCGCCGGCCGCGATGGCGCCGGCCGCATTGCTGCCCGGGTCGGAGTTCCATGATTGTGCGGCGTGCCCCGAGATGCGGGTGCTCCCTGCCGGGCGCTTCGAGCAGGGCGCGCCCGCCGGCGCCGATGCGCTCGCTGCCTCCGAGCTGCCCCGTCATACCGTGCAGATTGCCTACGCTCTGGCCATGGCCGTGACCGATGTGACGGTGGGCGAGTTTCGCGCCTACGTGAGCGCCACGGGCTCGCGCCCCTCCGGTTGCGACGTCTACGACGGAAGCTGGCACCGCCAGGCACGAGCCGGCTGGGCCAGCCCCGGCTTCGCCCAGACCGACGCCCATCCGGTCACGTGCGTGTCTTGGAACGACGCCAATGGGTATGCCCGCTGGCTATCGGCGCAGAGCGGCCATCGCTATCGTCTGCCGAGCGCGTCGGAATGGGAATACGCGGCACGCGCGGGCGGCGCGGCTCTGCGGCCTTGGGACGACGGCGGCAGCAGCCCCTGCGCCAACGCGAACGTGGCAGACCTCAGCGCCGCGGGACGGTATCCGGGCTGGGAGACCTTCGACTGCAACGACGGTTTCGTCAACACGTCGCCCGCCGGCAGTTTCAAGGCCAACGCCTTCGGTTTGAAGGACATGCTGGGCAACGCATTCCAATGGACTCTCGACTGCTGGCAGGATGATTATTCGAATGCGCCCGCCGATGGCTCGGCGCGCACGCGGCCCGGCTGCCGCGATCACGAATTGCGCGGCGGCTCCTGGTTCAGCGCACCGCGCTACATCGGCGCCGCCCATCGCAATCACTTCGCGGCCGACTACCGTACGAGCAGCGTGGGATTCCGCCTCGTACGCGACCTGCAGCCTTGAACCGGATCCGTCAGGCGTTGTAAGACGAGGAGGCGGTGCCGCCACCGCGACCCGTCCAATCGGTGTGGAAAAACTTGCCGCGCGGCTGGTCGGTGCGCTCGTAGGTGTGCGCGCCGAAGAAGTCGCGTTGCGCCTGAAGCAGGTTCGCGGGCAGACGTTCGGTCCGGTATCCGTCAAAGAACGCCAGGGCGGTGGAGAGTGCGGGCGTGGGAATGCCGAGTTCGATGGCGCGCATCAGGGTCTTGCGCCAATCGGCCTGATATTCGTTGAGCGCCGAGGAGAAGAAATCGTCGAGCAGCAGGTTCTCGAGCTCCGCGTTCTTCTCGAAGGCTTTTTGGATGTCGCCCAGGAACACCGAACGGATGATGCAACCGCCGCTCCACATGAGCGCAATCTCGCCCCAGCGAAGGTTCCAGTGCCGCTCCCGTTCCGCCGCACGCAACAACAGGTAACCCTGGGCGTAGCTGATGATCTTCGAACAATAGAGCGCGCGGCGGACGCTTTCGATGAAGTCGGTCTTGTTCTGACCGGACGACGCGGCCGCGGCCGGTGCGTTCAATACGGCTGCGGCGCGCCGCCGCTCGTCCTTCAGGGCCGACAAGCAGCGCGCGAACACGCTCTCGCCGATCAAGGTCACCGGCATGCCGAGATCCAGGGCTGAGATCGCGGTCCACTTGCCCGTCCCTTTTTGTCCGGCCGCATCCAGGATCCGGTCGATGAGAGGTTGGCCGTCGTCGTCTTTTTTCGCGAAGATGGCCGCGCTGATCTCGATGAGGAAGCTGTCGAGTTCGGTGGTGTTCCATTGCGCGAAGACGCGCGACAGCTCGTCAGGTGTCAGCCCGATTCCGTCCCGGAGCAGCTGATAAGCTTCGCCGATGAGCTGCATGTCGCCGTATTCGATCCCATTGTGCACCATCTTGACGTAGTGGCCGGCGCCGTCCGGGCCGATCCAGTTGCAGCATGGTTCGCCGTGCAAATCTTTGGCCGCGATGGCGCGCAGCAGCTCCTCGACATGCGGCCACGCCTGCGCATTTCCGCCGGGCATGATGGACGGCCCGCGGCGCGCGCCTTCTTCGCCGCCGGACACGCCCGCACCGATGAACAAGATGCCTTTCTGGCCCAGGCTCTCGGTGCGCCGGTCGGTGTCGGTGAACAATGAATTGCCGCCGTCGATGAGGATGTCGCCGCGATCCAGGTGGGGGAGCAGTTGCTCGATGGTCTGGTCCACCACGGTTCCCGCCTTCACCATCAGCATGATGCGCCGTGGGGATTTCAAGGCCCCGCACAGCTCCCCGACGGAGTGCGTTCCGACCACGCGGGTGTCGCGTGCCTGATGGGCCAGGAACTCGTCGACCTTGCTGGTGGTTCGATTGAACACCGCGACCCGGTAACCGTGATCGTTCATGTTGAGGACGAGGTTCTGGCCCATCACGGCCAGACCGATCAACCCGATGTCGCAGCTCCTCGCTTGCATGTCGCGCCCTCCCAAAAACCGGATTATAGGACCCGGCACCGCCTGCGGCGCACTCGGCCGGCCCCAAACCGAGACGCGGATGCCTGCGATGCTCGACATCCTTGTCTTTGCCATGCAAAGTACCGTCCCGGCACATCGGGCCGACGGGAGATCGGAAAGCATGACCATCGAAAGCGTCAGCGACACCGCTTTGTGGATCGCCGCGCTGCGCGCCAGGGAATCGGCGCGTGCCGATGCGGTTTTCGACGATCCTCTGGCGGCGGTGCTCGCGGGGGAGCGGGGACGCAAGATCGCGCAATCCATCCCCCGGCCCGCCATGGTGGCCTGGGGGGTGGTGGCGCGCACGTCGGCCATCGACCGTCTGATTCGGGACGGCATCGACGCCGGGGTCGACACCATCGTCAATCTGGGGGCCGGTTTGGACACGCGCCCCTATCGGATGCAGCTGCCTGCGCACCTGACATGGATCGAAGTGGACTTCCCCGGCCTGTTGCGCGACAAGGAGGCCAAGCTTGCCGACCATCGACCCGTGTGCAAGCTCGAGCGGGTGGGCCTCGATCTGCTGGACCGCGGGGCGCGCCTGGAGCTGTTAAAGCGCATCGGCGCGACGTCGACCTCGGCGCTGGCCATCACCGAGGGGGTCATCTCCTATTTGACGAACGAGGATGTCGCCGCGCTCGCTCAGGACCTGCGGGCGACGGAGTCACTGCGTCACTGGATCCAGGATTTCGACAATGCGGGCAAGCGTGGTTTGCCGGTGGGCTGGGCTAAGAAGCTGAAGGCCGCGCCGTTCCTGTTCGATGTAAAGGACTGGTTCGAATTCTTCAGGGCCAACGGGTGGCAGTCCCTCCGGACCATCACCAATGTCGAGGAGGCGGCGCGAATCGATCGTCCCTACCCGCTGGATTTTCCGTACGGGCTCATCATTCATGCACTGCCGCGGGAGGTCAGTCAGAAAATCCTGAGCTTGAGCGGTGCCGTCCTGCTGCAGCGCTGACGGGAGCCGCGGTCAAAGCTCCGTGTCGAGCGGCAGCAGCGACAACAGCGTCACCTTGAGCCGCTGCCAGGCGCTCCGGGCCGGTTCCCGGGTCGACTTGACCACCACGCCGTCCTCCTCGCTGGTCCAGAGCAACGCGGGCCGCCGCCCCTTGCCGGAATCGCTCATCGTCACCGTGTAGGCATTTTGCAGCTGCGTCAGTTCGTCGTAGCGCACCCCGGCATCCGCGGCGAGTTTGGGGCTCGAGATCAGCAGACCGATCTCGGTGTTGATCTGCTTCGACCGTTGATCGAAATTCATGGAGCCGACGAACAACGCCTTGCGGTCGAATACGTAGAGTTTTGCATGCAGCGCAAAGTTGCCGTGACTGGACACGGCTCTGGACTGGCCGCTGCCGCGTGAGCTGCCGAGCAGGGCACGGATTTCATGAAGCTTGACGCCATCCCCGAGCAATTCGCGCCGCAACTTCGAGTAACCGGCATGGGCCGCCGGCTCGGGCGCCGACGGCATGGAATTGGTCAGCACGCTGACGATCGCCCCGCGCCCGCGCACATCGCGCAGCAATGCACGTTCGCGATGCGACGGCACGAAGTAGGGGGTGATCATCAACAGTTCGCTCTGCACCTCGCGCGTGCGTGCGGCCACCGGTGCGTAGATCAATCTACCCGCCGACTCACCCTCCTCGACGCTGCTCTTGTCCGGGCTGTCGTAAACCAGTTGCGCGGACGCCCAGATCAGCGGATCGCGGCCCGTCGTCATGCCGGATACCGGCTCGCCGGTGGCCACGCGAGCCAATAAATCCTGTTGAAATCCGCTCCCCGGCGGGTCGGCGGCCATGGCGGCACGATACGCGTCGAGCGACGCCGGCGAGGCGATGCGCGGATCGAGCGCATTCGCCGGGATCGACAGATCGTCGTTCCAGAATTCGTCGAATACCCCGGAGAGCCGGCCCACCATCGGCCCGGCCACCACGACCTCGTCGTCGCCGAACTGGGACTGCGGGTCGATCTGAAAATATTGATCACCGATGTTGCGTCCGCCGATCAGGGCGACCGAGTCGTCGGCGACGAACAGCTTGTTGTGCATGCGGTGGTCGAGCCGTGGCTTGTGCCATGCGAAATCCAAAGCGCGCAGCACGCGGTTGTGCCCGCGATATTCGAAGGGGTTGAACACCCGGATTTCCACCGACGGATGCGCCGCCAGCGTGAACAGCGACTCGTCGCCCTTGGCCGTATCGCCATCGTCGACCAGTATCCGCACGCGCACGCCGCGATCGGCGGCCCGCAACAGCGCATGCGCGATGAGGGTGCCCGATTCATCGCCGCGGAAGATGTAGTACTGCAAATCGAGCGTCCGCTCCGCCGCATCGATCAGCTGCAATCTCGCGGTCAACCCGTCGATGCCGTTCGCCAGCATCCGGTATCCCGATTCGCCCGCCTTCGCCCCCGGGTCATTCAGCGCGCGATCGAGTTTCTCGTGCGCCTCCAAGGCATGCGATTCGTGGCGGGGAAAATTCGAGCCCGGCGGCAGGGAAGCGCAGCCCCACAACGACAGGACGGCCGCGGCGGCCAAGCAGCGAAGGGCGATTGCCATACTCGATCCCTTGAACATCTCTGGATTTCGATCGACTGTTTCGAACCGTCGCTCGACGGACTGTTGCTCGAAGGGCGCAATCATACACATCCGTGCATGCGCGATGCGGACTCAAGTCTCAGGCCATGGCTCGATATGTCAACGCGCTGACATGTCAACGCACCGAT
>CAZZWZ010000280.1:0-5220 GCA_964657955.1 uncultured Steroidobacteraceae bacterium
TCCCCGGGCGCCTCCGGGCCGGGCGCTGCCACGCCGGGCGCCTTGCCGGCCGAGCAAGCCGCAATGAACGCTGCTGCGATCCAGAGACTCGAAACTTTCAGTCTGCCCATGGCCACCTCGTGATTGCCGGCCCCCAGGGACCTTGAGTGTACAATCGACGGCGACTCAACCAACCGGAGTTCGCGCATGATTCGATTGGCCTTGTTGATCTGTCTGGCGGCCGTGAACGTCCAGGCAGCACAATCCACCGTCGACATCGACACGGCCGCGAAAGTCTATCAAGCCGCCGCCATTCGCGAACAGGTACGCGCTTCGCTGGGCGCGATGCCGGAACACATGCGTCAATTGTTCGCGGCCGACAACTCGGCCCGGCTCACGGATATCCAGCTCGCCGCCGTCACCGCCGCGGCAGTGCGCGGTTTTCGCATCGACGTGTTCGAGGCGCCGGCGCTGCAGGCGTTGGCCAATCATCTCGACGCCGCCACCGTGAACAAGGCGCAGGTATTCCTGGCCAGCGACCTGGGACGCCGCATGGTCTCGGCCGATGTGGCGCTCGCGCAGTTGGGCGAGGCCAACATCGACAAGGTCATGAGCGGCGAGATCTCGGCGCCGTCGACGCCCCAGCGCGACGTCATCGTGGACAAACTGGAGCATGCCACTCATTCGACGGAATCGACGGTGGATATCTTTCTGAGCATGGGCCAGGCCGTCGCCGTGGGCACGGCCGTAGGTTCTGGACTGGATCCGGCCGCCGTGGCGGACCGGGCGCATCAATCCGGCGAAGCGAGCCGGGCGGAGATGGAGCAGAGCATGCGCCTGCCCATGCGTCGATTCATGGCCTACGGCTATCGTGAACTGAGCGACGCCGACTTGAAGCATTTGCTGACCTTCCTCGAGTCCTCGACGGGCAAGCGCTACGTGGTTGCCTACAACGCGTCGATGGGTGCGGGGTTCGATGCCATGGGCCGACGCACCGGGGAACAGCTCGGCGAGAGCCTGCGCGAACTGGCTCAGGCGCAGATGGCGCCGCCGCCCGAGACGCTGCCGCCGGCGGGAATTGCCGCGCCGCCGCCCGTGTTGCCCCACGGCGGCAAGCCGCCCGCGGCGCCAGAGCCGAATCGCTAGAGACCCGTGAGAAACTCCCGGAGCAGGACACAGATGCTGCCGATGCGATCTTCGAGACGATGATCCGAATCGAGCACGTGAAGGGCGGCGCGGTGCTCGCGTGTCCAGCGCACGCTGTTTTCCACCGGCACGACGTCATCCCGCCAGCCGTGCACGACGACGGTGGGACACCCCACATCCCGGGGCGTATGGGCCTCGAAGCCGGCCATGTAGAAGGCCGGCGCGAGGAGAAACAGGCCCCGCGGTGCGAGTCGGGAGGCCGCCGCGGCCGCGACATGGCCGCCCATGCTCGAACCCACCAGCACCAGGGGACCGGCCATCGTGGCGGCCGCGCCGATCAGCGTCTGCACCCGGGTCGACGGGTCATCGAGGCCCCGATAATCCACCGACTCCGCGACAATACCCAGGTCCCGGACCACGCCCGCCATGGCCGTGATCTTGGCTCCCCAGGGACCGCTCTCCTTGCCGTGGGAAAAGACCACGGTACCCACGCCTGCCGTCATCGCGCCTCGTCCGCCATCGTTCTGCACCCGCCCGCGCGGTCAAGAAACCACGCTCTTGCCGCTATATACTCATGGCCTTGCAAGAAGAACAAGTAAGCGCTGGCGCTGCCATGCGTCCGGCGCGCGAGTGCCTGCGCGACTGTCCCGATCTGGCGGGGGTGGATGAACGGAGTTTGGAGCAGCTCGCGGCCGTCGCCGTCCAGTTTTCCCTGCCCGCCGGCAACCTGTTGTTCGAGTCGGGCGCCCCCTCGGAAGGCATCTTCCTCCTGGTCAGCGGGCGACTGGCGGTCAAGATCACGGGGATCCCGCAGCGGGTGGCCGAGATCGAAGGCGGACAGTTGGTGGGGGAGGCCGGCTGGCTGCTGAACGAGCCGCGGGGCGCCTCGTTGGTGGCGCTCCGCGACAGCGAACTGATGTTCATCGCGAACCCCGGGCTGGATGCCGCCGCTGCCGGCTCACCCTCGCTCGCCCTCGCCCTGGCCCGCCTGTCCGCGCGCCGCTTGCGGCGCAGCAACCGCCAGGATCGCGCGGTGAAACAGGGACGCGTCATCGTCATCGTCCCGAACAACGAAGAAGTCGACGTGGCCGAGGTGGCGACGCGCCTGGTGGCCGAGCTGGCCCGGGGCGGCTCCGCGGAGCTGGTCTGGGACGTTCGTGCCAGCAAACATGCGCTGTCCTGGTTCAACCGCATCGAGGAACTGAACGACTACGTGGTGTACGTGGCCGATTCGATGGACTCGGCCTGGACGCGGCAATGTTGCCGGCAGGCCGATGTGATCCTCCTGGCCGCCGGCGCGCGCGCGCTGGCGGTGCCCTGGCCCGGCGGCATCGCCGACAGCGCCGCCGCCCGTGGCGTGCGGGTGGAACTCGCGCTGATCCACGAAGGCAGCCTCGAATCCGGCGCCGCCGCCCGCTGGCTTGGCTGCCTGCCGCCCACCTTGTTGCCCACCACGTTGTTGCACCACATCATCGATGCCACCGACTTCGGCAGACTGGCGCGCCTGTTGACGCGTCGTGGCGTCGGGTTGGTGCTGTCGGGCGGCGGAGCCCGCGGTTTCGCGCACCTGGGGATCATCCAGGCGCTCCGCGAAGCGAGGATTCCCATCGATTTCGTCGGCGGTTCCAGCATCGGCGCCGTGTTCGCGGCCGGGGTGGCCATGGGCTGGTCCGACGAGGAGATGCGGTCACGGTACCGGCGCGGCTTCGTCGAGTCGAATCCCGTGAACGACTACACCTTTCCGCTCGTCGCCTTGACCCGCGGCCGCAAGGTGTCGCGGCTGCTGAGGCGCGAATACGGCGACGTGTCCATCGAGGATTTGCGCACACCCTTCTTCTGTGTGAGTTCGAACCTCACCACCGGTCGCGCCGTCGAGCACCGTGCCGGAGCCGTCGCGGATGCACTGCGGGCGTCGGTGGCCATTCCCGGCGTCATGCCGCCCGTGTTCTGGAACGACGACGTGCTGGTCGACGGCGCCGCCATCAACAATCTGCCCGTGGACGTCATGCAGCGATTCGGCCCCGGCATCGTGATCGGCAGCGACGTCGGTGCCGACCGCGTCGCCACCGGGCAGCGGCGCGTCAACATCGTGCAGATCCTCATGGATGCCGGCATGGTCAACACCGCCGCAAGCGCCGCCGCCCAGCGCGCGCTCGCCGACGTGCTGTTCAAGCCGCCCCTGGGCAACGTCGAACTGCTCGACTGGCAGGCCTTCGACCATGCCATCGAGGCGGGCTACCGTTACGCCATCCGGATCATCGAGCAGCTGGCCGATCTACCGCGACTCGCCGCGCCCACGCCGACGACGACGCGGGTCAATTCATTGCAGCTCGAGCTCGAACGGCGCCTCGCCGCCGAGGGCCGAAGCTAGGCTCCGAGCAGCTGATTCGCGAAGGTGTCGACCCATTCGACTTCGTCAACACCGCGCCGGGGGTCGTTCAGGCGATTCAGACTAACGGGCGTGACCCGGCTTCCGGACGCCGCGTGAACGATGCGGTAGCCGTGAAAGTCCCCGCGGCGCGACGCGGCAAACCCGATCAGCAGATGAAATTCGCAAGGGCGTCCGGCATCCGCCGCATTCGCGCGCCCGTCGCACATGACGAAGAAGGCCTCCTCCGGGGGCCGCTCCCCGAATCCGCCGGCGTCGTACACCCGCGCGAGGAATCGACGCACCTGCGCTTCGACCAGCGCGGCCGTGTCCTCGCGAGGCGGCGCCAGCAGCACCCAACGCGTGCCGCGTTCCACGCAGTTCAGGATGAACAGCGCCAGCCGGCGCGCGGACAAGCTCTGCCGATCCGCCGCGCCGGCCAGGCCCGCAGCCATGGTCCGCGGGACGACGCCGCTGCGGATCGCGGAGCGTACGGCCTGCAGGGTGTTCACTCCCGCCGCCCCGAGACGCTTGCGCCGCTCGTCGGAGACCAGGCAAGCCGGCTTGAACCCCGGCCGCAGGATGGCATCCTCGGGTCTCGTCGAACCCCAGACGGGGTGCGTCTCGTCCCAGCGCGCCAGCATGCCGGCCACGGCTCCGCACGGCGCGAACGATTCGAAATGACCCCGTAATTTGTCGTGCGCCAGGATGCGCGGGAAATACATCACGGCGTTCGCGTGCGCAAAATGCCAGCCACGCATGCCGCGCAGCACATCGTCGGCCGTGTGCCACTGCACCGGCGGATCGACGATCAACAGGGCACGCCGCTCCTGGCAGTAACGGGCCGCCACCAGCAGGGTGCCGGCGCCCAGATCGCGTTCGCGCGACAGCGGCGGCATGCACAGCAGATTGAAGTCATCGCCCCCGTCGAGCGCGAACAATCCGGTGCGCTCGACACGCGAGCCGATCAAATCGTAATCCGTCAGCGGCGCCCCGTCGTCGCCGTCCGCGCTCGACGTCACATAGCGCGTCGCGAGGCCGCTCGCCGAATCCAGTGTCCTGTCCGGTCGTGTCGCCGGCACCGGACCGTCGAGCGCCACAAGCTCCGAATCCGCGAGCTCTTTCGACACGTGATGCTCCGCTCCGGGCACCACCGACAAGCGGAGGAATATTTCCTGGTCCTCCACCTGCTGCGTGCCCTGTACGCGCACGCGCTGCACGGTCAGATTGAACTCCTCCGCGCGGTCCTGCGGGATGTTGTCGTAGTCGACGCTCGCACGCAGGAACTCCCGCGTGCCCGGACGCACGGCCCGCAAACACAGCTTGGCCGGCCCCGCGCTCAATGCGAGCGTCGCCGCGCGGGCGCCGTTGACCACGCGCACCACGATGGCCTCGCGGCCGCCGTTGTCGAAGTACTGCTCCACCGCGTAACCCAGCATGCTCGGCTGCCACAGACCGCCGAAGATGTGCTGATATTCTCCGAAACTCTTGAGGAACACCGGCCGATTCACCGGCCCGCGCAGCGCGCGGCCCACGAATGCGGTGCGCGACGTGCCAAGCCATGCGATCGACTGTCCCGGGCCCGCCAATTGTTTTTCTAGAAACCCGGGGATGATCGGCGCCAATCAGAAAATCCCTGAACGGAATTGCAGAACTCTACCACAGGGCAACCACGCGTCGGCGCGCAGGCGAGCCAGGTCGATGGCGAGTGGCGCGTGGCCAAGGCG
>CAZZWZ010000281.1:0-5182 GCA_964657955.1 uncultured Steroidobacteraceae bacterium
CATCGCCGGCTACCCGAGCTTGACGGTGCCTGCGGGCTTCGTGCGCGGGCTGCCCGTGGGCATGACGCTGGTGGCGCGCCGCCACCAGGACGGCCTCCTGCTGCAGGCGGCGCGCGCCTACGAACGGGCCGCCGACGCGCGCCGCGCGCCGCGGCTCGTCTGACCGGCGTCAGCCCGCACGGCGCGTCGCAGAGGCGAACTGCAGTCGGGCGCGGCCCGATGATTTCGCTTCGTAGCAGGCGCCGTCCGCCGCGCTCAACCAGGCGGCGGCGTTCTCGAACGCGGCGCTCGCGGCGGCGGCCCCGATGCTGACGCCCACGGCAAATTGCTGACCTTCCCAGTCGAGCCGTATGGCCGAGACGGCCCGCAGGATCTTCTCGCCGACGAGCAGCGCACGCTCGGTCGGACAGCCGCTCAGCAACACGGCGAACTCGTCCCCGCCCAGACGGGCCACCACGTCGGAACCGCGGACCTCGGCGCTGAGCGTGGCGGCCACCCGCTTGAGCATCGCATCTCCCGCGGCGTGTCCGCCCCGGTCGTTCACCTGTTTGAAGCGATCCAGGTCCAGCATCAGGATCACCGAGGGCCGGTCGAGATGGCGCGCGCGCTCCAGGCTGGCATTGGCGTGGACGGCGAAGCCGAAACGATTGGAGAGATCGGTGAGCACATCGTGCGTCGCGCGATGATTCAGTTCGCTGGTGCGTTCCTGGATGGCGGTGGCATCCCGGATCACCACCACGGCGCCGCCGAATCGGCCGTCCTTGTCCAACACCGGCGAAACCGTCTCCGTGATGTGGCAGATGCCGCCGTCCGGCCGGTGCAACAGGCAGGGATCCCGGCGTTCCATCACCCTCAGATGCGTGGTGCACAGGCCGAGCTGGTCGGACAGGGGCTTGGCCGAGTCGGGATCCGTCAGCACCAGAACCTCGTCGAGACGACGTCCCTCGAGCGCTCCGAGCGGTTGACGCAGCAGATCCACCGCCGCCGGGTTGGCATAGGTGACCATGCCATGCTCGTCGGTGGTGATCACCGCATCGACGATGGCGCACAGCGTGGTCTCCAGGCGTTTGCGCTCGGCCAGCAGCTTGGCCTCGGCGTGCAAGCGATGCTCGATGCTCTCGATCTGCGCGAAATAGTGGGTCGGGCGCCGCAACTCGTCACGTCCCAGCGACACCGTCACCCGGACCCACACCCAGTGGCCATCCTTGTGGCGATAGCGGCGATTGCCCTCGTACACGTCGATCACGCCGGTGGCCAGCCGATGCATCTGCCCGTTGATCTCGGCGCGTTCCTCCGGGTGCAGGAGGTGTCCCGCGGGCAGCGACGCGCCGTCCGACTCGACGTACCCCAGCATGCGGGTGAAGGCCGGGTTGATCTTCGTCCAGACTCCGTTCAAGTCCGCGAGCACCATCCCGATGGGAGAGCAGTCGATGGATTCGCGAAACTGCCGCTCGTTGGTACGCAGTTTGAACTCGGCAGCGCGTCGATCGTCGAGGGCGAGACCCACCATCAGCGGGCCGAGCAGGGTGGCGGCCAGGGCCGGAAACGGCAGGGACGCGACGCCCGACAGCGCGGTGGCATCCAGGCCACGGGGCCGGAAGCCCAGGTTCCAGAGGGCGATCACCAGCAGCCCGGTCATCGTGCTGAGACAGGCCGTCCCGAACGCCCCCATGCGAAAGGCGATGAGCGTCATCGGCAATCCGATCACCACGAAGGGAAATCGCACGTAGCGGATGGCCAGGTAGGTTGCGGCGCACGAGACCAGGATCAGCGAAAGATTCTCCGCCAACGCCGGCGGTGCGAGGAGTTTGTCCACCGCCGGCCTCGAGTACAGATAGATGGGCGGAGCAAACAGGCAGGCACCCACCGCCCCCGAGAGCCAGTTGTGAGCCGCCGAGCGCCACAGGTCGGGCAGGGACTGCGCATCGCCGGCCATCGCCAACGGCAGGGCCCGCAGCGCGGGAAAGGCAAGGATGCAGAGCGCGCCCAGCAGCAGGCCCTGATCGACGCTGATGTGGGGCAGCGGCACCCGCCGTTTCAAGGGACGTCGCAGCAGCCACGCCGAGGCGGCGACGGCAACCGCGCTGATGAACGCGATGAGCAAGGAACGATTCCAGCCGGCATCAGACCCCAGCCGGTTGGCGAGCGCGCCGGCGACGAACAGGGCGGTGAGGGCGACGGCCCAGTTCAACCGGGGCCGGCGCACGAGGAGCGCGATGGCGATGGGGTTGGCGGGCCACAGCAACATCGTCTCGTCGGTCATCCGCGCCACCAGTGCGATGGTGGCCAGAAAATAGACGAGCGCGTTCAGCAGCTCGAACGCGGGCAGGGAACGCGGCGCGGCCGGACTCGTCGGGACGCCGAAGCCGACCGCCTGCATCGGCGATCAGCGCAAGAGGGCGGTCATGTGCCGCGGCGGGGCGACTTCGCCGGGCGGCTGCGCATGAAGGTCAACACCTGCTTGAAGCGGTCGCTCGCGACGACGAAAGCAACGCAGAATGAAATCACGAAAATGTCGACACCGTTCATCGCAGCCTCCTGTTGTTCATGTGGCCTTAGATTCGACGACGCCCGCGAAAAATTCCGTTAGACGAATCGCAGAAACAATCCTGCTGAATGCGATTCTCATCACGGTCGTTGCAGATCCGGAATTTTACAATGATCCCCGGTGCCGTTATGTCACGTGGTCGGCGGGAAGTGGTCGATGGAACATCGCTGGGGACGACGCTTCGCCGTCGACATGCCGATCAGACTCGGAGCACCGTTGTTCTCCGCGAAACGCGGCCGGCTCAGGAACATCAGCCTGAGCGGAGGTTTCATCGAGACCGGCTCGGATGCGCGGCTGCTGTCGCGCGTGCACGTCGCGATCGAGGTGCCGCGACGGCCCGGGAAGGACGCGCTCGTGGTGCCGGCCTACGTCGCCCGACGCACCGCCGCCGGCATCGGCGTCGAGTGGTGCGACTTTGCACCGCGCGCCGTGGCCGAACTGATCAAGGACGTCGCGGCTCGCGCATCGATGGAGCCGGATTCGGGCGCAGACCCCGAAGAAGCGCCACGCGCGGCGGACGTGAGCGTCACCCGCGTGGCCGTGAAGCGCGCAGCCACCCCGCGCGCCGTGCATTCCGACTTCGAGTGATCTCCTACAGCGCTTCGCGAAAGAGTCTGACACCGAAACGGCACTTCCCGTCCCGGTCGCCATGGCACACTTTCTGGCATTGCGGCACGGAGAACATGGGATGAGAATTGCGCAGATCGCTCCGCTCGAAGAAGCGGTGCCCCCGAAGTTGTATGGCGGCACGGAACGGGTGGTCGCGCACCTTACCGATGCGCTGGTGGACCTGGGCCACGAGGTGACGTTGTTCGCCTCCGGCGACAGCGAGACCAAGGCACGACTGATGCCCTCCTGGCCGCGGGCACTGCGCCTCGACCCGTCGATCCGCGACCCGCACGTCGCGATGCACCTGCATCTCGAATCCATGGCCGGCATGGCGGCGGAATTCGACCTGATTCATTCCCACATCGATTACTACGGCTTCTCGCTGCTGCGACGGCTCCCGGTGCCCACGGTCACCACCCTGCATGGCCGTCTGGACCTGCCCGAACTGCAGCCGTTGTACGACTTGTACGACGACGTCAACCTGGTGTCGATTTCCGAGTCGCAGCGACTGCCGTTGCCCCGCACCACGTTCACCTCCACCGTGCCGCACGGTCTGCCCGAGAATCTGCTCGTCCGAGGGGACGGCAGCGGTGCCTATCTGGCCTTCCTCGGCAGAATGTCCGCGGACAAGGGGCCCGATGCGGCGATCCGCATCGCCAACGCGGCCGCCATGCCCTTGAAAATGGCCGCGAAGATCGGCAGCGGCGACCGCGAGTTCTACGGGCGGGTGGTGGCACCGCTGCTCGATCGCGGGGCGGCGGAATTCATCGGCGAGATTCGCGAGGGCGAGAAGCAGATGTTCCTGGGGCAGGCGGCGGCGCTGCTGTTCCCCATCGTCTGGCCGGAGCCTTTCGGCCTGGTGATGATCGAAGCGATGGCCTGCGGCACACCCGTGATCGCGTACGACAACGGTTCGGTGCGCGAAATTCTCGAGGACGGAGTGACCGGCTTCATCGTACGGAACGAGGCCGAGGCGGTGGCCGCGCTGGGCCGGCTCGGCACGCTGAGCCGCGACCGGATCCGCGCGGAATTCGTCCGGCGGTTCACCGCCAGGCACATGGCGCAAAACTACGTGAAGGTTTACCAGCGCTTGTGCCGCGGCGCGCGCAGCGAGGAAAGCGTGCACGTCGCGCCCAGGGCGCCGGTGGTCGACACCGTGCCCGGTTTGTTCGAACCGGCGTTTGCTTGAGGCAGAGGGAGTTTCGCATGGGAAAGTTAGCGGTGATTCTGGCGGCGGTCTGGACGATCTCCGGATGTGTCACGGCGGGCAGCGCCGAACCGCATGCCGACGGTCCCGGCGCCACCACCCCGACCGAGGGGCCGACACTGTGCCGCGACGGCACCGCTCCGCCGTGTAACGATCGCGGTTAGCCCGGATCGGGGTCCCACAGCGCGGCCTTGCAGGCTGCGCAATTCAACCGGGCGAAGTCGAACGGACGGGGCGACCACGAGCCGTCGGTGGCATCGCAAAGCGGTCTGATGCGCGGTTCGGCCAGGCGGTAGGCGTGCATCACGGTCGGCTGTTCCTGCGCCCGGTGGTCCGCCACCAGCAGCGCACCGAAGGTGCGTGCTTCATATCGACCCAGGAAGTCATCCAGCGCGTCGCGCAACAGCTGGTCCGGCTGCCGGCCCGCCCGACGCGCCATGCCCGACAGTCGATTTGCATGCTCGTCCGGCTGCGACAACCGCAGGCGCGGCAGCAAGCCCTGCGCCCGGACCCAGCCGGTCAATCGTGTGTCACCGCCCGCCAACTGGCTCTGAACGCTGCTCCTGCCCAGCCGATCGTAGTTCAGGTAGTCGATGCAGGCGCTGGCCAGGTCGGTATCCAGGTCACGCAGGGCCGTCAGATCGAAGTGATAGTCATGACCGTCGTAGAGGCCGGCCAGGAAGCGGGCCAGCTTGATGGTCTGCGAGGCTCCGGGATTGGCGTCGATCGCGGCGGTGATCTTGCGCAACCCCGTTCTCGCGCGCTGCATGATCTCGTCCAGCCCCTCAGCGGCAGGCGAAAGTGCGGAAAGGTCGCCC
>CAZZWZ010000282.1:0-1998 GCA_964657955.1 uncultured Steroidobacteraceae bacterium
CCAAGCGTGCCGCGCAGGCCAAACAGGCGGTCGATGCCCGACGCGCCGCCGACGATCAGTCGAAGCTCGACCGCGAAGCCGAATTGCGGCGCCAGATGGCCGACGAGGAGCGTGCGAGCGCGGTGGCATCCGGACCGCTGCGCGACCGGTACGTCACCTTGCTGCGCAATAAAATCCAGAATGCCTGGATCAAGCCGCCGTCGGCCCGCGCCGGCGTGGATTGCCTGGTGGAAGTGACGCAGGTGGCGGGCGGGTCGGTCACCGGCGCGCGCGTCACCCAGTGCAACGGCGATGCCGCGGTACGCCAATCCATCGAGAATGCCGTGTATCGTGCATCGCCATTGCCCGATCCGCCGGATCCGGCGCTGTTCGAGAGAAACTTCGTGTTCAGGTTCAGGCCCAATGAATAAATTCTTCGTCTCGTCGTTGTTGTCCGTACTCCTCGGGTTCGCCGTGCGAGCGCAGGCCGAGCTGGTGGTGGAGGTCACCAAGGGCCAGTCGGACGCCATCCCGATCGCCGCCGTGCCGTTCAACTCGCCGGCCGAAGCGGCCGCCACGCTCGACGTGGCGCAGCTGGTGAGCAGCGACCTGGCGCGCAGCGGACGGTTCAGAAGCATGGACCGCAGGGACATGATCGATCAGCCGCGGCCCGGCGCCGCCATCGGTTTCGACGACTGGCGGCGGCTCAACGACGATTATCTCGTGGTGGGTCAGGTGCAGCCGGAGGGGCCGGACCGGTTCAACATCACGTTCGAACTGTACAACGTGCTCAACCGGCAGAAGATGTTCGCGTATCAGATCAGCGCCAACAAGACCGGCCTGCGTCTGGCCAGTCATCAGGTGGCCGACATGGTGTACGAGAAGATCACCGGGGTGCGTGGCGCGTTCGCCACGCGCATCGCCTACGTGGCCGTGATCGGGCATCTGCCCAACAAGAGCTTTCGTCTCATCGTCGCGGATTCGGACGGTGAGAATCCGCGGGTGGTGATGCAATCGAACGAACCGTTGATGTCGCCGGCCTGGTCGCCGGACGGTCAGAGCCTGGCGTACGTGTCCTTCGAGGATCGTCTGCCCTCGGTGTACGTTCAGCAGTTGAGGTCGGGCGAGCGGCAGCGCGTCTCGGCGCGGGCCGGGGTGAACCAGGCACCGGCGTGGTCGCCCGACGGCAGGAAGCTCGCGCTGACCTTGTCGACGCGCGACGGCAATCTGGATGTGTACACGCTCGATCTGGCGACGCAGACGTTGACACGGATCACCGACGATCCCGGCATCGACACGGAACCGCAGTGGTCCAAGGACGGGCAGAGCCTGTATTTCACGTCCGACCGTGCCGGCGGACCCCAGATCTATCGGATCGGCGTGCAACCCGGGGACAAGCCGCGGCGGCTCACGTTCCAGGGGGCGTACAACGCCCGGCCGCGCGTGTCGCCGGACGAATCGCAACTGGCGTTCGTGACGCAGGAGGACGGGGGCTATCGCATCGCGACGCTCGATCTTAAGGGGCGGGGCGACATGCAGGTGCTCTCGAAGGGACGCTTCGACGTGTCGCCGAGTTACGCACCCAACGGTGCGATGATCATTTACGCGAGCCGCGATCGGGGACGCGGCGTGCTCGCGCTGGTGAGCGCCGACGGACACGTGCAGGAGCGGCTGGCATCGAGCGAGGGCGAAGTGCAAGAACCCGCCTGGTCTCCCTTCTAAAGCGTTGCGCCGCCGGGTAGGCTTGACGCTTCGTGCAACCCGGATGGATACCATGAGAAAAATCGTGACGATCGCGTTTTTGTTGGCCGGTACGGCGCTGCTCGCCGGATGCCCGAAGAAGGCCACCACCATCCAGCCCCCGGCGGCGGGATCGCAGGCGGGCGGCGGCAGCGCCACCACCGGTCCCGGCGGTGCGGCGTCGACCAGCGGCTCGGCGCTCGACGCCAACGGCAATCCGATCGGCGGGCGGGACGCGGGTGCCGGGGCCGATGCCGCCACGATGGCCGCCCGGACCAT
>CAZZWZ010000282.1:2008-5167 GCA_964657955.1 uncultured Steroidobacteraceae bacterium
CAGATCCGAGATCAAACCCGAATTCGCCTCCGTGATCACCACCAACGCGCAAAACCTGAGCAGTCACCCCAACCTGAAGGTGAAGCTCGAGGGCAACACCGACGAACGCGGAACCCGCGAGTACAACATCGGCCTGGGCGAACGGCGCGCGCAGGCCGTGCGGCGCGCGCTGATGCTGCAGGGTGTCGCGCAGACGCAGATCACGACGGTGAGTTTCGGAGCGGAACGGCCGGCCGCCGAAGGCGACGACGAATCGGCGTGGACCAAGAACCGGCGCGTGGAACTGGTCTACCAGCCGTGATCCGCCGCAGCGGTGCCGGTGCCGTCTGCCTCGCGTTGACCCTGGCCGGCTGCGCGGCGACGCCGCCCGACGAGGATCCGGTACAGATCAAGCTGAAGGACGTCGATGCGCGTCTGGGGCGCATCGAGCGGGTGGTGGCCAACCAGAGCCTGCTCGACCTGGCGAATCAGATCGAAGCGCTGCGTGCCGACGTCCGGGCGTTGCACAACGACGTGGACGTCATGAATCACGGCCAGGACGCGGCACGCAAGCAGCAGCACGATCTGTACGTGGATCTCGATCAGCGGCTCAAACTGCTCGAAGGCCGCGGCGGCGCGGGCGCGGGCGCCGGCGCCGCGACCTCCGCCGCGTCCCCGGGGGCCGCCTCGAGCGGCGAGGGATCGGACAAGGCGGCCTATCAAGCCGCGTTCGATCTGCTCAAGGCCAGCCAGTACGACCGGGCCATCGCGGCGTTCCAGAGTTTCCTCGCCACGTATCCGAACAGCCAGCTGGCCGACAACGCGCAGTACTGGCTCGGCGAGGCCTACTACGTGAACCGCTCCTTCCCCGAAGCGCTGGCCGCCTTCCAGCACCTGATCGAGAGCTATCCGCAGTCGCGCAAGGTCGCCGACTCGCTGCTGAAAATCGGCTACTGCGATTACGAGACCAGGCAGTACACCTCGGCACGCGACGTGTTGACGCAGACCGTGAAGCGATTCCCGGACACCTCGGCGGCGAGCCTGGCCAGGCAGCGGCTGGACAAGATGGCGGCCGAGAACCGTTGATCGACGCCGCGCCCAAACCGGAGCGATTGCGCATCAATGAGATCTTCCACTCGTTGCAGGGCGAAGCGGACACGGTGGGTTTTCCGACGGTGTTCGTGCGGCTGACGGGCTGCCCGTTGCGGTGCCGGTATTGCGACACCGAATACGCCTTTCACGCCGGCGACTGGCACGACATCGAAGCCATCCTCGAACGCGTGCGGGCTTTCGGCACCCGCCACGTGTGCGTGACGGGCGGCGAGCCGCTGGCACAGCCGAACTGTTTGAAGCTGCTCGCCCGGCTGTGCGACGCCGGATTCGACGTTTCGCTCGAGACCAGCGGCGCCATGGACATTGCAGCGGTGGACGCGCGTGTGTCGCGCGTCCTCGACGTGAAGACGCCGGGATCGCAGGAAGAATCGCGCAATCGCACGGCCAACTTCGCCCTGCTCACCCGACGCGACCAGGTGAAATTCGTCGTGTGCTCCCGCGAGGATTTCGATTGGAGCAGGCAGTTCGTGCGCGAGCATGCGCTGGGCAGCCGGTGCCAGGTGCTGTTCTCGCCGAGCTACGGCGAGGTGTCGCCCACCGCGCTCGCCGAGTGGATCCTGGCCGAGCGCCTCGACGTGCGCTTCCAGCTGCAATTGCACAAGATACTGTGGGGAGACGTTCCGGGAAAATGAAACGGGCCATCGTATTGCTGTCGGGCGGCCTGGATTCCGCCACCACGCTGGCCATCGCCCGCGAGCGCGGCTTCGAGACGTTCGCGCTCAGCGTTCATTACGGCCAACGCCACGCCGCCGAACTCGACGCGGCGCGCCGCGTGGCCGCCGCGCTGGGAGCGGCCGACCATCGGGTGATGGGGGTGGATCTCGCCGGCATCGGCGGGTCGGCGTTGACCGATCCCGCCGTCGCGGTGCCCGAGACGCCGGCGGCGGGCATTCCCGTCACCTACGTGCCGGCGAGAAACACGCTGCTCCTGTCCCTGGCGCTCGGCTGGGCCGAAGTGGCCGGCGCCGGCGACATCTTCGTCGGGGTCAACGCCGTGGACTACTCCGGGTATCCGGATTGCCGACCGGAGTTCATTCACGCCTTCGAGCGCCTGTCCCAGCTCGCCACCAAGGCGGGGGTGGAGGGGGCTCGATTCACCATCCAGGCACCGCTGATCGCCATGGCCAAGGGCGACATCATCCGCACGGGGCTGCGGCTGGGGGTCGACTACGCGATGACGGTCTCCTGCTACCAGGCCGATCCGGCCGGCCGGGCCTGCGGCCGGTGCGATTCCTGCCGCCTGCGCGTCGCCGGTTTCGCCGACGCCGGCGCCGACGATCCCACCGTTTACGCCTGAGCCGTGGTTACCCCCGCGCGGCGCTGGTGAAGTGCCGGATGGGTTGGGTTATCATGCGCGGCTGTTGGGACGATAGCTCAGCTGGTAGAGCAAGGCCCTTTTAAGGCTTTGGTCCTGGGTTCGAGTCCCAGTCGTCCCACCAGAAATTCAACCCATTGATCGGCGTAATAATATTTCGTATCGAATGGGTACCAATTTGAGCTGGCGGACCGCCAAATCGAGTTGATGCGCCGCGAAAATGGCGATCGTATCGGACGATGCCGCCGCCGCATTGGCAACGACGCGAAATCAGGTCACCGCTTCGCGCACACCCTCGACCAATTCCGCGATCTTGCGCCGCACGTCGGGACGGCCCACGCGCTGGCGCGAATCCTCGATCTCGTCCGCGGGAAACCAGCCGCTGACGGTGTTGCCCTCCGCGGTGACGGTGAGGGTGGCGCCCGCCGGGTACGGATGCGTGGGATGGATGTCGAACATCACACAGTGGTAATCCACGCCGATGCGCCGCAACGCGTCGCGAGCCTCCGCCATGATGCGGGTTTTGCCGTGCTCGAATTCAGTGATTCTCATGGAAGCGGCTCCGTGGGCTATGGGCAACGCAATCGTAGCGTCGATGTCCCGCGTCCGCTGTGACCGTGGTCGCAGGCGGCGCGGCATGCCGTGCCGCTCTTTTCCCTGCGGCCGCGGGATGCGACGTAATGTCGCAGGCGGCGGCCCGGGCGCCGGCAGCGCAACCCTGCGCTGCCCGCACCCGGCAACGATCAGGCGGA
>CAZZWZ010000283.1:0-5148 GCA_964657955.1 uncultured Steroidobacteraceae bacterium
CCAGATCCGCCATCAAAAACCAGTTGGTCGCGCCGGGAAATGGCGGCGCTTCGGTCGGTACGCCGATCTTGGCGCGACCGGTTTCGGTTGCCTTGACGAACAGCTGGTTGTCACATACCAGCCCCACCACCTTGTCGCGATGGTAGATGGCCGCCTCGCCGAACAGGCGTCGCGAGGAAATCTCGCCCGCGGCTCGCAGCTGCTCGCACACGAACGCGACGAATTCTCGATCAGATGCCATGGTCGATACCCCTCGACGCCCTTGTCCCTTTGCATGGATAATACCGTCGATCATGCACAGCAAATCGATTCGATTCGCGGATGCGCGCCCGCGCGGGACAATCCGGCCTGCAGCCACCGGCCTGTTGATGGCGCTGATCGGGATGCTCCCGGCCTGCCAGACGCAGCGGCAATCGGTGGCACAGCACGAGGATCAGCTGGCGGCCGCGGGGTTCGTGCTGCGGCCGGCGAACACACCGGAGCGGAGGGCCATGTTGACGCGCTTGCCGGCGCACCGCTTCGTCAAGCGCGTGAAGGGCGACGACGTGCAGTACGTCTACGCCGATCCGCTGGTCTGTGCCTGTCTCTACGTGGGTTCGCAGCAGGCCTACGGCAGCTACCAGCAGTCCAGGCAGGACCGGCAGCGCATCAAGCAATTGACGCAGGAGCTGCAATCGAACCAGCACGCCGCCGAGGACGACGACCTGAACGCGCAAATCTACTCGGATTCCGCTTGGAGCTGGAGCGCCTGGGGACCCTGGGGCCCGGAGTATGGGTATCCCGCCACCGGATGGTGATCGCGCACCGCGGTGGGTGACCGCGCACCGCGCCGATCGGGAATGGCGATGACGAGACGCGCACGCGCCGTCCACGGCCCGATCCTTCTGCTTGCGTCTCTCTCGGCGCCTCCGTTTGCAACCACCGGGACGGCGGCAACCTCCCCGCCCCCGCCGTGGATGAACACCGCGCTCACCGCCGATCAGCGCGCCGACCTCGTGATCGCGGAACTCACGCTGGATGAGAAAATCCAGCTGGTGCACGGCATCGGCTGGGGACCGCTGCGGCCGGGCAGCCCCATACCCTCCGACAACAACGGCGGTGCGGGCGAGATCGCGGGCATTCCCCGCCTCGGCATCCCCTCGGTGCAGCAGGCGGATTCGGCGGTGGGCGTCCGCGCGGCGGCGACGCAGAGCCGGTATGCCACCCTGCTGCCCTCCACACTGGGCGCCGCCGCGTCCTGGGACCTCGAAGGCGCGTTCCGGTACGGCGACGTGATCGGCCGTGAGCTGCGCGCGCAGGGCTACAACCAATCCATCGGCGGTGGCGTCAATCTGGCGCGCGATCCCCGCAACGGCCGGCTGTTCGAATACGCCGGGGAAGATCCGATGCTCGCGGGAATGATGGTCGGCAACGTGATCCGCGGCGTGCAGGCCAATCACCTCATGGGCGACATCAAGCATTTCGCCTTGAACGATCAGGAAACGGGTCGGGCGGTGGTGGATGCGAGACTGTCGCGCAAAGCTGCCCGGGAGAGCGACCTGCTGGCCTTCGAGATCGGCATCCGGATCGGGCAACCCGCCTCCGTCATGTGCAGCTACAACAAGGTGGCCGGCGATTGGGCGTGTGAAAACGACTGGCTGCTGAACCAGGTGCTGAAGACGTCCTGGCATTTTCCGGGTTTCGTGGAGTCCGACTGGGATGGAACCCACTCCACCGAAAAAGCCGTGATGGCCGGTCTCGACGTGCAGATGCCGGGCGAGGAGTTTCTGGGCCGGCCGCTGCGTGATGCCGTCGAGGCGGGCCGCGTGCCGCCCGCCCGCTTGAACGACATGGTGCATCGGGTGCTGCGCTCGATGTTCAGCGCGGGGATCATCGATCGGCCGCCCACGCCACGGCGCGTGGTCGATCCCTTCGAGGGGCTGGCGGACGCGCGGCGTCTCGCGGAGGAAAGCATCGTGCTGCTCGCGAACGACGGCACGCTGCCGCTCGACGCGGCCAAGCTGCGCGCCATCGCGGTGATCGGTGCCCATGCGGACGTGGGCGTGCTGTCGGGTGGCGGCTCGGCCCAGGTGGATCCGCCGGGCGGCAACGCCATCGATCCCGACGCACCCACCGCCTGGGCGCAACCCGTGTATTTTCCTTCGCCGCCGCTGCGGTTCATCCGGGAGCACGCCGCCGGCGCAACGGTGCGATTCGCTCCGGGCGACGATCCTGCCGCGGCGGCGGCGCTCGCCAAGTCGGCGGACGTTGCCATCGTGTTCGCGGATCAGTACATGAGCGAGGGCGGCGATGCGCCGTCCCTGGCCTTGCCCGGCCGGCAGGATGCGCTGATCACGGCCGTGGCCGCCGCCAACCCGCGTACGGTGGTCGTTTTGATCACGGGGAATCCCGTCGTCATGCCGTGGATCGGCCGCGTCGCCGCCGTGTTCGAGGCCTGGTATCCCGGCATCGGCGGCGGTCAGGCCCTCGCGAATCTGCTGTTCGGGGACGTCGCGCCGTCGGGCAAGCTGCCGGTGACCTTCCCGCGGCGCGAGGCCGATCTGCCACACCCGCGGGTGTTCGGGATGGCGGGCCCCGGCGCGGCGTCGCCCGGCGCGGCGCCCGACCATTCGGGCGGCCGCTGGGCACCCGATTCGCCGTCGCACACGACCTTTCCCGCCGATTACACGGAGGGAGCGAGAGTGGGCTACAAGTGGTTCGACTCCGAGGGCAAGGAGCCCTTGTTCCCCTTCGGTCACGGCCTGTCGTACACCACGTTCGCCTACGGCGAACTGCAGGTCGATGCCCGGGCCAGGACTGCGACGTTCACGTTGACCAACACGGGCGGCCGACGCGGCACCGAGATCGCCCAGCTGTACGTGGGCTTGCCCGACGCCGCGGGCGAACACTTTCGGCGTCTCGCAGGCTTCGCGCGCGTGTCGCTGGACGCCGGCGAGCACCAACGCGTGACGATCGCCATCGAACCGCTCACCCTCGCCGTGTTCGACGAACGACGCGATGCCTGGCGCTGGCCGCACGGTCGATACGCGGTGTTCGTCGGCGGCTCCTCGCGCAATCTGCCGCTGCGCGCCGAGGCGCCTCTGTATTGATCCCGCGCCGCACCGCAGAACGGTGGCCGGCGCCCGCGGCGGGTTTTCCAACTGTGTTAATCTGCGGGCCGTGTATCTTAGGAAATTCGTCGCGACAACAGCGCTTGCCGTTCTCGTCTCGGGATGCGGTGGCGTGTTGGATCCGCGGGGTCCCGTCGGCTCCGCCGAAAAGCTGATCCTCATCGATTCGCTGTCCATCATGCTGGCCATCGTCGTGCCGGTGATCGTGGCGACCATCGCCTTCGCGTGGTGGTTTCGGGCCTCGAACACGCGGGCCAAATATCGGCCCCACTGGGCCTTTTCGGGCACCCTCGAACTCATCGTCTGGGCCATTCCCACGCTGGTCATCGTCTTTCTGGGCGGCATCGCGTGGTTCGGATCGCACGCGCTCGATCCGGCGCAGCCGCTCGGCAAGGTCAAGCCCATCGAGGTGCAGGCCGTCTCGCTCGACTGGAAATGGCTCTTCATCTATCCCGACCAGCGGGTGGCGGCGGTCAATGAACTGGTGATCGCGGCGGGCACGCCGGTTCATTTCAAGATCACCTCTGCGTCGGTCTGGAACACCTTCTTCGTGCCGCAGCTCGGCAGCATGATCTATTCCATGGCCGGCATGGCGACGCAGCTCAATCTGCAGGCGGACCGGCCCGGCACGTTTCGCGGCATGTCGGGCATGTTCAGCGGCGACAAATTCGCCGACATGCATTTCGAGGTGCGGGCGCTGGACCGCAAGGGGTTCGAACAATGGGTGGCCGACACCAGGAAATCCGGCGCGGCCCTGGATCGGGCGGGCTATGCCAAGCTGACGCAGTCGGCGGATACGTCGCCGGTCACGACGTACGGCAGCATCGATCCGCAGCTGTTCGCGGCCATCGTGGACGGGACCGCACCGGCCTCGGTGGGCGCCCCCAACATCACGAATGCGCAGTGACCGATCTCGCCATGCTGCGCAGGATCACTTCAGGCAACCGCACATGTTAGGCAACCGCTCATGCTAGGCAAGCTCACCTGGTCGGCCATCCCGTGGAGCCAGCCCATCCCCATGGCCGCCTCGACCGTGGTGGCGCTGGTGATCCTCGGGTCCTTGGCGTGGATCACGCGCAAGGGCCACTGGCCGTACCTGTGGAAGGAGTGGATCACGTCGGTGGACCACAAGCGGGTCGGCGTCATGTACTGCGCGCTCGCCTTCGTGATGATGATGCGCGGGTTCTCCGACGCCATCATGATGCGCTCGCAGCAGGCGCTGGCCCTGAACGGGCCGGGCTACCTGCCGCCGGAGCACTACGATCAGGTGTTCTCGGCGCACGGCACCATCATGATCTTCTTCGTCGCCATGACCTTCATGATCGGGCTCATGAATTTCGTGGTGCCGTTGCAGCTCGGAACCCGGGACGTGGCCTTCCCCACGCTCAACTCGGTGAGCCTGTGGCTGAATGCGGCGGCCGTCCTGCTGGTCAACATGTCGCTGGTGGTGGGCGAGTTCGGCAAGGCCGGGTGGCTGTCGTTTCCGCCGCTGTCGGAGCTCAAGTACTCGCCCGGGGTGGGCATCGACTACTACCTGTGGGCGCTGCAGATCTCGGGGATCGGGACGCTGCTCACCGGCGTGAACTTCGTCACCACCATACTCAAGGTCCGTGCGCCGGGCATGACGCTCACGCGGATGCCTATATTCTGCTGGACCTCGCTCGCCTCCAGCTTGTTGATGGTGGCGGCGTTTCCGATCCTCACGGCGACCTTTGCCATGCTGCTGCTCGACCGATACCTCGGATTTCATTTTTTCACCGATTCGGCCGGCGGCAATTCGATGATGTACATGAACCTCATCTGGGCATGGGGTCATCCGGAGGTGTACATCCTGATCCTGCCGGCGTTCGGCATCTTTTCGGAGGTGATCGCGACCTTCTCGGGCAAGCCGTTGTTCGGCTATCGCTCCATGGTGGTGGCCACCATGGCGATCTGCATCCTTGCCTTCATGGTCTGGCTGCACCACTTCTTCACCATGGGCGCGGGCGCGGACGTGAACGGCTTCTTCGGCGTCATGTCGATGGTGATCGCGGTGCCC
>CAZZWZ010000284.1:0-5116 GCA_964657955.1 uncultured Steroidobacteraceae bacterium
CGCGAACAACCCGCGAGCCGGCATCGGTATGTGCGCCATCGGATCACCATCGGTTTCGAACACGTACAAGTCGAACAGAGCGCGCCAGCCGTCGCGTTCGGCCGGCGGCAGATCGCGCACCGTCAACAGGCCGTGCAGCATGGTCAGGAACGGCGACAGCATATAGGGCGCGGCGGACCGCCACCAAAAATTCATCATGAGGCCGAACGGGTCGAGCGATTCGGCATGGTGCACCCACAGGCTGGGGATGTAGAGCGCATCGCCGGGGCCGAGCTCGGCGGACGAGCCGTGTTCGAGCGCTTCGCGGAATTTCGGATGGCGCGCGTAATCGGGCTCGAGGAAATCGACGAGACTGATGGGCTGCCCCGCCGGCGTCCGGTCGAGCGGTCCGAAATACAGGTTCCGGGCCTGCTGGATGGGAAACAGGGTGAAGCGCCGACGACCGCCGATCACGCAGGCCACGTTCTGCGGCTGGTCCCAGTGGGCCGCGACGCGCGTGCGATTGCCGATCCACACCGAGGTCTGCCGCTCGATCGCGGGATCGATCAAGTCGAGCCGGTGCTCGGCCAGCAGCCCCGGCAGATGCGTGGGCACCGACACGCCGCCCGCATACAAGGCGGGCGGATGCACGTTGCCCAGCTCGCGCAGCAGGAAGGCGAGGATCGCCTGCAGCGGCAGGGCCTGCTTCGCGAAGTTCAGGCCTTGAAGATCCTCGCGATAGAAGAACCGGCCGCGGGTGTCGGCGTCGGCCACGAAGGTTTCGATGGGGGTGGCGGTGGCGTGGCGCTGCAGATAGTCGGCGAGCGCCTGCGTCGATTCACGCGCCTTGGCCACCGCCGGCCAGTGCGCCACCAGCCCGCGCAGCACGGCGGGTTCGTTCAGCGGCTCGATCTCGGTTCGGAACAGGCTCGCATCGACACGCTCCCACGCGCGTATCGGCTTCATCGTCGCCCAGATTGACGTCGTCATCGATGCCGTTTCCCCAGCCGCCTGCGCTGCCCGGTCGCCACCGGCACTGCGTTGCGGGTCTCGCGCGGCGTCATCGTCGCGGGCCCGCTTCCTTGCAAACGTTTGTAAGGTAGCATAGATTGCCCCGGCCGTAGCAAGGGGAGCCGCGCAGCCGCGGGAGGCGTTTGGATGGGTGATTCGGCACGTCAACGCATCGGAGTCATTCGCTGGCTCACCTTCCTCATGTTCATGATGTTCGCCATGACCACCGATTCGGTGGGCGTCATCATTCCGCAAATCGTCGCGCAGTTCAGGCTGAGTCTGACGGCGGCGGGCGCATTCCATTACGCCACCATGGCCGCCATCGCAGGCGCGGCAATTTTATTGGGCTTTCTCGCGGACCGGCTCGGACGCAAGCCCACCATCGTGCTCGGCCTCAGCCTGTTCGCGGTGAATTCCTACCTGTTCGTGCTCGGCAATTCGTTCACCTTCTTCCTGGTGCTTCTGACCGTCTCGGGCGCCGCCATCGGCATCTTCAAGACGGGGGCGCTGGCGTTGATCGGCGACATTTCGTCCTCCACGGCCCAGCACACCGAAACGATGAACCTGGTGGAGGGATTCTTCGGCATCGGCGCCATCATCGGACCGGCCATCGTGACCTGGCTCATCCATCACGACGTGTCGTGGAAATGGCTGTACTCCATCGCCGGGACGCTGTGCGTGCTGCTGATCCTGATTTCGCTGCTGGTCCCGTACCCGCAGACCATGAAGCAGGCGGGCGAACCCGTCGACCTGCGCCGCACCTGGAGGATGATGCGCAATCCGTACGCATTCACGTTCGGAACGGGCGCGCTGCTGTACGTCGCGATCGAGGCGTCGGTGTACGTGTGGGGACCCTTGTACCTGGCCGACTACCACGGACCGTGGGTGCTGCTGGCGGGCTACGCCATCTCGGTGTTCTTCTTTCTGCGCGCCGCGGGCCGCTTTCTCGGTGCGTGGTTGCTGGCGAGGTTCGATTGGAGCTGGGTGCTCGCCATCCTGAGTCTGGCCATCCTGGGGTGCCTGGGCGGCAGCGTCATCGGCGGGGTGGGAAGCGCCGTCGTGCTGCTGCCGCTGTCGGGTCTGTTCATGTCGGTCATCTACCCCACCCTCAATTCCAAGGGCATCAGCTGTTTTCCGAAATCCGAGCACGGCGCGGTGGCCGGCGTGATCCTGTTCTTCACGTGCGCCGGTGCCGTGCTCGGACCGCTTGCGATGGCGGCGCTCATCGATGCACTCGGCGCGCCGAAGTATGCCTTCGCGATGGCCACCGGATTCGCGGCCTTGCTGCTCGCGGGCCTGGTCTACAACTGCCTGCGGCAGCCCACCCGCGCCATCCTGTCGACGCTCGATGCCCGCGAATACGGGGTCACCGAGGTGCTCTCGACCTGACGCCGCGGCGGCCGCCGGGCCGCCCGCCGGCGCCGGCGTGCACGCTGCTCTCGCGCACGATGAGTTCGGTGGCGAGCATCTGCGACCTGGGCCGCTTGCCGTCCACGAGATCGAGCAGCGCCTCGACCAGCGCCTTGCCGCCGCTGGTCACGGGCTGACGGATCGTGGTGAGGGCCGGATGGTAGTGCCGTGCGACGACGATGTCGTCGTAGCCCACGATGGCGACATCCTCGGGCACCTTTCGTCCATGGGCGCGCAACGCGCCGATGGCTTCCATGGCGAGCAGGTCGCTTGCCGCGAATATCGCGTCGAAGGGCGTTTCGTCCGCGATCATCCGGGCCACCGCGTCGCGCGCGCTGCCCTCGATGAACGGGGTGAGATGCACGAGTTCCGGGGCCGGCGGCAGACCGTGCTGGGCCAGCACGCGCTGGTAGCCTTCGAAACGCTGGCCGATCTCGGGCAGCTCGATGTTGCCGAAGAACGCGATGCGCCGCCGTCCCTGCGCGATCAGGTGGTCGGTGGCGAGGGTGCCGCCCGCGATGTTGTCGCCGCCGATGGTGCAGTACAGCTGCTGCTGCAGCTGCGCGCCCCACACCACGACGGGCGAATGACGCGCGGCCAGTTCATTGATCTGATCGTGGTGGTACCACTGGCCGATGAGGATCACGCCGATGGCCCGGCCCGAGGCGGCGATGTCGCCCGCCAGATTCAGGTGCTCGGCATCGATGCGCGATACCAGCATGTCGTAGCCGCGGGCGGTGAGCGCGTCCGCCAGGCTGCCCATCAGGATCACGAAAAACGGGTCCGAGACGCTCTGGCGGGTGACGGCATCGAAGGGCAGCACCACCGCCACCGTCCGATTGCGCTGCATGCGCAGGTTGCTCGCGCCCACGTTCACCGAGTACTTGAGCGAGCGCGCCAGTTTCTCGATGCGCTCGCGGGTTTCGGCATTGACCAGGCTGCTCTGCTTGAGCGCGCGCGACACGGTGGAGATGGACACGCCGGCCAGTTGGGCGATGTCCTGCATCTGCAATTTGCCCTCGATCGGGGGCGGCTTGACCCCGGGCTTCACCGGTTGGGCCCTGCCGTTGCCGGCGGTTTTTCGTTTCATTCCATTCAACACGCGTGCCACGGAGCGGAATAGCAATCGATTGCAATACCCATTATGCTCCGCTGCTCAGGGGGGATTCCAGCGTCTCATGCTAAACAAGACTCAGCTCATTGCCTACGTGGATCGTTTCGGCGGCGGCGGCATCGCGGATTTGCATGCGCTGCTCAATGCGGCATTCGAGGACGTGTTCGGCGCCGTCCATCTGCTGCCGTTCTACGACCCCATCGACGGGGCGGATGCGGGCTTCGACCCCAGCGATCACACCCGCGTCGATCCCCGCCTCGGCGGCTGGGGGGACGTGCAGGCGCTCGCGCGCGATTTCGGCGTGATGGCGGACGTCATCGTCAATCACATCTCGGATCGTTCGCCGCAGTTCTCGGATTATGCGCAGCTGGGCAGTCGCTCGGAATTCGCCGGACTCTTCTTGACGCGGGAGACGGTGTTTCCGGACGGCGCCACGGCGGCGGATCTGGCGGCCATCTACCGGCCGCGTCCCGGCTCACCGTTCATCGATGCCACGGTGGGCGGCGGGGCGGTGGGCGCCGCGGCCACGCGGGGCGGCGAGCGGGTCACGCTCTGGGCGACGTTCACGCCGCATCAGCTCGACATCGACGTGCGCCATCCCGCCGGCAAGGCCTATCTCGGGAAGGTGCTGACCACGCTCGCCCGGAACGGCGTGAGCATGATCCGGCTCGATGCCGTGGGCTACGCCATCAAGAAGCCGGGCACCTCGTGCTTCATGCTGCCGGAGACATTCGAATTCATCCGCGAAGTGGCAGCCGAGGGCCGCGCGCTCGGTGTCGAGGTGCTGGTCGAGGTGCATTCGTACTACGGCCGGCAGATCGAGATCGCCGCGCTGGTGGACTGGGTGTACGACTTCGCGCTGCCGCCGCTGGTGCTCCATGCCTTTGCCTTCGGCACCGCGCAGTATCTCAAGAACTGGATTCGCATCCGGCCCAACAATGCCGTCACGGTGCTCGACACCCACGACGGCATCGGCATCGTCGACATCGGTGCGGACCCGGCCGATCGTGCCGGGCACCCGGGACTGGTGCCGCCGCAGGAGATCGATCAGTTGGTGGAGCGCATCCACACGGCCAGCCGCGGCCAGAGCCGTCAGGCCACCGGCGCCGCCGCATCGAATTTGGATCTGTACCAGGTCAACTGCACCTTCTTCGATGCCATGGGGCGGGACGAACGGCGCTACCTGCTGGCACGCGCGATTCAATTCTTCCTGCCGGGAATTCCCCAGGTGTATTACGTGGGGTTTCTCGCGGGAGGCAACGACATGGAGCTGCTGGCGCGCACCGGGGTGGGACGCGACATCAACCGTCACCATTACGGGCGACCGGAGATCGAGGCCGAATTGCGGCGTCCGGTGGTCCGGGATCTCATGGCGCTCTGTCGCCTGCGCAACGATCATCCGGCCTTTTCAGGGCAGTTCTCGCTGCTCGACGGCGTGGCGACGGAGCTGCGGCTGCGCTGGACGGCGGGTGCGCATTGGGCGGAGCTGGCGGTGCACCTGGATGGCGCCCAATACGAGATCACCCATTCCGGTCACGGCGGCCGCCTGGTGTTCGAGTCGGCCCCGGCGGCGCCGTAGCCGGGGGCGCCGCGGCTGGAAAT
>CAZZWZ010000285.1:0-5115 GCA_964657955.1 uncultured Steroidobacteraceae bacterium
GAGGGGAATTGAACCCGCGGCTTTCTTCATCGACACGGGCCTGACCAGCAGCGGCATCTACGATCCGCCCAAGGCGTGGCTGGACATGGTCACCGGCAGGGTGCGGTCCGCCGGTGCCCTGGTGATTGCCGATGAAGTGCAGTACGGTCTCGGCCGGTCGGGGTCGCATTTCTGGGGGTTCGAACGACGCGGCATGACGCCCGACCTGGTGACCCTGGGCAAACCCATCGGCAACGGCTATCCCATGGGCGCCGTCATCGGCAACCGTGCCACCATCGAAGCATTCCAGGCGGCCTTCGGTTTCTTCTCCACCTTCGGCGGCAATGCCGTGGCCGCCTCGGCAGGCCTCGCGGTGCTCGACGTCATCGATCGCGAGGGGCTGGTGGCCAATGCCCGGGACACCGGTCGTCATCTGCGGCAGGAGCTGCGGCTGATCGCCTCACGGTCCGGTTGTCTGGGCGATGTGCGCGGCTCGGGGCTGCTGCTGGGGGTCGAGGTGCTCGGCAGGGATGCGCACACGGCGCGGGCGCGGACGAAGGAAATCGTCAACGCCCTGGCCTCGCGTGCCCGGGTGCTGATCGGATCCGAGGGGCCGGGAGGCAACCTGCTCAAATTGCGGCCGCCCATGCCCTTCCGCCCCGAGCACGCCGATCTGCTGGCGGCGGCCATCGGCGCGGCGGCGGCGGCCATCGATGCGCGCGCCGACGATCACTAGCCGGCGAGTGCGCGTTCCAGCTCGGGAATGATCTGGAATAAATCGCCCACCAGCCCCACGTCCGCCACTTCGAAAATCGGCGCCTCGCCATCCTTGTTGATCGCCACGATGGTGCGCGCGTCCTTGATGCCGGTCAGGTGCTGGATCGCGCCCGAGATGCCGATGGCGATATACACTTCGGGCGAGATGATTTTCCCGGTCTGCCCCACCTGCATCTCGTTCGGGGCGTAGCCGGCGTCCACCGCGGCGCGCGAGGCACCCACTGCGGCGCCCAGCTTGTCCGCGAGGCTGTACAGGAGCTTGAAATTCTCGGCGCTCCCGAGCGCCCGTCCGCCGGAAATGACGCGCGAAGCCGTCTGCAGATCCGGCCGGTCGGTGGACCCGGATTTCGCCCCGACATAACGCGTGTGCGAGGGCAGGGCAACGTCCAGCGACTTCGACCCGACGTCCGCCACGGCGGCGCCGGCCGCGGCAGCCTCGAATGAAGCGACGCGTACGGTGGCCACCAGTTTGCTCGCCGGATCGGCGTCCACCGTGATGATGGCGTTGCCGGCGTAGATGGGACGACGGAATCGATGGGCGCCCTCTACGCCCATCAAATCGCTGACCTGTGAGACGCCGAGCAATGCCGCAGTGCGCGGCATGAGGTCCTTGCCGAAACTGGTGGACGGCCCGAGGAGGTGACTGTAGTCCGCCGCCAGAGCCGCGAGCTGCGGCGCAAACACGGCGGCCAGCGGGTGCTCGTTTTCCGGCCGGTCGACGCGCAGCACGTGCTTGACGCCGGCGAGGGCCGCGGCCTGCGCCGCCACCGCTGCCGTATCGGCGCCGAAGACGGCGATGGTGATCTCCGCCTCCGGAATCGACACCGCGCAGGTGACGCATTTCGCGGTGGCGGGGTTGAGTGTCTTGCCGTCGTGCTCGCCGACGATGAGTATCTTGTGCATCAGATCAACCCCTTCTTCTTGAGTGCGCCCACGAGTTCGGCCACGTCCTTGACCATGACCCCCTTCTGCCGCTGTGCCGGCGGCTCGGTCTTGACGGTCTTGAGGAATACTTGCGATTTCACCCCAAGGGCCTCCAGTGTGGTCGTGTCCAGCGGCTTCTTCTTCGCCTTCATGATGTCGGGCAGCTTGACGTAACGGGGTTCGTTCAAACGCAGGTCCACCGTGATCACCGCCGGCAGGTCCACCTCGATGGTCTCCAGCCCGGCATCGACCTCGCGGGTGACGGCGGCCTTGCCATCGCTGATCTCCACCTTGGAGGCATACGTCGCCTGCGGCCGCTCCCAGAGCGCGGCCAGCATCTGGCCCGTCTGATTCGCATCGTCGTCGATGGCCTGTTTGCCGAGAAAGATCAAATCCGGATTCTCCTTACCCGCCAGGGCGAGGAAGGTTTGCGCCGCGGTGAGCGGCTCCACGGCCACGTCGCTCTGGACCAGGATGGCGCGGTCCGCGCCCATGGCCAGGGCGGTGCGCAACTGCTGCTGCGTGTCGCTGATCCCGATGCTGACCGCCACCACCTCGACGTTGCCGACGCGCTCCTTGATCCGCAGCGCCTCTTCGAGGGCGATCTCGTCGAACGGGTTGACGCTCATCTTGACGCCGTCGAGCATCACGCCGCTGCCGTCGGGCTTGACCCGGATGCGTACGTTGTAATCCACCACCCGCTTGATGCACACCATGATCTTTTGCATTGAATGAAAATCCTTCTCGCGCGCCGAGCCGCTGTTACGAAGTCGATATCGCCCCTGCCGAAAACGCCGCCCTGATTTTACCAGCGCACCGGCGCAACCTGGGTAAAATCGCGCACAACGAACGTCGTGAGAGCATGGAGACCACGCTGCAGCGCCAACCGGCCGGTGGCTTCGAGGAACCGATCGCAGCAATCGTCCGGGGCACTCGGTTCCCGGCAACCGCTTCCAAGGAGTCATCCGCTGCCACCTCGCTTGTCCGCTCAGTGGTCGGCATACTGAATCCATGATCCGATATTTTTTGAAGCGCCTGGCGGCGGCCGTGCCCACGTTGTTCGTGATCGTGACCGCCAGCTTTTTCCTGATGCGTCTGACACCGGGCGGCCCGTTCGACCGAGAGCAGGCGGTGCCGCCCGAGATCGAGGCCAATCTCGAGAGCGCCTATGGGCTGGACCAGCCCATGTTCACGCAGTACGCGCGCTATATGGCCGGTTTGTCGCACGGCGATTTCGGTCCGTCCTTCAAGTACAAGGATTTCTCGGTGACCGAGCTGATCCTGCAGGGATTCCCGGTGACCTTCGAACTCGGTGCCATCGCCCTGGGGCTGGCGCTGGCGCTCGGCATACCCCTCGGCATATTCGCCGCGCTGCACCAGCATTCGACGGCCGACTATGTCGCCATGTCGCTGGCCGTGATGGGCATCGCCGTCCCGACCTTCGTGGTGCTGCCCTTCCTGGGTCTGGTGTTCGGGGTATATCGGCGATGGCTGCCGGTGGCGGGCTGGGAGCCGGGGTCGATCCGCCATCTGGTGCTGCCGGTGTTCGCCATGTGCCTGCCTCCGCTGGCTTACATCGCCCGCATGACCCGCGGCAGTTTGTTGGAGGTGCTGCGCGCCCCGTTCATCCGCACGGCCTTCGCGAAGGGGTTGCCGCTGCGCATCGTGATCTGGCGGCATGCGCTGCGGCCGGCGCTCATGCCGGTGGCCGGCTATCTGGCGCCGGCGGTGGCTGCCATCATGACGGGGTCCTTGGTGGTCGAGTCCATCGCGGGGCTTCCGGGCATCGGCCGCTATCTGGTGCAGGGGGCCTTGAATCGCGATTACACCCTGGTGACGGGGATGGTGATCGTCTATTCCGCCCTGCTGATCGGCATGGGTCTCATCGTCGACCTGCTCTACGCCTGGCTCGATCCCCGCATCAGGTTCCAGTGATGATGCCGGCCATAGGCCCGAGATGGAATGCGGGGGTCGCCACGGCGTTCGTCGTCTTCACGGCATTGGTGCTGCTCGCGTGGCTCGGCCCCTGGTTCAATCCCAACGACATCGCGACGCTCGACTGGGCCCGCGTCGCCGCGCCACCCGGGCTCGACGGCGCGCATTGGTTCGGCACCGATCGCCTGGGGCGCGACCTGTTCGCGCGCACCCTGGAGGGCACGCGCATGTCCCTGGGGGTGGGTCTTGCGGCCAGCCTGGTCAGCGTGCTGGTGGGGATCGCCTACGGCGCCGTCGCCGGGTATCTGGGCGGACGCTGGGACCGCTGGATGATGCGCTTCATCGACGTGCTGAGCGGCCTGCCGCTCATCTTTTTCGTGATCTTCCTGACGGTGCTCTTCGGCCGCGGCCGCTATTTCCTGTTCCTCACCATCGGTGCCGTCGGCTGGCTGTCCATGGCGCGCATCGTGCGCGGCCAGACCTTGAGCATCCGCCGCCGCGAGTTCATCGAGGCGGCGATCGCCTCCGGCGCCGGCACCGCACGCATCATCGTGAAACACGTGGTGCCCAACCTGTGGGGTCCGGTCATCGTCTACGCCACCCTGACCGTTCCTCAGATCATCCTGTTCGAGAGCTTCCTGAGTTTTCTCGGGCTGGGAATCCAGGAACCGCACGCCAGCCTCGGCACGCTGATCGCCGAGGGTGCCGGCGAGATGGAAGCGGCGGCCTGGATGCTGCTGATTCCGGGAAGCATGCTGGCCTGCCTGCTCCTGTGTCTGAATCTGATGGGGGACGGTCTGCGCGACGCGCTCGACGTCCGGGAGAGTCTGCGGTGAGCCGCGCGTTGCTGATCGAACGACTTAGCGTGGGATTCGGCCGCGGCGCGGCATCCGCCGTGCGCGACGTCTCGCTCACCGTCGACACCGCCGAATGCGTGGGCATCGTCGGCGAGTCCGGATCGGGAAAAACCCTGGTGTGCATGGCGGTCATGGGCCTGCTGCCGGCCTCCGCCGTCGCAACGGGCTGCATCGAGTTCCTCGGCCTGGACATGCTCACCGCCACGCCGCGAGAATTGAACGCCGTGCGCGGCTCGAAATTGAGCATGATATTCCAGGACCCGATGACCTCGCTCACGCCGCATCTGCGCATCGGCGTGCAGCTCGCCGAGGTTCTGGTCGCTCACTCTGCCCTGTCCCGACGCGCGGCGCGTCGCGCCGCGCTCGACATGCTCGAGCGCGTGCGCATCGGCGAAGCCGAACGCCGTCTGCGCCAATATCCGCACGAGCTGTCGGGCGGGATGCGTCAGCGAGTGATGATCGGCATGAGCCTTTTGTGCAGGCCGGCGCTGTTGATCGCGGACGAACCGACCACGGCGCTCGACGTCACCATACAGGCACAGATCATGGATCTGCTGCGTGCCATGCGCGAGGAACTGTGCATGGGCATCCTCCTGGTCAGCCACGACCTCGGCGTGGTGGGCGGGCTCGCCGACCGCATCGT
>CAZZWZ010000286.1:0-4981 GCA_964657955.1 uncultured Steroidobacteraceae bacterium
ATGATTACATAAAGTTACATCCCAGGACTGCCCGGGGCACCCGCACCGCCGGGGCGACCAAAGTGCCCAGGCGCCTCGCAAAATCCCCGCGGCGCAGGGAAATGACGACACGTACTGTAAAGAAGACCGCGTGCGTCGCTCGCCAGTTCAATAAATCCCTGGTCTTCCCGCCGCTCAGCGGCTGTCGGCGGACGCCCCCGGGTCAGGGCCGGTCTTCAGGAGTGCCGCAACGAATTCGTCCGCGTTGAACACCCCGAAGTCCTCGGTCTGCTCGCCGACGCCCACGAACCGGATGGGAATCTTCAATTTCTGCGCGATGGCGAGCACCACCCCGCCCTTGGCGGTGCCGTCGAGCTTGGTGATGACGAGACCGGTCACCCCGAGCCCCCGATTGAATTCCTCGGCCTGCGCGACGGCGTTCTGGCCGATGGTCCCGTCCAGGATCAGCAACACCTCGTGGGGCGCCGACGGGTCGAGCCGCGCGAGCACGCGTTTCACTTTCTTCAGCTCGTCCATCAGATGCGTCTGGGTGTGCAGCCGGCCGGCCGTGTCGGCGATGAGCACGTCGACGTTGCGTGCTTTGGCGGCCTGCAGACCGTCGTAGATCACCGCCGCCGGTTCCGCGCCGGCCTGCTGCGCGATGATGGGCACCCGGTTGCGCGCCGCCCAGACCTCGAGCTGCTCGCGCGCCGCGGCGCGAAACGTGTCGCCGGCGGCCAGCATCACGCTGCGTTTCTCCGCCAGCAGCCGCGCGCTCAGCTTGCCGATGGTGGTGGTCTTGCCGGCCCCGTTGATGCCGATCACCAGGATGACGAAGGGCTTGATCCCGGGGTCGATCGACAGCGGCCGCTCCACCGGCTTCAAGATGGCCAGCATGGCGCCGTGCAATGCCTTGAGCAGCGCATCGACGTCGTTCAGCTCCTTGCGCGCCACCTGCTTGCGCAGTTCGTCCAGAATCCGGGTCGTCGCCTCGACGCCGACATCGGCGGTGATCAACCGCGTTTCGAGCTCGTCCAGGATCTCGCCGTCGATCTTCCGGCCGGGGAGCATTTCGCGGATGTCGGTGGTGAGCCACGCCGGCCCCGTGTTGAGCTTCGCGCGCAGGCGCTTGAAGAATCCGCGCACCCCCGGTTTGTCGTTGTCGCTCGTCATCTGCTGGGAGGCGACGCGCCCCGGGTCTCGGCGGTTGGTTTTCTCATGGCCGCCAGAGCTTAACAGTGTCCGCAGCGTATGATGCCGTCGGTGACCGCCCCGAAGAGCCAAAAAAAACCGGCCGCAGAGGCCCGAGGTTCGGTGCGAATCATCGGCGGCAGCTGGCGTGGCCGTCGCCTGACCTTCCCCGACATGCCCGGTCTGCGGCCCACGCCCGACCGGGTGCGCGAGACGCTGTTCAACTGGCTGCAGCACGCCGTCGCGAACGCGCGCTGTCTGGACCTGTTCGCCGGCTCGGGCGCGCTGGGCGTCGAAGCCCTGTCGCGCGGCGCGCAGACGGCGGTGTTCGTCGAACAGGCGCAACGCGCGGCGCGCAGCCTGGCCGCCGAGCTGGCACGGCTGGGCGGCGCGGCGAACGCGCGCGTGGTGGAGATGGGCGCATCGCGGTTTCTGCGCACCCGCCGCGAGATTTACGGCGGTGCCTTCGATCTGGTGTTCCTGGACCCGCCCTACCGCAGCGATGCGATGACCGAGTTCCTGCCGCTGCTGGACGCCGGGGACTGGGTCAGGCCGGGCGGCCTGGTGTACCTGGAGAACGAGAAATCCGCCGGCGTACCGGAACTGCCGTCACACTGGGAACTGCTCAAATCGAAGTCGGCCGGCGAGGTGGGGTATCATCTGGCGCGCGTCGCTGCGCGCGCTGGCAACTGAAACGACTGCGTCATGAATAAGAGAACCGCGGTATACCCGGGCACCTTCGATCCCATCACCAACGGCCACCACGACCTGGTGCGACGGGCGGCGAGCATTTTCGACCGGCTCGTGGTGGCGGTGGCGGCCAATCCCAACAAGGCGCCCATGTTCTCGCTGGAACAACGTGTCGAGATGGCCCGCCGGGTGCTCGCCGACGTGCACAACGTGGAGGTGAAGGGCTACGTCGGCCTCACCGTGGACTTCGCGCGCCAGAACGGGCTGGCCGTGATCGTGCGCGGCTTGCGTGCAGTCTCGGACTTCGAATTCGAATTTCAATTGGCTAACATGAGCCGACATCTGACTCCCGAGATCGAGTCGGTCTTCATGACACCCCAGGAACAGTACACATTCATCTCCTCGACCTTGGTACGCGAAATCGCCGTGTTGGGTGGCAACGTCTCGGAGTTCGTCCATCCCATCGTCGAGGTGGAACTGAAGCGGCATCGCAAGCTTTGAGAGCCGTCTGGCTGACCCTCGCCGCGGCCTGCGGCATTTCCGGAGCATGGGCCGATACCGCGGCCGTCGCCGACGGTGCGGGCGCGACCGCCGCGAGGCGGGCATCGCCGGCCGCGCGGGTCCCTGGGCCGAATCACGCGTCGCGCGCGAGGCCCGCGCACCAGGCAGCGATCGCGAGCGCGTATCCGCTCGCCACCGAGGCCGGTCAACACGTGCTGGCCCAAGGCGGGAACGCGTTCGATGCGGCGGTGGCCGTGTCCGCCGCGCTGGCGGTGGTCGAACCCACCAGCTCCGGGCTCGGCGGCGGCGGATTCTATCTGCTGCACCGGGCCGACGGGCTCGACACCATGCTCGACGCCCGGGAGAAAGCGCCGGCCGCGGCGTCCCGCGACATGTATCTCGACGCGTCGGGCAATCCCATGGAACGGGCATCCATGGACGGGCCCCTGTCGGCGGGCATCCCGGGTGAACCGGCAGCCTTCGAATATCTGGCCCGCAAGTTCGGGAAACTGCCGTTGAAGGTGAGTCTCGCGCCCGCCATCCGGCTGGCACGCGACGGCTTTCCCCTGTACGAACGCGTGCAGGGGGCCCTGCGCGCCAAGCGGGAAGAATTGCTGCGTTCGGCCGACGCGGCCAGGGTGTTCCTCACCGCCGACGGTGCGGTGCCCGACGTCGGGGCCGTCATCAAGCAGCCGGATCTGGCCGCGACGCTCGAGGCCATCGCCGCCGAGGGGGCGAAAGGCTTCTACGCCGGCCGCGTCGCCAAGGATCTGGTGGACGGGGTGCGTGCCGGCGGCGGAATCTGGACCCTTGCCGATCTCGCCTCCTACCGGGTGATCGAACGCAAACCGCTGGTGGGCAGCTATCGCGGCGCCCGCATCGTGTCCGCCTCGCCGCCGTCCTCGGGCGGCGTCGCGGTGCTGGATGCGCTCAACATCCTCGCCGGTTTCGATCTTCACGCCGTGGATTCCGGGGTGCGCAAGCACCTGGTGATCGAAGCCATGCGCCGCGCCTACCGCGACCGCGCGTTGTATCTGGGCGATCCGGACTTCGTGAAGGTCCCCCTGCCCCTGCTCATCGATGCGAATTACGCAGCGGGGCAGCGCTCGAGCATCCGTACCGACAAGGCCATGCCGAGCGATTTGCTGCCGGGCATCGAGGCCGAGAACGTGGGCATGCACACCACGCATTTTTCCGTGCTGGATGCGGCCGGCAACCGCGTTGCCGGAACCATTTCCATCAATCTGTTCTTCGGATCGGGATTCATGGCACCCAAGACCGGGGTGCTCCTCAACGACACCATGGACGACTTTTCCATCAAACCCGGCACGCCCAACGCCTTCGGACTGGTGGGCAATGCGGCCAACGCGATTGCGCCGAACAAGCGTCCGTTGTCGAGCATGGCGCCCACCTTCGTGGAAACGCCCAAGGGTTTGATGATCATCGGCTCGCCCGGCGGCAGCTACATCATCAGCATGGTGTTGCTGGGGACGCTGGATTATCTGGACGGATTGAACGCCGCGGACATCGTCAAGGACCCTCGCTACCACCATCAATATCTGCCCGACGTGGTCGAATACGAGCCGGGGGCGCTGTCCGAGAGCGAGATCGCCCAATTGCGCGCGGAAGGTCACCAGCTCAAGGAGGGCAGCCGACGGTGGGGCAACATGCAGGTGATCACCTGGGACTATGCCACCGGGAAGGTCGAGGCCGCGTCCGATCCACGGGGCGAGGGCGAAGGACTGGTGTATTGACCGGCCGCGAAGCGGCCGTCATCGCTGGCAGGCTGCGCACCAGTACGTCGAGCGCTGCCCCTGGACGAAGTGTTTCACCGGCGAGCGGCAGATCCGGCACGGCAGGCCGCCGCGCTCGTAGACGTACAAACGCTGTCGGAAGTAACCGGGAATGCCGTCCGTGTTGACGTAATCGCGCAACGTCGTCCCGCCCACCTCGATGGCCTCCCCGAGCACGTCCTTGATGGCCTGCGTCAGCGCCCTGGCCTGCTCCCGGGTGATGTGCCGCGCTGCACGACGCGGCGAGATGCCCGCGCGGAACAAGGCTTCGCTGGCATAGATGTTGCCGACCCCGACCACCGCCCGCGAATTCATGATGAATTGCTTGATGGCAACCGACCGCTTGCGGGTGGCCCGAACCAGGTAGGCCGCATCGAACGCCGGGCTCAAGGGTTCGGGCGCCAGGTCGACCAGCAGGGGGTGCCTCAAGGGATCTTCTTCGGTCCAATGGGCGCTGCCAAAGCGACGCGGATCGTGGAAGCGCAGGGCGCGGCCGGAATCGAGCACGAGGTCCCAGTGGTCGTGCACCCGCGGCGCGGCGGCCGCATCGAGCACGCGCAGGCTGCCGGACATGCCGAGATGCAGGATCAAGGTGCCGTGGTCGAAGCCGATCAAGATGTACTTGGCCCGGCGTTCCACCCGCAGCACGCGTCGATCTCGGAGAACGGTTTCGAGGTGAGCGGCGATGGGCCAGCGCAGGCGGCGGTCCCGGACGAGCAGGTTGACCACCCGATGCCCCAGGAGCGCAGGCGCGATGCCCCGCCGGGTGGTCTCGACTTCGGGAAGTTCGGGCATGGGTCAAGCCCCTGCCGCCGGGCCCCGGCACC
>CAZZWZ010000287.1:0-4942 GCA_964657955.1 uncultured Steroidobacteraceae bacterium
CCCTGCCGCCGCGCCGCCCCTCGGCGAGTCCGCTTCGTCGACGACGCCGGTCAGGCGGCTGTCGCTGCGCAATCTTCACACGTCCGAGAAGCTCGACGTCGTGTTCTTCCGCGGCACCGACTACGTGCCCGATGCGCTGGCCGCCATCCAGGCGTTGCTGCGCGACTATCGCACCGGCGAACAGCATCCCATGGATCCGAAGCTCATGGATTACCTGTACGACGTGGCCCGGCGGCTCGGGAAGGACCCGGTGTTCAGCGTCATCTCGGGTTACCGCTCGCCGCAGACCAACGAACGGCTGCGCGAGCGCAGCGAGGGCGTGGCCCGCCACAGTCTGCATCTGGAGGGGCGCGCCATCGATGTGCGTCTCGCCGGCGCGGACTGTGCCGACCTGGCCGCGCGCGCCCGGGACATGAGCCGCGGCGGGGTGGGTTATTACCGGCGGTCGGATTTCGTGCATCTGGACACGGGCGCCTACCGGACCTGGAACGGCTGAGCCAAGGCGGCACTCCGGCTGAGCGCCGGCCGGGCGCAGATCGCGCGCCGGCGGGCGCCTACGCGGAACGGTCGAGCAGGCGTACCTCGCGCTGCGGGTAGGGAATGCTGATGCCACGGCGCCGCAGCCCTTCCGCCACGGCCAGATTCAGCTCGCCCACCACCACGGTGTAGTCGGCCACCGCCACCCAGGGCTTGATGGAGATCTGCACGGCCGAGTCGGCCAGCGTCGCCACCTGGATCAGCGGCTTCGGATCCGCCAGCACGCGCCCGTTGGCTTGCACCAGATCGCGGATGGTGGTGAGGGCCAATGAAAGGTCGGACTCGTAGGCGATGCCGACCTGGATCTCGGACTGCCGGATGCGTCCGAAATTCTGCAGGATCTCGCCCACGACCTTGCGATTGGGCACGAAGATGCGCGATTGGTCGGGATGGCGCAGCGTCGTGCTGAACAGCGAGATGGCATCCACCGCGCCCTCCACCCCGACCACCGAGATGTATTCGCCGACGCGATACGGTTTGGTGAAGATGATGGTGAGGCCCGCCACCACGTTGCTGAGGACTCCCTGCGTCGCCAGCGCGATGCCGGCACCGGCCACGCCCAGTCCCGCCACCAGGGGCAGCAGTTCCAGCCCGAGATTTTGCAGGGCCAGGATGAAGAAGAGCAGGAACACCAGCACCCGGGCGAGCCGCGTGAGCAGCATGCGCACCGGCGGTTCGAGTTCCAGCCGCATCAGGCCGCGCGCGACGGTGCGGGCCACCCAGCCGGCGGCGAACCCGCCGACCACCAGGATCAAGATGGCGGCCAGCAACTTCGGCCCGAAGCGCAGGGCCAGATCGATCAAGGTGGACTTGATTTGACCCAAGGATTGCAACCCGGTGTTCATGATTTTCTCCGCCGTGATGTCAGGACGCCAGTGTGCCGGTTTGCCACAGCCAATAAACCCCCGCGGCGAACAGCAGGTAGAATCCGGCGAAAAGCGCCAGACGCACGGGCGTGAGCGCGCGGGCGCGGATCAGGAGCAACAGCCCGGCAACGGCCGCCGCGGTGATGGCTGCGGCGAGCGTGAGGGCCCGGTCGAACAGCCACGGTGTGAAGAACAGACCCAGCGCCGTCGGAATGGTGGCCTGGATCATCATTGAGCCGCTGATGTTGGCGAGCGCCAGGCGATGTTTGCCCTGCCGGATCCAGATGATGGCGTTCATGGTCTCCGGCAGTTCGGTGGCCACGGGACTCAACAGCAGGGCCACCACCACCGAGGGCATTCCCAGCCACGGCCCGATCACCGCGAGCTGGTTCACGAACACGTGCGAGGCTACGAAGATCACGGTGAGCGACAGCAGCGTTTGCGCGACGATCCACAGCAGATGCGGATTCGCGCTGCGGCGCTGAAAATTCAGGGGTTCGAGCTCGCCTTCGTCGGCTGCGCCCTCGTGCCGCATCTCGCTCCAGGTGTAGGCCGCGTAGGCCGCCAGGAACAGCCAGCCCAGCCAGGGCTTGATCGCGAACGCCACGAATCCGAGGCCGATCTTGCAAAGAAATATCGCGAGGAACCACCCCTGATCGCGCCCGAGCCGGGGGTCGAGATCGATGGGACCACGCTTCGACCATCCGTTGAGGCACAGCATCAAGCCGACCACGGGGTACGCCACCGTGGCGAGCACCAACGGGCCGCCCAGGGCCGCGCCCACGCCGATGTTCTTCGCGGCCACCCCCCGACCCCAGACCACCGCGACGAAGGTCACCACGCTTTCGGGCAGGGCCGTGCCGAACGCCGCCAGCACCGTGCCCACGGCGTTCTGCGACACGCCGGCCTTGCGTCCCACCCATTCGATGCCGTTGACGAAGTACTCGCAGGCGCCGTAGACACAGCCGGCGGCGACCACCAGTTCGGTCAATGCGAGCAGGATGCTGTGATCCACGGCGAGTCCTCGGGGGCCGGAAGTCGGGCGACTCCCGCATCCGAGAGGCGGCTGCCTCCTGAGGAGTGATTTAGAATATACAGCCCGCGCCCGCCAAGGCAAATTAATGAAATTTGCAGGACCCGGCGCTGGTCTTACCTCCGATGACGACACATTTTTACAGCGCCCCGGACCGTAGGGATGCCGCAGTCCCATGATTATCGCCCCGCTCGGCGGCAACATGGCGGGTAGACCCGGAGAAGGCGGTGCTGAGCGGCGCGCCCGGCTCCGTCGCGTTCCAGTTCGGCGCGCGGGACCTGCACCTGGTGATGGGAGCGGCCGCCGTCGGTGCGCGTCGCTTCACCATCGAGTTTCTCGATGCCGGGTTGCAAGCCTATTCATTACCTTTCGGATGAGGAGCACGACATGACGAACGATATCCAGCGGGATGACCGCTCGAACGGACCTGGGTCGGCGGGCCGGCGCGTCTTTCTGGGCAGCGCGGCGGCGGCGGTCGGCGCCGCTGCGACGGTCGCGGTGCTCGGCTCGTGGCGGGCCGTGGCCGACCCGGCGCCGGCCGATCAGGTCACGATCGAGGAGTTCTCGCCCGCCGGCAAGAGCCAGGGCACCGTGCAGGTGGCGAAGATCGTCAAGAGCGACGCCGAATGGCGTGCCCAGCTCTCGGCGGCCGCGTACCGGGTGGCTCGCCACGAGGGTACCGAGCCTCCGTTCTCGGGCGAGTACGCCACCAACCACCAAGACGGACTGTATCGATGTATCTGCTGCGATACGGCGTTGTATGATTCCGGCACGAAGTTCGAATCGGGCACGGGCTGGCCCAGTTTCTGGCAGCCGATTTCGCCGAAGAACGTGGCCAAGAGTTCCGATTCCAGTTTCGGCATGCAGCGCGACGCCATTTCGTGCCGTCGTTGCGATGCCCACCTCGGGCATGTGTTCGAGGACGGTCCGCGTCCCACCGGTTTGCGGTACTGCATGAATTCCGTGGCATTGCATTTCGTCAAGCGCGCGTGAGGCGATCAAACCGGCTCAACGACCCCGCGTCAGGCGCCGTGTCGATGGCGCCGGAAAATCCGCGCGTGAGACGACGCGCGCTGGAAGTGTCTTCAAGTCGAAAGGAGCGTTTATGTCGATTCGAAAAATCAATTGGTCTCGTCCGCTGATCCTCGCCTCGGTGCTGGGAGCGGCCAGCGTCGCCCTGTGGCATGCGCCGCTGTACGGCGCCGAGCACGCGGTCGTCATCGCACCGCCCGCCATCGACAATCCGAAAGCCGCGGGGCCCACGCAGACCGCGGTGCTGGCCGGCGGCTGTTTTTGGGGCGTCCAAGGGGTGTTTCAGCATGTGAAAGGCGTGACTCAAGTGGTGGCGGGCTACGCCGGCGGGGCGAAGAACACGGCGCAGTACGAGACGGTCAGTTCCGGCTCCACCGGCCACGCGGAATCGGTGAAGATCACCTTCGATCCTTCACAGGTCTCCTACGGCCAGTTGCTGCAGATCGCCTTCTCCGTCGTCTACGACCCGACGCTGCTCAACCGGCAGGGGCCCGACGTCGGAACGCAGTACCGCTCGGTGATCTTCTACGGCGACGATGAGCAGAAGCGGATCGCCGAGGCGTACATCGCCCAGCTGAACAAGGCGCACGCCTTCCCCCGTCCCATCGTCACGCGCGTCGATCCGCTCAACGGGTTCTACCCCGCCGAGGACTACCACCAGGACTATCTGCACAACAATCCCACCGCGCCGTACATCGCCGTCAACGACATGCCCAAGGTCGAGAACTTTCGGCAGACCTTTCCGCAGCTCTACAACGGGCGACCGGTGTTGGTGAGCGCGAGGTAAGGGCGGGGCGGGGCGCGGCGGCCCGAATGATGTTTAAAATTTTATTGAGCAGCGTTTTGACGTTTTGACGTCTGACGTCAAAACGTCGTAAATTTTTTAAGGATAATGCTTCGGAGGCGCGGCATTCGCCACGGGTGCGTCGACTGGAATGCCGGTCAGTCGACCAGCCGGTCGAAATCTGCGCCGTTCAACAGCGACGCGGCTAGACGTTCGAGCCCGGCGCCATCCTCGTGATCGAAACGGCCCGGCCGGGGGCTGTCGAGATCGAGCACGCCGAGGAGGCGCCGATCCTTGATGAGCGGTATCACGATCTCGGAACGCGATGCCGCGTCGCAGGCGATGTGTCCGGGAAATTCGTGGACGTCGGGCACGATGAGAGTCTTGCGACGTTCCGCCGACGTACCGCATACGCCGCGCCCCATGGGGATCCGGACGCAGGCGATCTTGCCTTGAAACGGACCCAGCACCAGCTCGGCTCTTCGAAGGAAATAAAATCCTGCCCAATTGAGATCGGGCAGCGATTGATACAGCAGTGCCGCCAGGTTGGCGGCATTCGCCAACCCGTCACGCTCGCCGGACAGCAAGCCTGCCAGTTGTTCGCCGAGTTCTCGATAAGCACGGCCTTTGTCGGAGCGGCCGGCGTCACCGGGGCCGACAGGGCGGAGGTAATGAAGCCGAGTCCCTTGT
>CAZZWZ010000288.1:0-1103 GCA_964657955.1 uncultured Steroidobacteraceae bacterium
GGCGGCCTCGGCGCTGGCCACGCGATGCACGGCGTAGCGGGCGGCGGTGAGGCCGCGCGCGATCGCATCGGCCACGATGTCGTCGTCTTCTACGACCAAAAGACGCATGGAACCGGCTCTCCTGCGATGCTCACACGTCGCCGACGGCCTGGGACTGCGGGGCCCCCGGCTCGCGATCGGCGCCGAAGGCGCTGCGTCGTGGCGGCACCAGCGTGCGCAGGCGCGCCTCGAACGCCTTCGCGAACGCTTCGTTGAACAGATGCGGGAAGCCGTCGGCGGGCCGGTGCACCAGCCCTGGGAACAGCTCCCCGTACAGATCCCAGTACTTGCCGCGGTTCTGCGTGCCGAACACGCCGCGTTTGGCGGCCCGGTCGAAACGCTCTTCCAGTTCCTTCGGGTCGACACGGCTCAAAAAATCCTCGAAGGCGGCTCGCATGGCGGTGATCGAGGCGGCGTTCTGCGCCTTGAGCTCGCGGAAGTTCTGCCGTACCGCCTCCACCGAGCCGGCGCGCGTGGACAGGGTGGTCAGCAGGCGGACCAGCGCCTCGTCCACTCCGTGGGAGAAATTGAGCGGCGATTCCGGGCCTTCGTCGGCGGGTGCGGTGATGCGGAAGCGACTGCAGAATTCGCTGCGGTGCTGGTTCAATTCCAGCAGTCCGACGACGGACTCGCGCAGCAACTGTCCGGCCAGCTGCAGGGCGGCGCCGCGAGCGTCGGGTGTCACGGTGCGCGGATCGACCCCGGCGCCGCGGCAGAACGCGGCGAAACCCGCAGCGCATTCGTCGTCGAACGGTGCCGGCGATGTCGCACCCTGCGAACGTGCCGCGGCCGGCGCGGCCGCATACGAAGGGCCGGCCGCGGGCGCCGTCCCGTGGGCGCCGACGTTGTCCACCTTGCCCACCTTGAGCGGACGGGTCGTCAGGTGCCACGGCGCGGCCGGGTCCTCCGCTGCGGGCGCGCCCGCGGGTTCACGCCCCGCGTCCACCGCCTGACCATAGGCATTGCGCGGGCGCGCACCCGCAGCAGCCGGCGTCGGCGCCAGCGCCAGGTCACCGCCTTCCAGCAGCGCATCCAGATCGAGGTTCGAGGCCAGGGCGGCGGCG
>CAZZWZ010000288.1:1203-4926 GCA_964657955.1 uncultured Steroidobacteraceae bacterium
GGCGGCGGCGCTTGCGCCCTGGCTCGGGATCTCGTTGCCCGGTTCGATGCTCACCCTGAGCTCGTACTGCCCGAGGCGCAGGTAGTCCCCGTCCTTCAGCACGTGGTCCTGGAACTTGCCGATCGCCACCGGCGCGCCGTTCACGTACGTGCCGTTCGAACTCGTGTCGATGAGCACGTACGAGCCTTCCTGGAATTCCACGCGCGCGTGTTTGCCCGACAGGTAGCGCTCGGGGTCGGGTAGAATCCACTCGTTGTCAGTGCCGCGTCCGATGCTGCCGCCGTGCACGCCGAACACCCGGCTGGTGCGTGTTCCCAGCCGGGTTCCATGCTCGCTGATGACGCTCAGGCGCAAGGTCATTGTGGATCTCTCCGAGTGCTGCGATTTGCGCCAAGTGCCCGAATATTATGATGAAACATTAGCAAATCCCGGGAGCCTCCCAGATGGCCGCGAGTCACATTTTCAAAGTATTGTTCGTCAATCAGGGAAAGGTGTACGAGATATACGCCCGCAAGGTGAGTCATGGAAGCTTGTTCGGCTTCATTGAAGTCGAAGAACTGGTGTTCGGCGCGCGGTCGACCGTGGTCGTCGATCCGGCCGAGGAGAAGATCAAGGCGGAGTTCAATGAAGTGAAACGCACTTATCTGCCCCTGCATTCGGTGCTGCGCATCGATGAGGTGAAAAAGCAGGGGGTGAGCAAGATCGTGGCCCTCGAGGGTTCCAACGTGTCGCAATTTCCGGTACCGATCTATACCCCGGGTGGGGACTCGAACGCCCGTAAATAGCCCGCAATTTTGGTAGAATCCGGCATGTTCTGCCTGCTCGGCGCGCCCGCGCTGTCGCAATTTCGGCTCGATAAGCTGCTGCAGTCCCTGCGGGCCGTGGATGCACGCATCGACGGCGTCCGGGCGCGCCACGTCCACTTCGTCGATGCCGCCCGGGCGCTCGACCCCCACGAGCTCGAACTGCTCGGCAAGCTGCTGATGTACGGGCCGCGAACGCCGGCGCAACCGCTACCGGATGTCGGCGTGCGGCTGGTGGTGACGCCGCGAGTGGGTACGGTGTCGCCCTGGTCGAGCAAGGCCACCGACATCGCCCACGTCTGCGGCCTCTCGATCGTGCGGCGGTTGGAGCGTGGCACCGCGTATTTTCTCGAGACGGCCCCCGCTCTGTCTTTCGAGGAACTGCGCCGGCTGGGGGCGCCGTTGCACGACCGGATGACCGAGACGGTGTGGTACGGCGCCGATGAACCGGATCTGTTCCGGCCCGGTACCGCCCGGCCGCTGCGCAGCGTGGCGCTGGGCGCCGATGGACGCGGGGCGCTGGCGCGCGCCGACGCGGCGTGGGGATTGGCCCTGTCCACGGCCGAGATCGACTACCTGGTCGAGGCATTCGGCGCGCTGGGGCGCGATCCCACGGACGTGGAACTGATGATGTTCGCCCAGGCGAATTCCGAGCATTGCCGGCACAAGATATTCAATGCGCAATTCGTCGTCGACGGCAAGCACCGGACGTCGTCGTTGTTCGACATGATCCGCGCCACCTACGCGCGGAATTCCGCCGGCGTGCTCTCGGCGTATCGCGACAATGCCGCGGTGATCGAAGGATCGCGCGCGAGCCGGTTCTTTCCCGATCCGCAGACGCAGCGCTACGGTGCCGTGGTCGAGGCCGTGGACATCCTGCTCAAGGTCGAGACGCACAATCATCCCACCGCCATTTCACCGTTCGCCGGCGCGGCCACCGGGTCGGGCGGCGAGATTCGGGACGAGGGTGCCACCGGCATCGGCGCCAAGCCCAAGGCGGGTCTGACCGGCTTCTCGGTGTCGAACCTGCATATTCCCGGCATGGTGCAGCCGTGGGAGATGCCGCCCGCCAAACCCGGGCGCATCGCCTCGGCGCTCGACGTGATGATCGCGGCGCCCCTGGGGGCCGCGGCGTTCAACAATGAATTCGGCAGGCCGGCGATCTGCGGCTATTTCCGTTCCTTCGAGCAGCGAACGGGAGTGCCGGGCGTGGTCCGCGGTTATCACAAGCCCATCATGATCGCGGGGGGTCTGGGCAACGTGCGGCGCAGCGACGTCGACAAGCGCGACGTGGTGGTGGGCGCCCCGCTGGTGGTGCTGGGCGGCCCGTCCATGCTGATCGGCCTGGGCGGCGGCGCGGCCTCCTCCCTGGGCAGCGGGCAGAGCACCAGCGATCTGGACTTCGCCTCCGTGCAGCGCGGCAACCCGGAAATGCAGCGCCGCGCCCAGGAAGTGATCGACCGCTGCTGGGCGCAGGGCCGCGAGAATCCCATTTTGTTGATTCACGACGTGGGCGCCGGCGGTTTGTCCAATGCACTGCCGGAGGCGATTGCGCACAGCCGGCGAGGCGGCCGCATCGACCTGCGCAAGATTCCGAGCGCCGAACCCGACTTGTCGCCCATGGAGATCTGGTGCAACGAAGCGCAGGAGCGTTACGTGCTGGCGCTGGTGCCGGGCAGCATCGAACGCTTCGCCGCGCTGTGCGTGCGCGAGCGCTGTCCGTTCGCCGTCGTGGGCGAGATCACCGGCGACGGACGGCTGCGGGTCGACGATCCGCTGCTGGCGGGTACACCCGTCGACATGCCCATCGAGGTGTTGCTGGGCCGCGCCCCGCGTCTGTTGCGCGAGGTGACCACGAGATCGCCGCCGCAGGCCGCGCCACCGCGGCCGGACGGCGGCCGGTTCACGGCCGGCGCCACCCTGGCCGAGTCGCTGGACCGGCTGCTCTGCCTGCCCACCGTCGCCAGCAAGGCGTTTCTCATCACCATCGGTGACCGCAGCGTGGGTGGGTTGATCTGCCGCGATCAAATGGTGGGCAAATGGCAGGTGCCGGTGGCCGACGTCGCCGTCACGCTGAGCGATTACACGGGCTTCACGGGCGAGGCCATGGCCATGGGCGAGCGCGCGCCCGTGGCGTTGCTGGATGCGCCGGCCTCGGGCCGCCTCGCCGTGGCCGAAGCCGTGACCAATCTCCTGGCGGCGGACGTGCGGCAGCTTCGCGACATCCGCTTGTCCGCCAACTGGATGGCGGCCTGCGGTGAACCGGGCGAGGACGCCGACCTGTACGCGACGGTGCGCGCCGTCGGCGTCGAGCTGTGTGCGACGCTCGGGATCACCATCCCGGTGGGCAAGGACTCGCTGTCCATGAAAACCGCCTGGACCGACGGCGGCGGTGCCCACACCGTGCTCGCCCCCATCTCGCTGGTGGTCTCGGCATTTGCGCCCGTGGCCGATGCGCGCCGGACGCTCACCCCCGAACTGGATCTGTCGCAGCCCTCGCGATTGCTGCTGATCGATCTCGGCGCGGGAAAGAACCGACTGGGCGGCTCGTGCTGGGCGCAGGTCATGGAGCGCACCGGCGGGGAGCCCGCTGACCTCGACGAGCCGTCGCTGCTGCTGCGTTTGTTCGAGGCCGTGCGCGAACTCAAGGACCGCGGCCTCGCGCTGGCGTACCACGACCGCTCCGATGGCGGCGCGCTGCTGAGTTTATTGGAGATGGCATTTGCCAGTCACTGCGGCCTCGACGTCGACTTCGGAACGACGACGGACGTGATCGCCGCATGCTTCGCCGAAGAGCCCGGCGCGGTGATCCAGGTGGCCGACGCGCGCATGGCGGAGGCGTTCGCGGTGTTGCAGGCTCACGACCTGGCGGCGCTCACCCGCGATGTCGGTGCGCCCCGCGGCGGCAACGGCAGCGGCG
>CAZZWZ010000289.1:0-4888 GCA_964657955.1 uncultured Steroidobacteraceae bacterium
CGTTGACGAGGACACCTGGTTCGACGATGGGTTGCCCGCCGACCTCATGGCCGAGGGCTTTGTCGTACGTGACGGCTTCCTCTCGCCGGCCCGTCTCCGGGCGTTGCATGCGTGCGCCGAACGGCGCCGGGAACGGGGGGATTTTCGTGCCGCGCAGATCGGCGCCGACGCGAGACAGCAGCGGCGGGCCGAGATCCGCGGCGACTCGACCTGCTGGCTCGAAGAGCCGCTGTACGCGGAGGAGCGTGCGCTGCTCGGCGATCTGGAAGGCCTGCGACTGTCCCTCAATCGGCGCGCCTTCCTCGGGCTGTTGGATCTGGAATTGCACTACGCCCGCTTTCCGCCGGGCAGTGGTTATGAGCGTCACGTCGATCAGCTTCGGGACCGGCACCGGCGCACCGTCTCCGTGGTGCTCTACCTCAACACGGCCTGGGAGCGCGGTGCCGGCGGCTCGCTGCGCCTGTTCAACTGTGGCAGCGATGAATTCTTCGACATCGAACCCATCGGCGGGAGGCTGGTATGTTTCCTGACGGCCGGGCGTGAGCACGCCGTCCTGCCGACGCGACACGACCGGCTGAGCATCAGCGGCTGGTTCCGGGGCCGCGATTCGTGAGGTGTGGACCGACAGCCTACGGCGGCGCAGCTCGAACGATGATCGGTTTGATTGTCTGGTTCGCCAGCGCCGCCGCCGGGTGCGGCCAACACGGCACCGGTCATGGCGGGACGCTGCGACCAAGCAATGCGGCGCCGGGTGTGCTCAACCTGTACATCTGGTCGGACTATCTTGCACCCGACACCATTTCCGATTTCGAACGGCGCACGGGCATCGTAGTTCGTGTGTCCTACTTCGATACCAACGAGACGCTCGAATCCGCCATCCTGACGGGCCACAGCGGGTTCGACATCGTGGTGCCCACCGCCCCGTACTTCCAGCGTCAGATCCTGAGCGGCGCTTATCTGCCGCTCGACAAACAACGGCTGCCGAATCTTGCGAATCTCGACCCGGCGGTGATGTCGCGGGTGGCGCTCAACGATCCGGGCAATGCGCACGGCGTCGTGTATGCCTGGGGTACGATCGGCGTCGGCTACAACCGGGCGTTGGCGGCCGCAGCGCTTCCGCACGTGCGCCTGGACAGCTGGCGCCTGCTGTTCGATCCGGCTTTCGCGGCGCGGCTGTCGACCTGCGGCATCAGCCTGATCGACGATCCCGCCGGGGTGGTGCGCCTGGTATTGAAGTACCTGGGCCGCAACACGGACATGCCGGACGCGCAGGATCTCGCGGCCGTCGAAACGGTGCTGGCGCGCATCCGTCCCTACGTCCGCAACATCGACACGGCGGGCACCGTTCAAGCGATCGCCAACGGAGATATTTGCCTCGCCGTCGCCTACAACGGCGACTTCGTGCAGGCGCGGCACCGCGCCGACGAAGCACATAACGGCATCCAGGTCGACTTCATGATTCCTGCCGAGGGCTCCCTGCTATGGTTCGACATGCTGGCGATTCCGAGGGACGCGCCGGATGTGGCCAACGCTTATCGCTTCATCAACTACCTGCTGGAGCCGGCAACCATCGCGAAGGTGTCCAACTTCACCGGCTTCGCCAACGCGAATCGGGCGGCCCTGCCGCTCATCGAGGGCAACCTAGCCGCCGATCCTGCGGTCTATCCGCCGCCGGACGTCCAGCGCCGGCTGTTCGTGCAAACGGAGGATTCGGCGCAGCAGGCGCGCGCGATCACGCGCCTCTGGCAGAAATTCAAAACCGCGCAATGAACCACTCGATCCGCGGCTGCGAATGATCGCGATGCTTGGTCCGGCACACCTCGACCGAATCGGAGCTCTTGCACACGGCACAGCCCGCGATCGACAGGAGCAACCCTAGGCATGCCAGCTTTTTCATGTGATCCTCGGGCGGACACCGGTCGATGGAATCAGCGCATGTACAGAATAGCAGCAGCGGTCGGGGCATCGCTCGGGGTGATGCCGGCGATTTTCTCGTCGCCTACGCGTTGCCGAAATGAGCGGCCACCGCGGCGTTTAAAACAATCCTTCGAGCACCTGCAGCAGCCCCCACAGCGAAACCGCCCAGGCGACGGTTCGCACGTACGGGATGCCGGCGACGTAGATGGGCAGGTAGGCGAGCCGCGCCCAGAAATACAGTTCGGCGCCGAGCGCCGTGTGTGCCGTGTTCTGTTTGGCCACCACCACGGCGAGCACGGCGGCGGCGAAGAATCCGAAGGTTTCGAGAAAATTTTGATTCGCGCGCACCGCGCGCGCCGCAAGGCCGGTCAGGGGCTTGGCCTCCCCGTCGCGATTGCCGGCATTCCACTTCAACCCGCGTTGCTGCGTCGCCAGCCCGGCGGCCGTGAAAACGTAGGCAAGCCCGAGAAACACGCTCCATCCGAGCATCTTGAGTTCGATCGTCATGATTGATTCCTCGGCGACTGCTGCGCACGGAACTAATGTTCGGTGGTGACCTCACAAGATAACATCGACTCGTCACGACGGAGCAACGCAATGAAAAAGTTCCTTGGTCTCATCTTGGTGGTGGCGGTGGTGATCGTGACGGCGCCCCATGCCCGCGGTTTGGGCGCTCCGTCGGCACCCCGCGGCGTGGCATCGAGCGACTGGATACCGCTCGGCGATTCCGCCGGTTTCGTCGTCTCCCACGAGGAGTCACCGCCGGATGCGTCCCGCCCGTCCGGCGTGGTCCGCGGTTATTTCATGGTCCGTCGGGACCAGACGTGGCTGCGCGTGGACTCGGGCCCGGGTTTGAAGGTGCATCCGGCGACTTTCGATCGCTGATCGAAGGCCAGGGTCAGCCCCGACCCATGCGCGGCGGCTCGAGCGCCGCGTCCCGCAGCATGGCGCGCCAGGCGTCGAGAAATTCCGCGGTGGGCTCGGCGCTGAGCACCAGCTCGATGCGGCTGTCGCGCCGGTAGGCGCTGTCCTCGTCGGAGAAGCCGCGGCCGTGGCTCTGGATCAGCCAGGAGGGTCCCGGACCGCTGCGGAACACCGCCTTGAAGCGCCGCAGCATCGTGCCGTAGGCCTCCGCGAGCCACTGCAGCCGCGGTTCGATCACCACCCGCGAGAACGTCAATTCGCGGGGCAGCACCCAGTGCACCGCCCAAAACCCCAGCTGGCTCAGCTGAGTCTCGGTCCCGACGAAGCCGCCGATCTCAAACGACACCGTCGCCGCCGGTGACGCCGCATCCGCCGGCGAGACCAGTGAGAATGCCGACGACCGTTCGTAACGATGCATGGCCTGCGGCGGCAGCACGCCCCCGGTGCAGGCGCCGACGAAGCGTTTTGCCGGGTATTGCTGTTTGCTCATCTCAATGAACGCTTCTCGTTCGGCCGGCCCGGCGAGCTCGGACTTGGACATCAGCAACACGTCCGCCGACTGAACCTGCGACCACTCCGCACGGTCACGTACGCGGAGAATTCGTTGGGCATCGAGCGGATCGACCAGGCAGACGATGCTGTCCAGACTCAGCGCGCGCTGGGTTTCGTAACGGGCCAGTTCATCGACGATGTCGGCCGCGTGGCCGGCGCCGCTGGGTTCGATGAGCAGACGCGCGGGCTTCAAGTTGCGCAGGATGTCGTGCAACTGCCGGCCGAATTCGAGTTCGCCCACGCAGCACAGGCAGCCGCCGGCGACCAGCCGAACGTCCGCCGCCCCGCGTGCCGATTGAGCGACGGCGAGCGTGTCGAGCCCGGCCTCGGTGAACTCGTTGAGCACCACCACCCACAACTCGTCGGCCGGCTTGTGCGACATCAGCCAGCGGATGGCGGTGGTCTTCCCGGCGCCGAAGCAGCCGGTGATGACGTGAGCCCGTGTCATCGATTGTTCTTGAGGCTGCGGCATGATTCCTGCGCCGGATGAGTGCGCGCCCGAAATGTTACGCTCACCATGTGTTCGCCGCGCGTCGTCCGGGGCGCCGGAAACGGCCATTACGGCCATCCCAGATCTGGCACGAATATTGCTTCACGTGGTATAGACTATTGGTCGTGTGCCCGGGGCCGGACAACCGTGGATCACCTCGCCCCATCAAAATATCGGTCGTTCCCTATGCGCTTGCCGTCGCTCAAGTTTCTCAAGACCTTCCAGGTCGCGGCCAAGCTTCAGAGCTTCAAGGCGGCCGCCGAGGAGCTGTTCGTCACGCCCTCCGCCGTGAGCCACCAGATCAAGGCCCTCGAGGAGCAGCTGGGCGTGGCGTTGTTCGAACGCGGTATCCGCAATCTCACGTTGACCGATGCCGGCGCGCATTATCTCGAGCACATCAGCGAAATCTTCGCCAAGCTCGAGAAGGTGACCGAACAATTGCAGGTGCGTTACGGCCGCACCATCATCCGCCTGAACGTGCCGCCGTTCTTCGCCAACGAACTGCTGTTGCCGAGGCTCTCGTCGTTCTCGCAGGCCCGCGAGGAGACGGACATCCGCATCGAGACTACATTCTCCGCACCGAAGACGCATCCGCCCGAGGCGGACCTGTCCATCGTCGTCGGCACGGGGCCGTGGGACGGGCTCACCGTGCACGAATTGTTCGCGCAGAGTTTCATTGCGGCGTGCTCGCCGGATTTCGTGCTGGAGAATCCGATCGACATCTACACGGATCTCAACGGCAAGACGCTGCTGTTGCACGAAGAGCGCCGCGACGCGTGGGAACGGTGGGCGGGCGGGCTCGGCATCCCGCCGATCAAACCCAACCGATTGGTGCGTCTCGATACCATGTCGGCGGTGGTGCTTGCCGCCGAACAAGGCGTGGGCGTGGCCCTGGTGCCCTCGCGCCTGAGTGCCGACCGTTTTCTCGCCGGTGGTCTGGTGAAATTGTTCGATGCGGAATTGCGCACGAACGAGAGCTACGTCCTGTTGCATCGGCCGGAGGAC
>CAZZWZ010000290.1:0-4870 GCA_964657955.1 uncultured Steroidobacteraceae bacterium
GAGCCGCCGCCCGAGCCGGTGCTGACGCCGCTCGAGCCGCCCGAGCCGCCGCTGGAGCCACTGCCTTCCGCGGAGAGCTGCCTGGCGCTCTCGCCCTGCGCCGAGCAGCCATGCAGCAGAGCCGCCAGCAATACGGCGCCCGCCGCCCGGGCGAGCAGGCGGGCCGACCCGAGGCGATTTTCCGTGCTCACCGTGCCAGCATCCTCGGTTCGACTCGTTGGTTGCTCTCGGCATCGGCTTCGGCCCGGGCCGGCGGGTAGCGCACCGCGACCTGGTGCTCGATGTGGCCGAGCGGTATATCGATGCCGAAGACGGCGCGCGGCTCCTGATGCCATCCCTCGTGTGAGTCGCGTGCATAGCGTGCGTCGAAGCGCAGCCGCACGCCGTGGAACAGAGGCTGGGTGACCAGGCCGATGCCGCCTTCCACCCACAACGAGGCGCCGTCGCGGTGGTTGGGATAGAAGTTATCGAAGTTCGGACCCGCGCCGACCAGCACGAAGGGCGTGAGCAGGCCGGCCGAGCGGTCGCGCAGCTGATAGACGAAATCGAAGATCACACCGTTCTGATAATCGATGCCGGTGAAGGGCCGCGTATCGAAGGCCGAAGACTGGATGTTCACTTCGCCGAGAACGTGCGAGCCGAACTGGTAGCCGTAGATGCCGGAGATCGACGCGCCGGTGCCGGACGTGTCGAGCGCCTTGGACGGCAATACGACACCGGGCAGAACCGATATGTAATCCCTGCCGTAAGTGTCCGGCGGGCTGTCGGCTCGTGCCAGAGATGCGCACGACGCTGCGATCACGCAGCCGGCTCGCAGCAGGTGTTTCCAACGCCTCATCCCGTCCATCATGAGTTTCCGTGCTCTTTGAACTGTTGATGCCATCAAACACAAAAACGATTCGCAGGTCGGAGTGCGTATGTCGCACCAAATTGGTGATGCAGTGCGATACGGGGATCCAAGTCGGCAAGTAGCGGCAGGCAAACGACGGCGATGCCGTTGTTAACATCATTTTTTTATTGGTCTTTCAGCGGGCAATCGATGCCCCGGCGCCCCCTCCGTGCAAATCCCTGCGCGAAGCGCTACATCTTCAGCGCTTGGCAGGCCGTGCGGCGGAGACGATGCGCGACAGCGCTTCGGCGTTCGCGAAGGGCAGCGGCACGTAGCGCGCATCCATCGCGGCCGCGAGATCGGCGGCCAGCGGATTCGGCCGCGGCGACGTATCGACGAACAGAGCGGCCACTCGCGCCAACCGCAGCTGCACCGCGGCTCGCAGGGCATCGGCATGCGCCGCCTCGCGCCCGCCCACGCCGTTGCGCGCGACGTTGGCCCGGCCATCGCTGAGTATCACCACGGTCGGCGTCTCGCCGCGTCGCTGCGCTTGATTCGCAACCAGCATCGCACTTTGAATGCCGGCGGCCATGGGGGTGCCCCCGCCGCCGGGCAGGCCCGCGAGGCCACGCTTGGCACGCACCAGCGAACGGGTGGGCGACAACAGGATGTCGGCAGCGCGGCCGCGAAAGGCGATCACGGCCACTTGATCGCGGCGTACGTAGCAGTCCGCCAGCAACAACTCCACCGCACCCTTGGCCTCGGCCAGCCGGTTCAGCGCCGACGATCCGGACGCATCGACGGCAAAAATCGTGAGCGTCCGCGCGCGTTGCTGATGGCGGGTGATGCGCAGGTCGCCGGCCTGGATCTGCACGCGGCCTTGGCTGCCCGGCCCGCGGCGGGCGTGCGCATCGCTGCCACCCGCGTCACCACCGCCCGTCCGGCCGCGCAGCCGCTGCCAGGGGGCTGCGGCGCGCAGGGTCTCCATCACGTTGAGCCGTGCCGCGCCCCGCGGTACCCCGCTGCGAACGCCGCACGGCCTGCCTCGAACGCCGCCGTACAGCACGCCCCCCGCCCGCCCGCCCGCCCCGGATGCCGTCCCGGCGGCGGCGATGCGGCGCAAACGATCCAGCAAACCGGGTGGAATCGCGGCCTGCGTCGCAGCCAGCACGACCTCCTCGACATTCGTCTCTTCCGCCTGGTGCGGTGGGTCCGCATCAGGTTGCGGTGGCTCCGCGACAGGATGCAGGGTGTCCGCGGCGGGTTCCGGCGCCGCAGACTCCGGGGCGTCCGTTTGGCGCGCGTGCGGCTCGGGCGGGTCCGGCGGCGGTATCGGGTCCGCGGCATCCTGCTTGGCCGGCGGGGTCTCGGCGGACGCTTTCGCGGACTGCTCCTGCGCTGCCGGCCGCTGGGTTGCCCGCGGTGCGAAGACCAAGCGACCCGCGGCCGCGGCATCCTCGACGCTGACCTCCAGTCTTCCGTCGAGGGCCGCCACTGCCAGGGCCGCGCGCACGGCCAGCCAGGACACCCGCACCGATCCGGCACCGAGCGCCAGCGCGGTCGCGCACAGCGCGGTCATGAGCTCGGGCGCCATGTGCACCTGAGTCAACATACCTCGCGCGGCGTTTACTGCCTGCGCGTCGTACAGCTGCGGCAGGGGCGTTCGGGCGTCGAAGCCCCCCAGGTCGATCAAAAACGCCATGCGGTCCATCAATGAAACCGGGATATGTTCGTCTTCCTGCAGGCCTTCATCCAGCGCGACGAGGCCCACCCGCGCCGGCTCGGTGGCTTGCATGCCCTCGCGTTGAATGTCGATCTCGCCCGAATCCAGCACCGCGTTCAGGCATGCGGCCGTATGCGCGCTGAGGCGTTCGCCCATGGTGATCACGACGACACCGCCGTCACTGGTGCTCAACACGCCGCGTTCCAGCACGGGCCGGTGCGCGCGCAGCGTGGCGACCAGGTCGAGGCCCCCGAGCAGACGCCCGTCCGAGATGTTGAACGGGATGCGACGCAACGGCAGGCGTGCCGGCAGCAAGTCTCGCAACAGTTGCAGCCACTGCGCGCGCGCGGGACTCGGCGCCGAGCGCAGGCACACGCCGCCCAATCCCGCCGGGTCGACGGCAAACAGCGAGGCGGCGAGCGCCGCGTCGCCGCCGGCGCTCACGGGCCCAGCGCCTCGAGGATGGCGCGCTCGATGCGGACCGTCGATCCCGATTCATCCAACGGGTCGCGGCGCAGGCGATGCCGCAGGGCCGGAGTGGCCACCCGCCGCAGGTGCAATTCGGTGACGGTGGCGGACTGCTCGAAACACGCGAGCGCCCGCGCGGCGCGCATCAGCGTCAGTTCGGCGCGCAGGCCGTCCGTGCCCAACGTCATGCACAGCTTCGCCGCGCTTTCGAGCACCTCGTCGGGAACCTGCATATCGGGCAGGCGCCGGCGGCCCGCCACGATGCGCCGGCGCAGGGCGTCGTCCGGCTTCTTCCACTGCGCCACGAAAGCGGCTTTTCCCCGCTCGAATTCGTCGCGGCGTTTGATGACGGCCACGCGGTCGGCGAGCTCGGTCGGTGTCTTGATCTCCACCGACATGCCGAATCGGTCGAGCAACTGCGGCCGCAGTTCGCCCTCCTCCGGATTGCCGCTGCCGATCAGCACGAAACGCGCAGGATGACGGATGCTGAGCCCTTCACGTTCGACGAGATTTTCGCCGGAGGCAGCCACGTCGATGAGCAGGTCCACCAAGTGATCTTCCAGGAGATTCACCTCGTCGATGTACAGAAAACCGCGGTTGGCCCGGGCCAGCAGGCCCGGCTCGAAGGCCTTCACGCCCTGCGACAGCGCACGTTCGAGATCGAGGGCGCCCACCACCCGGTCCTCCGTGACGCCGAGCGGCATGTCCACCACGGGCACCGGGACCGCGCGGTCCTTCAGGGCGGATCGCGTCCGATCGCGACATTCGGAGCACCAGGTGTCGCTCTGCGCGGGGTCGCAGGAGTAGCGGCAATCGACGATGGCTCGCATGGGTGGCAGCAACGCGGCGAGCGCGCGAATCGCGGTGGACTTGCCCGTGCCACGATCGCCGAAAACGAGCACGCCACCGATGCTCGGGTCGATGGCCGCGCACACCAAGGCAAGCTTCATCTCCTCCTGCCCGACGATGGCGGAGAAGGGAAACACCGATCCGATTGCGGGCATCGTCAGAGTCCTCGTGCGTTCCCCGGCGCAGCGCGCACAGTGGCACATCAACCCCGCGTGGGCAATCGTGGATTGCGGTCGCTCGCGGACGTCTCGCGCACCGCCAAGTTCGCGCGCGACGGCTGCTCACCCGAACCGCCGGTACCGTCGAGTGCGCGCGTCGTCGCGCGCCTGGCTTATTCGCCGGTGGCGGGACCCGAGGCGGCGGTAGACTGCCCGGTGCGCAGCTGCGCCGAAGCCGTCTTGTAACGGGTCATGGACAACAGGGTGGACGCGTCCGCGAGGCTGGCCAGGACCACGTAGTCCAAGGTGGAAGGTGCCACGGTGGCAGAACTCGCCGCACTGCCATGACATCCCGCGCTCGCCTGCCCGGGTGACACCCCCTGCTGGCTGTCCGCCGATGCCGGAGTCAACAGGACCGACGTCAAGACCAGCGGAATGACGGCAATGTGTCGAAAAGTACGGAGATTCATAGATATCCCAGGAAGTTTTGAAATTCGTGAACAGGTCGTGGTACGCGAGGGACGCAAAACCGGCGGTGGACAACGGCCAAGGCCGGCGAACGAGCACGGACCATCGCGCAGAAAAACCGTCGCCTGCTAAAGCTTTCCCGTGACCAGCAAGACCAATAAAACGATCACCACCACACCCAACCCGCCACTGGGGTAGTAACCCCAGGCGCCGCTGTAGGGCCACGCCGGCAACGCACCGATCAGCAGGAGCACCACCAGGATCAGCAAAATCGTGCTTATCGACACCACGCGCTCTCTGATTCCATCATCGTGCTCGAGAGTAGCGAAAAGTTCCATTCGAACCAGTCGGGGGGTTACGGAAGCGGTTGTAGGG
>CAZZWZ010000291.1:0-4845 GCA_964657955.1 uncultured Steroidobacteraceae bacterium
TGGTTGACGAAAGACGTGGTTCTCTCTCGGGACTCACCGAGAGTGAAGCCAAGGAATTTCATGGCATTTTCGTGACGAGCTTCATCATTTTTACGGTGATCGCGATCGTCGCGCATTTTCTAGTGTGGCAATGGCGGCCGTGGCTCTGAGCGGCATCGGCAGGGGACATCGGACTTCGATTCGAGAATTCTCATAGGAGATTAGAAAATGTGGCGAATTTGGCTTCTATTCGATCCGCGCAGAGCTCTGATTGCGCTGTTTACATTCCTGTTCGTACTGGCCTTGGTGATTCATTTCATCCTGCTCAGCACCGACAGGTTCAACTGGCTGGGCGGTCATGCGGCGCCCTCGGCGGCCGCGCAGCACATGTCGACGCTGCCGGACTCGGCCAAGCCCTAGAGCTGTTTGCCGACGGCGGCGGACGGGACCAGGCCCCAAAGCCTGCCCGTCCGTCGCCGGAAGCGACGGCGAATTCGGTGGTGCGAAAACTTCGGACGTGAGAGCACAAACATGGCGATGCTCAGCTTTGAAAGAAAATACCGCGTGCGCGGCGGCACCTTGCTCGGGGGCGATCTGTTCGACTTCTGGGTGGGGCCTTTCTACGTCGGCTTCTTCGGCGTCACCACGGCGTTCTTCTCGCTGCTGGGCACGGCGCTACTGGTCTTCGGCGCGGCCATCGGGCCCACCTGGAATCTCTGGCAGATCAACATCGCCCCGCCGGACCTCAAATACGGACTGGCACTGGCGCCGCTGCGCGAGGGCGGGCTGTGGCAGCTGATCACGGTGTGCGCCATCGGCGCGTTCGTCTCCTGGGCGCTGCGCGAGGTGGAGATCTGCCGCAAGCTCGGGATCGGCTATCACGTGCCGTTCGCCTTCGGCGTGGCCATCTTCGCCTACGTATCGCTCGAAGTGTTTCGTCCCATGCTGCTCGGCGCGTGGGGGCACGGCTTTCCGTACGGCATCTTCAGCCATCTCGACTGGGTGTCGAACACCGGCTACCAGTACCTGCACTTCCACTACAACCCGGCGCACATGCTGGCCGTGAGCTTCTTCTTCGCGACCACGCTCTCGCTCTCGCTGCACGGCGCGGTGATCCTGTCGGCGGCCAACCCGAAAAACGGGCCCGTGCAGACGGCGGAGCACGAGAACACGTATTTTCGGGACACCATCGGGTATTCGATCGGCTCGCTCGGCATCCACCGGTTGGGCTTGTTCCTCGCCATCAGCGCGGGGTTCTGGAGCGCCGTCTGTATACTGATCAGCGGGCCGTTCTGGACTCGCGGATGGCCCGAATGGTGGGGCTGGTGGTTGAATCTGTCGATCTGGCACTGAACGAACTGCTCGGGGACCATCATGGCTGAATATCAGAACATCTTCACTCGCATCCAAGTCCATGCGCCGGCGTATCCCGGCGTCGCCCTGCCGCGCGGCGCCTGGGGACGCCAGCGGCCGGTGGGCTTCAATCATCTGCTGGGACGTTTCGGCGACGCGCAGGTCGGGCCCATCTATCTCGGAACGCTGGGGCTGATGTCGCTCATCTGCGGCTTCATCGCCTTCGAGATCATCGGGCTCAACATGTTCGCGTCGGTGAATTGGAATCCGGTGCAGTTCGTGCGGCAGCTGCCCTGGTTGGCGCTCGAACCACCCGCCCCATCGAACGGCCTGCACTTCCCGCGGCTGCAGGACGGCGGCTGGTGGTTGATGGCGGGCTTCTTCCTGACCACGTCGGTGCTGCTGTGGTGGCTGCGGATGTACCGGCGCGCCCGCGCGCTCGGCATGGGCACCCACGTGTCATGGGCCTTCCTGGCGGCCATCTGGTTGATGCTGGTGCTCGGCATCATCCGGCCGGTGCTGATGGGCAGTTTCGGCGAGGCCGTGCCGTTCGGGATCTTCCCGCACCTGGATTGGACGGCGGCGTTCTCCATCCGGTACGGGAACCTGTTCTACAACCCGTTTCATTGCCTGTCCATCGCGTTCCTGTACGGCTCCACCCTGTTGTTCGCCATGCACGGCGGCACGATTCTGGCGGTGAGCCGCCTGGGCGGCGACCGGGAATTGGAGCAGATCGTCGACCGCGGCACGGCCGCGGAACGCGCCGGACTTTTCTGGCGGTGGACCATGGGTTTCAATGCGACCATGGAATCCATTCACCGCTGGGCGTGGTGGTTTGCGGTGCTGTGCCCGCTGGTGGGCGGCATCGGCATCCTGCTCACGGGGACGGTGGTGGACAACTGGTACCTGTGGGCCGTCAAACATCACGTGGCCCCCATGTATCCCCACGTGTTTCCGCCGGTGATCGATCCGGCGACCCTGTCCGGAGCGCCGAAATGAGAAAGAGCTTTGCACCCATCCTCGCGATGGCAGGCCTGGTCCTCCTCGGGGGCTGCGAGCGCCCCCCCGTCGAGACCAAGCAGGGCGGGTACCGGGGCGTCGGGATGGAACAAGTCATCAATCCGCGTCTGGATGCGGTGAAGGCGGCCGCGAACGTGGTGCCGGCGGCCATTCCTCCGGCCGCCGCCGAGGGTCCGCTGGCGAGCAGCGTCTACCAGAACATCCAGGTGCTGAAGGATCTGAACGTGGCGCAGTTCACGCGGGTCATGCTCGCGATCACCCAATGGGTGGCGCCGCCCGACCAGAGCTGCAACTACTGTCATGGCGCGAACATGGCCAGCGACGATCGCTACACCAAGGTGGTGGCGCGTCGCATGCTGCAGATGGTTCGTCACATCGACACCGACTGGAAGGACCACGTGGGGTCCACCGGGGTGACGTGCTACACCTGCCATCGGGGCAATGCGGTGCCGCAAAATGTCTGGTTCACCAATCCGGGATCCTCCAGCACCAGCGGTTTGATCGCGGGCAACGCGGGCCAGAACAAACCGTCCGCCGGCGTGGGGCTGGCGTCGCTGCCGTACGATCCGTTCACGCGTCTGTTGCTGGGGGATCAGAACATCCGCGTCATCTCCGACGATGCGCTGCCGGACGGCAATCGCACCTCCATCAAGCAGGCCGAGGGCACTTACGCGCTCATGATGCATTTCTCGCAGTCCCTCGGCGTCAACTGCACGTACTGCCATAATTCGCGATCTTTCGCGGTCTGGGATTCGAGCACGCCGAAGCGCACCACCGCCTGGTACGGCATCCGCCTGGCACGCGACCTCAACACCAACTATCTCGAGCCGTTGAAACCGACGTTCCCCGAGCACCGGTTGGGGATCACGGGCGACGTGGCCAAGGTCAACTGCGCCACCTGCCATCAGGGGGTGTTCAAGCCCTTGTATGGCGAGAGCATGGCCAAGGACTATCCGGAATTGACGGGTGCCTTGCATCATGCGGACGCGCCGGCCGCCGCACCCGCCCCATCGCCCACCGCGTCGCTGCCGGCCGGATCGCCGAAAGCCGCCTCGGCCCCGCCCACCGCCTCGTTGCAGACGCGCTAGCGTCAGGCCGCTGCGATCATCTTCGCGGCGGCCGCTGCGCCGCTCAGAAGGGCACCATGGACGGTGCCCCAATGGCCGGACGTGGTGGTGTGTTCACCCGCGAAGTACAAGGTCCGCCCGACGGGCTCGACCATGCGGTCGGATGCAAATGCCGATCCGACGGGCATGTAGCTGTAGGCGCCCCGCGCGTAGGGATCGGCATCCCAGTCGTGAAAATGCCAGCTCGACAGGCCGCGATCGAGATGGGTCGCGGAGGTCTCGAACATCCGGGCCAGGACGCCCAGGCACTGGTCGATCAACGCCGGCCGCGGTAAATCGTCCGCCGGTCGCCGGCTCTCCGCGCTCGGATTCGAGCCCCCGGCAACCGGGCGCCGGTCGAATGTCGATGACCGCGGGCCGCCCACCCAGGCGGTGAGCAGCGCCGCAGCCTCCGGCTCCGCCGTCCACCACGCCGGTATCGCGAGATCCGTGAGCAGCAAACGCAGGCGTTCGAGTTCGGCGGCAAACGCCGGGCAGCGCGCGAGCACGGCGGGCTCCCGCCAGAATCGCGACTGAAACAGCAGGGGAACGCGCACCACGGAGCCCATTCTCATGCGACGCGCCTCGTCGAGGGCACCGCCCGGCAGGGGATCGAAGCGCACCGCGTCCGCTTGCAGCACCCCGAGGGGCAGGGTGATCACCGCCTGCCTGCCGTGAAATCCGAAAGCGGCGCCGTTCGCATCGGTGCCCGAGAAGGTCACCTCGCCCACCCGCCATGCGATGTCGGACACGGGACGATCGAGGAACAATCGTCCGCCGTGCGCGGTGAATTCCTGCAGCAGATGGTGCGGTACCCGGTCGTATCCCGCCGGGATGTGAAAGATCCGGTCGCCCTCGACGGCATCCTCGGCCGTTTGTTGCCGCGAGAGGGCTGCGGTCCCGATCGAGCGATGATCGGCCGCATTGAATCCTTCCACATAGCGAATGACGGCATCGCGGTCGGCGGGGGCGAGGGCGGCGCGCGACAAATGCTCGGCGAACGTTTCGTCCGCCCCGTCGCGGGAGGCCGTCCCTTCGCCCATGTCCGCGAACACGGCGTCGATCCCGTGATCCTGTGCATGCCGCAGCTCGCCCCGGGCGAATTCCAACGCCGCGCCGGCGCATTCCACGGTCGCGAGCCCGGCCCGTCGCACCAGGTCCCAGGTGATGCCGGGCAGACCGTGGATGAATTCCGCTCCCAGCTCCACCGCGAGTGCGGGCGCGCCGGGAATGTTCAGGTGCCGGGTGAAGATGCGCCCGCCGATGCGGTCGCGCGCTTCGATCACCGCGACCCGCCGGCCCGAAGCCGCCAACGTGGCGGCGGCCTGCAGCCCGGCCGCGCCGGCGCCGAGCACCAGGACGTCGTACGGCACCTCGTGTCCGGACG
>CAZZWZ010000292.1:0-4838 GCA_964657955.1 uncultured Steroidobacteraceae bacterium
GCCTCGTCGCTGGCCTCGGCCTCGACCAGAATCTGCCGGTAGGCATCGCGCACCTCGGCCTCGTCGTCGGCCACGAGCACCTTGATCGTCATCGGTTGATCTTCCGACACCGTGCCCTCCGCGCGGCTCATGGGGCCGCGGACGCGGCGTGGACGGACACCGGCACCATCAGGTGCATGGCGGCGCCGCGGCCCGGTCCGTCGCTCGCCGCCCAGATTCTGCCGCCCAGGGCATTGATGGCGTTGGCACACCAATGCAGACCGATCCCGTGATTGGTCTCAGGCGACTTGGTGGAGAAGCCGGGATCGAAGACGCGTTCCAGGTTGGCGGCGGGAATGCCCACGCCGTCGTCCTCGCAACGCAGGTGCAATTGCGCCCGATCGGCCTCGCGGACGATCTCGGCGGCCACCCGCAGCACACCCCGCTCCCGACCCGCGTCGCGCACCGCATCGGCGGCATTGATGATGAGATTTTGCAGCACCAGCCGCAGCACCGTACGGGCAACCTGCACCACGCCCACGCGGCGCAGCGACTCGTCGGCCTCGACCGTCAACCGCTGACGGCACGCGTCGGGAACGATCTCCAGGGTCTGCGAGACCAGCTCGGGCAGCCGGACCGACTCGACCACGTGATCGTTGCGCGTCGAGCGCATGAGCTCGGCCAGGGCCGCCTGCACGACGCCCGCCTGGCGCTGCACCACGACGGCGTCCTCCCGGGCGGCCTTGAGGATGGCATCGAGCTCACGGCTCGCGAGCCGCAGAAATTCGTGGAGATCCGCGCGCCGGTCGGAGCCTTCCGGCTCCGAGCCGAGCTCCCGGACGGCAAGTTCGACGTCGGCCGCCGGTGCATCGCGCAGACGCGTCTCGAGCCTGGCCAGGCGCACGCCGAGCGGCGTCATGGCATTGCCAAGATTGTGGAGCACCCCCTTGGCCAGCTCAGCAAAGCCCGATTGAAACGACCTGTCCACCAGCAGCCGGCGCGATTCGGCGACGCGTGCGACCATCCGGTCGAATTCGCGCGCGAGTACGGCCATCTCATCGTCGCCGGGCACGTCGAGCCGCGCCGTCAGATCCTCGCCCTCGCCGATGCTCACCGCGTGCCGCGTGACGCGCGCGAGCGGGTCGAGCACGATTCGATTCAAGACCAGCACGAGCAGGATCAAGACGAGCACGCCCGCGCCGCCGAGATACCAAGAGGCGTAGGTCACCGCACTGCGTCCCTGCTGCGTGATCTTGCGCGGCACGTCCACCCGCAAGTTGAGCAGCGGCCTGCCGTAGACGTCGGCGTACGAGCGGTACACCTGCGTCACGTCGCGGGTTTCCACGATCCGCAGATCCTGCGTGGCGCCGCCGCCCGCCAGCATGACGAGCGTGGCCTGTGCCTGGGCGCTGATCCTGGCCACCTGCGCGGGGGTCAGCAGGGTCCCCATGATCACCATGCCCAACGCCGGTCCCCGGCCGCTGCCGTCGAGCACCGGCGCCGATGCCAGCATCATGATTCCCCGATTGGTGAGCAGGAGGCCCTTCGACCGCGTACCCGCGCCAAGCTGGCGGCGCCAGGGAAAGTCCGCCGGAAGAGCCTTGCCGGCCAAGTCGAGGTCCATGGGCTTGCCGGTGTCGAGGTCCCGCGCGCCGGCCAGCACCAGGTTGCCCCGCAGGTCCGCGATCAGCAGCGCATTGACCTGCAGCTGCTTGAACGCGACTGCCGTGATGTTCGCGCGAACGAATTCCTCGTTGGGAGCCTGCACGAACCGGAACACATCGGCCCAGTTGCCCCAGTCCGCCGCGCTCAGCGACAGATTGTCCAGGGTCTCGTCGAGGGCGTAATCGATGCGTTTCATCGACGTTCTGGCGTCGTCGCGTTCGAGTGCCGCAAAACTCGGCATCAGCACCTGGGTCTGGATGCCGATCTCGAGCAGGATCAGCGCCGCGAACACCAGCGCGAGCAGGGAGATGATCTTGTTGCGGATCCTCATGGATCCCTTCGTAACAGACTTTTCGTCGCCGGGCCGTGACCCGGTCCGATTTCGACGCAAGCCTGCGTTCAGGATCGACGAAAGGTGAACGGCGTCACGCGCCGCGGAGCCCGGACGAGAATCACGTCACGAGCCGCGCTGCCGGCGGCTCAGACGGCCTGGTTGCGTCCGGCCTGTTTTGCCAGCTTCAGCTGGCGTTGCGATGCCTCGAGCAGCGGCGCGTGGTCGCCGCTGCGCTCCGGAACGGCGGCGCTCACCCCGACGCTCACGCTCATGTAACGCAGCACCGAGGAACGGGGGTGATGGATTCGCAGCTCCCGGACGCGCTCGGCCATGGTCTGCCCCATGCGCAGCGCCTGTTCCAGGCCGAGACCCGGTGCGAACGCCAGCAGGCTGCCGCCGTCGATGCGGGCGGTCACGTCGCTCGATCGCCGCAGGCAGCCCGAGACCACGTGCGCCACCCGGCGGATCGCCGAGTCGCCGGCCGCGCGGCCGAACGTGGCGTTGTACAGATCGAGTGCGTCGATGTCGACGGAGAACGCGGCGATGCTGCGGTTCTCGCGCTGGGCCAGGGCCCAATCCCGCTTCAACAGCTCCTCCAGATACGCGAGCGTGAACAGTCCGGTGAGCCGGTCGTCGCGGATGGCGACCGCGGTGGGTTGGTGCACGCCGCTCAACGAATCCTTCGGGCTCTTCGGATCGAACCTCAGGCGCTCGCCCGCGTCGCGGTGATGGCCGGCATAGTGCGTGACGCGGCCCGCCGCATCCAGCAGGGGCACGATGGTCACCTCGTTCCAGAACACCGTGCCGTCCTTGCGGTAATTGCGCAGCAGCACGCGGCACGTCTCGGCGCGCCCCATCGACTCGCGGATGCGCTGCCGCGCGTCCTGGTCGCGGTCCTCGCCCTGCAACAGGCGCAGATTGCGCCCGACGAGCTCGGCCGCCGCATACCCCGTCAGGGCGACGAACGCCGGATTGACGTACAGCACGGGATGCTCGGGATCGAGCGCGTCGACCAGCGCCGCTCCCGTGGGCGCGCTCTCCAGCAGCCGGCGGTGGAGGTCCGCGTCCATCCCCGTCACGAGCGGCCCTCCAGGGTGAGGGGCGGAACCGCGCCGAGCGCCGCGATGCGCCGCACCGTCTCCTGCCATCGTGCATCGGAGGTCAGCGTGGCGGGGGGTTCGCCCCGCGCCCGCATGCGCACCAGGCGCGCCTGCGATGCCGGCGACTCGGCAGCCACCTCCGGCACGGCGTTCCGGTAGCCGGCCAGCACCGTCGACACGGCCGCCCGGTCGTTGCAGATGGGCAGGACGTCGCAGCCCGCCTGGTGGGCGAGTCGGACGCGCTCCAGGATGTCGCCGAAGGCCACCGCGCCCGCCATGCTCAAATCGTCCGCGAAGACGCAGCCGTGAAAACCGAGTTCGCCCCGCAGCACGTCCGTGATCCAGCGCCGCGACAAGCTCGCGGGCAGCGCATCGACGGCGGGGTAGACGACGTGCGCCGCCATGACCCCGGCCAGCTGATTGCCGATCAGCATCCGATACGGACGCAGGTCCTCTTCCATGTCGGTGAATTCGCGCCGGTCCACCGGCAGGGCCACGTGCGAATCGGCCAGCACGGCGCCGTGGCCGGGAAAATGCTTGGCGATCGCGGCCATCCCGGCGTCGCGCATGCCGAGCACGTAGGCCGAGGCCAGTGCGGCCACGGTGTCGGGCTTCCGGTCGAACGATCGATCGCCGATGATCTCGCTCAGACCGTAGTCCAGATCGACGCAGGGCGCGAAGCTGAAATCGACGCCCACCGCGCGCAGTTCGCTGGCCATGAGCCACGCAACGGAACGGGTCAGCTGCAGCGCATCGTGCCGATCCTCGCCGAACCGCCGTCCCAGGGGACGGGAGGCCGGCAACCGCGTGAAATAGTCGCGGAAGCGCTGCACCCGGCCACCTTCATGATCCACGGCGATCAGCAGATGCGGGGTGCGCACCGCACGGATCGCCGCGCAGAGCGCGGTCACCTGGCCGAGATCGCGATAATTGCGGGTGAACAGCAGGACGCCGCCCACCAGCGGGTGCTCCAGCACGTCACGGTCTTCGGCGGTCAGTTCGGTGCCGCCCACGTCCACCATGAGGGGGCCCAGGCTCATGCGCCCTTCTCGAAGACGGCGATCGATTCGACGTGCGTCGTATGCGGAAACATATCCATCACCCCCGCGCCGGTCAGCCGGTAGCCATGGTTCTCGACCAAAATGCCGGCGTCTCGCGCTAGGCTGCCCGGATGACAGGAAATATACACGACCCGGCGGGGCCGCCACTGTGCCATGCGTTCCATGATTTCAGCCGCCCCGGCCCGCGGCGGGTCCAGCAGGAGCAGATCGTAGCGTTCATTGGCCCACGGACCGCACTTGACCGGCTCGAACAGGTTGTCGGCGTGGAACTCCGCATTGCCGATGTCGTTGCGTGCCGCGTTGGCGCGGGCCTTCCCCACCAGCAGCGGGTCGCCCTCCACCCCCACCACGCGGCGGCACCGCAGGGCCAGGGGCAGCGTGAAATTGCCGAGTCCGCAGAACAGGTCGAGCACCTCGTCGGACGGCCCGGGATCGAGCAGCCGCATGGCCGCGACCACCATGCCGGCGTTGACCTGCCGGTTGACCTGGAAGAAGTCCACGGGGCCGAATTGCAGGCTCACGCGACCCTCGTCGACGGCGTAGGCGAGCGGCGCATAGCCGTCGTGCAAGGGCCGGATGGTCTCGAGCCCTCCGCTCTGCAGGAACACCTGCACGCCGAGCCGCACCGCGAAATCGGCGATCTTGTCGAGGTCCTCGGGCGTCGGGGCCGCCATGACGCGAAGCACCAGGGCTGCATCG
>CAZZWZ010000293.1:0-4794 GCA_964657955.1 uncultured Steroidobacteraceae bacterium
CGACGACGTGTCGGCCGGGACTGTCGCCGCCGGGACGCATGCGGCGCCGGCCGGCATGCCTACCGCGGGGTTCCTCGCCGGCTTGCGCGGCGTCGAGGTCCATGCCACGCGTCTCGACGACGTCGCCGGCGACCTGATCTGCAACGCCGTTCGCGTCGCGGGCGATCGCGGCACGGCCCTGTACGAGTTCGACCTGCACTGCGATGCCGGACCGCTGTTGAGCGGCCGCGCCACCGTCGTCCTCGACTCCGGGCGGCTGCGCCCCCGCCTCGCCCATGAGTGAAACCCATGAGTGAAGCACCGATGCGAGCCCTGGTGACGGGCGGCAGCGGCGGCATCGGCGCGGCGATCTGCCGGCGGCTCGGCGCCCTCGGACATCTGGTGTTCGTCCACGCCAACCGGGGGCGGGAGGCTGCGGAGGCCGTGGCCGCCGAGATCGTCGCCGCCGGCGGCCAGGCGCGGGTGATCGTGTTCGACGTCACCGACGCGGATGCCTCGCGCGCGGCGCTGGAGGCGCTGGTGCAGGAGACCCCGGTGCAGATCGTGGTGAACAACGCCGGCATTCACGACGACGCCGTGTTCCCGGGCATGCGCGCCGAGCAATGGCACGGGGTCATCGACGTGGCGGTGCACGGCTTCTACAACGTGACCCACCCGCTGATGATGCCGATGATCCGCACCCGCTGGGGCCGCATCGTCAACATCACGTCGGTGGCGGCGCTGGTGGGGAATCGCGGCCAGGTCAACTACGCGGCGGCAAAGGGCGCGCTCAACTCCGCCACCAAGGCGCTGAGTCTCGAGGTGGCCAGCCGCGGCATCACCGTGAACGCGGTGGCGCCCGGCATCATCGCCACCGGCATGAGCAGCTCGGCGTTCGATGCCGCGGCCATCGCCGGCCTGGTCCCCATGAAACGCGCCGGCACCCCGCAGGAGGTGGCGAGTCTGGTGGCGTACCTGTGCTCCCCGGAAGCCGGCTACATCACGGGACAAATCATCTCCGTGAACGGCGGGATGATCTGACGTGGCGGGGCCGGGGGGGATCGCGTCCGCCGCCGGACACAAGAGCGAGCTGCTGCTGTTCTTCACGCTGCTGGAATTGACGCTCATCGTGCTCGCGGGCCGGATCGGCGGGGCCGTCGCCGCGCGCTGCGGCCAGTCCCCGGCGGTGGGGGAAATCGTCATCGGCATACTCCTGGGCCCGTCGCTGTTCGGCTGGATCGCCCCGGGGACTTTCGATCTCGTGTTCCATTCCGCCCCGCCGGAGCCGTTGCTGATCCTTTCGCAGCTCGGGCTAGTGCTGCTCATGTTTCAGATCGGACTGGAATTCGACTTCGCGCACCTGACCTCACGACGCAACCGGGCGGCGGTGGCGCGCGTCGCCATCGCATGCCTCGCGGTGCCGTTCGCCGGGGGGTTCGCCATCGGCTACGCATTCGGTGCCGGTGCCGCTGCAACCGCGCGCATGGATACGGCGCTGTTCGTCGCCACGGCCTTCTCGATCACGGCCCTGCCCATCCTCGGACGCATCATGATCGAGTTCGGGCTGACCCGGACCCGGCTGGGCGTGGTTGCCATCAGCGCCGCAGCCGTCAACGACGTGGTGGGTTGGCTGCTGCTGGCGCTGATCACCACGCTGACGGTGAGCCGGGTGGTCGGGGGCGAATTCGCGCTGCGGGTCGCGCTGGTGGCCGCCTTCGGTCTGGCCAGCGCCAAAATCGTGCGGCCGCTGCTCAAGCACGCCATCCACCGCGGCGCGCGGCCCGACACGCTGTCCGATCATCTGCTCGGCGGCATGCTGGCCGTGATCTTCACCGCTGCCATGATCACGTATCAAATCGGCATATTCGCCATATTCGGCGGCTTCATGATGGGCGTCATCCTGTTCGATGAGTCCGCGTTCGTCGCCGCGTGGCGCGCGCGGGTCGGCGGATTCGTCACGGTGTTCTTCCTGCCCATCTTCTTCACCTACACGGGGTTGCGCACGCACATCGGCAGCCTCGACACGGCGGCGGACTGGGCCTGGTGCGGCGGCATCGTCGCGGTGGCGTGCGCGAGCAAATGGTGCGCCGGCTACCTGGCGGCGCGCCGCTCGGGCTTCGACCATTCCGAGGCCGCGATGATGGGGTTCATGATGAACACGCGCGCGCTCATGGAACTCATCGTCATCAACGCGGGCTACGACCTGGGCGTGATCTCGCAGAAGATGTTCACCATGCTGGTCATCATGGCGATCTTCAGCACCGTGATCACCACACCGGCGTTGCGGCACTATCTGTCGAAAAAGTTGCCCGCCGGGGCGCTCGGCGACGCAACCATCGATTCCGCGGGCCAGGGGCGGATGGGGTGATCCGAGGCGGGTGCGTCACCGCAAGCTCGAGGGCGCGCCAATGCGGGGTCGCTCCAGCCATCGCGAACCGCGCCGGTTGCCGCCTGCCGGTCGGGCATTGCCCTTCACGTGATGAGCGGTGTGCGTCTCAACCAAGTATCGTCCGTCAATTGGTCCACCACGAAGCGGGCCACGTCGGCGCGTGCGATCTTGCCGCCGTGGACGCCGGCCAGGTCGGTGACGGCTCGGACGGTTCCACGGGCCGGCTCATCGGTGAGCATGACGGGCCGGACGATGACCCAGTCGAGAGAGCTGGCGCGGATCGCGTCTTCCTGGCGATCCTTGTCTTCGTAAACGTTGCGCAAGAGCAGCGGCAGGATCAGCCGGTCGTACAGAAATCCGCCATGACCGCGACTGTCGCCGGCGCCCAGACCGGTGATGCAGATCAGTCGTCGCACCCCATTTCGCGTCATCGCGGCCACCAGCGAACGTGTGGCGGTCGACAGCAGCGTGACCTCGCGAAAAGGGCTCATGCCCGTGCCCAACGCACTGATGACGCCATCGCAGCCATTCGAGGCCTTCAGGAGGGCCGCTTCGTCACGAGCATCGCCTTCGATCAGCTGTGCTCCTGACAGATCGCGGGCGCTCTCTTTCGAGCGCACCAACGCGAGGACGACGTGGCCCCTCCCGAGCGCCTCGCGGACGATCAGCCGTCCGGTTCCGCCGGTTGCACCCAGTACGAGAATCTTCATGCCTGACCGCCCGCGTCGTTCGCCGCCTCGACCTTCCCGGCACGATGCCGTCGCGCAACGCCGGAGCCGCCGCTGCCATAGGGCCGCGTGATCACCTCCAGCAGATGGCCGTCGAGATCTTCGAAATAGACGCCGTGGCCCTGGTCATGATGGTTGATCTCATCGGGTCGGGATCTCATCGGATCAGCCCAATGACTCAGCCGTTCGGCACGGATGCGAGCGACGATCGCATCGAATTCGCCCTCTTCGGTGAGGAATGCATAGTGCTGTGAAGCGATGGGTCCGGTGGTCTCCATGAAATCGAGCGAAACGCCGTTGTCCAGGGGCACCACCATGAAGTTGTATACCGGCACCGCACGCGAGCAGCCGAGAATTTTCACGAGCAAGGCGGAGGATCGTCGCTTGTCACGACACCAGACGATCGTATGATTCAGCTGTACCGGCATCGGCTCACGCAGGCGAATTTCACAGAGCTCGCCGATATGATTAGGTTTACGAATGTTTACACAAACTAACTATTAAAGCAATCTTGCGGGATCATCGCACGGGCGGGATCATCGCACGAGAGCCGGAGAGACGATGTCCGAGGAGCGATTCGGTCGATACGTCGTGGTGGCGCAACGGTTCGGTGCGCGCACGTTGCTGTTTCAGGATGCCGCCGCGCGCCATCTGCGGCTCACGGCGACGGAGCTCGAGTGCTTCCGGCTGGTGCAGCACGAGGGGCCGCTCACGGCATCGGACCTGGCGAAGGAGACAGGGCTCACCCCGGCGTCGCTGAGCGTCATCGTCGAGAAGCTCGTCACCAGGAAGTTCTTGCGCCGTCAGCAGGATCGCGACGATCGCCGCCGCTGGATACTCCGGGCAAACCCGGTGGCGATCGTCAAAGTCGATGCCGTCTACGCCGCACATGCCAAGCGGACGGAGAAATTGCTGGGCGAATACAGCGATGACGAGTTCGATGTCGTGCTGCGTTTCATGGACAGGCTCGCGGGGGAGCTGAGGACCACGGCAATCCAACTGTCGCAGGACCGCGGGGCCGGTCGTCCCTAGCGATGGCCGCTGCGCGCCGGCCTCAAACCTCAAGCATACGCATCCAGCGCGCTCAGCGACGATCGAGGCGCCGTCCCGGCGGCGATCGGAATCGCCGCGGCGCTGCGCGCCGTCACCGGCGTGGCTTCGTAGGCTTGTGCATGCGAAGAGCGATCCTGGAACGAGCGCTGCGAGATGTCGACGCTCACCTGACCGAAGCCGTGGGCGCCCAGCATCTCCCGCAGCTTCGGCGAACTCGACTCCAGGGCATCGCGGGTCACGGCGCTGTGCGTGCTCATCCAGACCTGTGCGTGACCGCCGGTCACGGAGATGCGCAGTTCGATGGGACCCAGCTGCGGCGGGTTCACCTGCAGCTTGGCACCGTTCAAGTTCTTGTCGACCATCCACGTCACGCGGTCCGAGAGACCTTGCGCAAATTCCGGGCTGTCGACGCTGGCATGCACGCGCAGCGTGGGCGTGGCGGTGGCCGCCGCATCGGTTCCCGACGCTGCGCTCGCACCCGCCTGCGAGAGCCCGGCGGCGGCATCGGCACCCGCACCGGAACCCGCACCCGTGCCGGCCGCCGCACCGGGATCCAAGCTGAAGGGGGACCCATCCGCGTTTCCCAGCGCCGGATCCAGTCCGGCGTGCACCCGCTGCGCGCCTTCATTTGCCATCGTCTGAGCC
>CAZZWZ010000294.1:0-4774 GCA_964657955.1 uncultured Steroidobacteraceae bacterium
GCCGCCGGCGCCCGCGCCGCAAGCCACGGCGCCCAATCCATGAACGCGGAACTTCGGGAAGAACCGGCGCAGCGCAAGCTGTCCTTTCCGTTCGCGAAGCGCCACGGGGTGCTGGTGCGGGGCATCGTCAACGACGTGGCGGACACGGTCTGCCGCCCCGGGGTCACGCCCCAGGCGCTGGCGGAAGTCCGCCGCTTCGTCGGCGTGCCGCTGAAGCTCGAACGGGTCTCGGTGGAGAAGTTCGACTCCATGCTGCGCATCGCCTACGAGGCCGGATCGGGCGCTGCGATGCAGATGCTCGAGGGCCTCGACGACAACACCGATCTCGCCCACCTCGCCGAGGACATTCCCGAATCCTCGGACCTGCTGGAAAGCGACGACGAAGCACCGATCATCCGCTTGATCAACGCCTTGCTCACCCAGGCGGTGAAGGAAAACGCCTCCGACATCCATGTCGAGCCCTACGAGAATCGGCTGGTGATCCGTTTCCGGGTGGACGGGGTGCTGCGCGAGGTGCTGCAGACCAAGCGGGCGGTGGCGCCGCTCGTGGTGTCGCGCATCAAGGTCATGTCCAAGCTGGACATCGCCGAACGCCGCCTGCCGCAGGACGGACGCATCTCCCTGCGCATCGCCGGGCGGGCGGTGGACGTGCGCGTCTCCACGCTGCCGTCCGGGCACGGCGAGCGCGTGGTGCTGCGCCTGCTCGACAAGCAGGCCGGCCGCATCGAATTGACGTCGCTCGGGATGGACCCGCGCACGCAGGGCATGATGGATGAGATCATCCACAAGCCCCACGGCATCATCCTGGTGACCGGCCCCACCGGCTCGGGCAAGACCACGACGCTGTACGCCGCGCTCGAACGCATCAACGACAACACGCGCAACGTCATGACGGTGGAGGATCCCATCGAGTACTACATCGACGGGATCGGCCAGACGCAGGTCAACACCAAGGTGGAGATGACCTTCGCACGCGGCCTGCGCGCCATCCTGCGACAGGATCCGGACGTGGTCATGGTCGGCGAAATCCGCGATCTCGAGACCGCACAGATCGCCGTGCAGGCGAGTCTCACCGGTCACCTCGTGCTGTCCACCCTGCACACCAACACCGCGGTGGGTGCCGTCACCCGCCTGCGCGACATGGGCATCGAGCCCTTCCTGCTGTCCTCGAGCCTGATCGGGGTGATGGCGCAGCGGCTGGTGCGCGTGCTCAATCCCGTCAACCGCGAGCCCTTCTTGGCCGGCGAATACGAGCGGCGGTTGCTCAACCTCAATCCCAAGGGCGATCCCGTGCAACTGTACCGGCCGAGCAGCGAGCCCGGCTCCGGCTACCGCGGCCGCACGGGGATCTACGAACTCATCGCCGTCGACGATCACATGCGCACCATGATCCACGACGGCTCGTCGGAACAGGACCTGGAGCGCTACGCCCGCACCGCCAGTCCCGGCATCCGCGACGACGGGCGCCGCAAGGTCATGGAGGGCGAGACGACGCTCGAAGAAGTCTTGCGCGTCACCCGCGAAGATTGATGAGTGCGTTCGAGTACACCGCACTCGACGCACAGGGTCGCGAACGCAAAGGGCTGATCGAGGGCGACACGCCCAAGCATGTCCGGCAGCTGCTGCGGGAGAAGCAGCTCCTGCCCATGGAGATCCAGGAGACCGCCGAGCGCGAGCTGAAGCAGAGCCGCCGCCGCGGTTTCATGCGGCGCGGACTTTCGACGCTCGACCTGGCCCTGCTCACCCGCCAGCTCGCCACGCTGCTGCGCTCCGGACTGCCGTTGGAGGAGTCCCTGCAGGCGGTGGCCGAACAGACCGAGAAGGCGCGCGTCCAACGCATCATTCTGGGCGTGCGCGGCAAGGTGGTGGAAGGCCATCCCCTCGCCGACGGACTGCGCGATTTTCCCCAGGCCTTCCCCGAAATCTATCGCGCCACGGTCTCGGCGGGCGAGCAGTCCGGCAAGCTGGACTCGGTGCTGGAGCGGCTCTCCGACTATACCGAATCGCGCCAGGTCATGGGCCAGCAGGTGAGCAACGCCCTGGTCTATCCCATCGTGCTCATGGTGCTCTCGTTCGCCATCGTCTCGTTCCTGCTGGCATACGTGGTGCCCCAGGTCGTGGCCGTGTTCGAATCCGGGCATCAGGAACTGCCCATCGCCACGCGAATCCTCATCGGCATGAGCGATTTCGTGCGGAACTACTGGTACTACGCCGTGGTCCTGCTGGGCATCGCCACCTGGGCATTCCTGCGCTGGCTCAAGGCGCCCGAGGCACGTCTGCGCTTCCATCGTTTCCTGTTGAAGGTGCCGCTGGTGGGCAAGCTCATCCGTGGCGTGAACACCGCCCGCTTCTCGCGCACCTTCAGCATTCTCACCGCGAGCGCCGTTCCCGTGCTCGAGGCCCTGCGGATCTCGGCCGAGGTGGTCAACAGTCTGCCGATGAAGAAAGCCGTGGAGGAGGCTGCGCTGCGGGTTCGCGAAGGCGCTCCCATCGGGCGATCGCTCGCGGCGCGCAAGTTGTTCCCGCCCATGATGATTCATCTGATCAGCAGCGGCGAGAGCAGCGGCGAACTCGAGAAGATGCTGGAACGCGCCGCCTCGAACCAGGAGCGCGAGATGGACGGCCTGCTCTCGACGCTGACCAACCTGTTGGGACCCTTCATGGTGGTGTTCATGGGCGGCGTGGTCATGTTCATCGTGATCGCCCTGCTGCTGCCGATCTTCCAGCTCAACGACCTGGTCAAGTAACCCGTCGCGGACGGCGAATCCGCCGTCCAGCGGATGCTCTTCAGACTGTGCGCCAGGGTATTGCGCGCGGGGCGCGTTTCCGTTTATAAGTCCCGCGTGCTTGATCCGTGAGCCAACCAAAGCCTGCAGAGCATGAGCGAAAAACCCGAATCCGACGAGTTCGAGGAAGAGGACGTCGAGGACGTCGCGCCGGGCAGTGACGATGTGGACGTGGATCACATCATGCGCGACGTCGAATCGCAGCGGCGCCGGGCACCGAAGGGAGCCGAGCCCGCGTGGCGCCGTCTGGAACGCGTGATGGAGGAACGACGCACCGCGGAACTGCTCAGCGACTTCGACGATTACGAAATCGACGACGTGGCGGGGCTCGGCGAAGACTCCGACGAAGATGCCGACGCCTCGCACGGCGAACCCGAACGCAGGAAGCGCGCACGCTGAAGCGGTGCGCGCCGCCGCAGGCGGCGCTCAGATCTCGTTGCGTTTTGCAAATTGCGCGATGTGATCCGCCGCCCGGAACGCCAGCGCCTGAATGGTCATCGTGGGCTGCCCCCGGCCCGACGTCACGAAGCTCGACCCGTCGCACACGAACAGGTTGCCCACGTCGTGCGACCGATGATACTTGTCGACCACCGAGCGTTGCGGATCGTCGCCCATCCGGCAGGTTCCGAGCAGGTGAGCGCCGCCCGAACTCTCCTGCACGTCCTCGCGCCATAATTTTTGCGCGCCCGCCGCCGCCATGATCTCGTAGGAGCGATCCTGCAGGAATTTCGCGGTGGCGAGATCGTCCGGGTGATCCTTGTAGGTGACCCGGATGGCGGGAATTCCCCAGGCGTCCTTGACGGTGGGGTCGAGGCTGATGCAGTTGCTCTCGACGGGCAGGGACGTGCAGTGGCCCGTCGACATGGTGGAGCGCGGGAACGCTTCGAGTCGCGCCTTGAGATCCGTTCCCCAGCGCGGCAGGTCGCCCCCGCCGGCCAGCGCCCACAGGGCCGGCTGCGGATTCATTCGCGCATCGATGCCGCCGCCGCCGTAGAAACCACGTTTGGGATCCGCGTCGTAGAAATCGTGGAGAATGCGGGTGACCTGAATGCTCTTGTAATCGTTGATCTCGTGCTCGAACACCGCGTGTACGCCGGCGCCCTGGTTGAACATGAGATGCCTGCCCACCAACCCGCTGGAATTCGCCAGGCCCTGCGGGAACCGGTTGCCCGCGGAATTGAGCAGCAGCCGCGCCGTCTCCGCGCCGTTGGCCGACAGGATGACGGCCCGCGCTTTTTGAAAATGGCTGCGCCGGGCGGCATCGAAGTAGTGGACGCCGGTGGCGCGACCGCGCGCATCCGTGTCGACGTGGTACACGTAGCTCTCGGCGCGAACCTCGCAACGACCCGTGGCCTCCGCCTCGGGAATCATCGTGAACAACGACGACGACTTGGCCATGGCCTCGCAGCCGAAGCCCATGCAGAAGCCGCAGTGCACGCAGCCGGGACGGCCGCGAAAGGGTTGCGAGGCGATCGCCATGGGAGCGGGGAACGGATGCAGGCCCAGCTTGCGCGCGCCGCGTTCCATCAACACGCCGGAGGATTTCACCGGCATGGGCGGCATGGGATAGGGCTTGGAGCGCGGCGGATCGAAGGGACTGGCATGCGCCAGCCCCGAGACGCCCACCTCCCATTCCACCTTGGTGTAATACGGCTCGAGTTCCTGGTACGTGATGGGCCAGTCGGCGAACGCCGCGCCCGGGATGGCGCCATGGACGCTGAACTCGTGGAAGTCGATTTCGTGGAAGCGCCAGAAGTTCGCCGTGTAGTGATTGCTGCTGCCGCCCACCAGGCGCGCGTACATCAGCGGGTTGGGTCCGTGCGGCCGCTTCGCCGTGTCCTCCGCGCGCTTGCGGAAGGTCTGCGGGCTCGACTGCGGCCCGCTGGTGATGCCGTGCAGGAACCAGTACTTCAGTTCGTCGTGTTCGAAATCGGCCGTGGACAGTCGCGGTCCCTGTTCGAACACCAGCACCTCGAATCCGGCCTGCG
>CAZZWZ010000295.1:0-4754 GCA_964657955.1 uncultured Steroidobacteraceae bacterium
CGGGGACCGCCGGCGAAATCGGTGGATCGAGGGCCCAGCACGGCGTAACCCGCAACGACCAGCGCGCCCGCAACGGCCAAGGCCAGTATCCACAGAAGCGCCGGCAGCGCACGCCCCGTTTGCCGCGGCCGGCGGCTCTCGGCTACCGGCGGCATTCAAGCCACCCCGGCGCGTGGGAACGGCAGCAGGTGCATGCGTTTGCCGGTGGCCGCGAAGATGGCATTGGCCACCGCCGGTCCCACCGGTGCCACGCCCGGCTCCCCGACTCCGGTGGGCGCCTCGGCAGACGGCACGATGTGCACCTCGATCTTCGGCATCTCGTTCATGCGCAGCACCCGGTAAGCGTTGAAATTCTGCTGCTCGACCCGGCCATCCTTCAGGGTGATCGCGCCGTACAGCGCCGCACCGAGCCCGAACCCGATGCCGCCCTCCATCTGTGCCGCGATGACGTCGGGATTGATGGGCGTGCCGCAGTCGACGGCGCATACCACCCGGTCCACCTTGATCCGTCCGGCGTCGTCGGCCGTCACCTCCACCACCTGCGCGACGAACGTCTTGAAGGCTTCGGCGACGGCAATGCCGCGACCGCGGCCCTTGGGCATGGGCGCGCCGCTCCAGCCGGCTTTCTCAGCAGCCAACTCGAGCACCGCTTTCATGCGGGGATGGTGCTCCAGCAGCTTGCGGCGGAAGGCAAAGGCGTCCGCGCCCGCGGCGCGCGCCACCTCGTCGATGAAGGCTTCGACGGCGAACGTGGTGTGGGAACTTCCGACCACCCGCCACCACAGCACCGGCACGCCGGTGTTCGTCGTGGACAGGTCGACCGAGACGTTCGGAACGGCATACGCCATCGAGGCCGCGCCCTCCACCGACGTGGGGTCGATTCCGTCCTTGATGGCGGCGGCAAAAGCCGTGCCGGCCATGATGGACTGGCCGACGATGACGTGCCGCCACCCCGTGAGCTCGCCCCGCGCGTCCAATCCCGCCTCCAGCTTGTGAAAATACATGGGCCGGTACAGACCGCCTCCAATGTCGTCCTCGCGGGTCCATTGCAGTTTGATAGGGGTACCGTCCGCACCGTGTGCCTTGGCGATGGAGACGGCCTCGACGATGTAATCGGAGCCGGGATTGGCACGGCGGCCGAAACTGCCGCCGGCATACAACGTGTGGATGCGCACCTGCTGGGGCTGCAATCCGGCCGTCTTGGCCGCATTGCCCTGATCCACCGTCTGAAACTGATCCCCCGCCCAGATCTCGCAGGCATCGGCGGTCAATTTGACCACGGCGTCGAGCGGCTCCATGGGGGCGTGTGCCAGAAAGGGAAATTCGTAGCTCGCGGTCACTTTCCGTGCCGCGTCGCGGATCGCGCCGACGGCGTCGCCGTCGCGACGGGCTGGCAGCCCCGGCGTATCGGCCAGCCGTCGATACTCGGCCATCAAGTCATCGGAGCTGCGCGTCTCGGCGCTGCTTTCGTCCCATTCGATCACCAGCGCATCGCGCCCCCGCTTCGCGGCCCAGAAACCGGTGGCGATGACGGCCACGCCGCGCGGCACCTGCACGACGTTCACCACGCCGTCGACGGCCGCCGCCGCCGCGCCGTCGAAGGACTTGACCGTCGCGCCGAAACGCGGCGGCCGGGCGAGCAGTGCGACCAGCATGCCGGGCATGGCGACGTCCAGGGTGAACTGCGCCGTGCCGTCCACCTTGGCCGGGATGTCCACGCGCGGATGCACGCGTCCGATCAATTTGAAATCCTTCGGTGTCTTGAGCGTGACGGTCGCCGGGACGGGGAGCGCCGCAGCCCTGCCGGCCAGCGATCCGAACGTGGCCTTGCGCCCGCCGCCGGCGTGAGACACCACGCCCGCCTCGACGGTGAGCTCGGTCGCCGGAACGCGCCATTCCTGCGCCGCCGCCGCCACCAACATGGCTCGCGCCTTGGCACCGGCTTCGCGCAGCTGCGTCCAGGAATTGGCCATCGCCGAACTGCCGCCCGTACCCTGCAGGTTGCCGAGGACGGCATTGCCATAGCGGCTGGCATCGGCGGGTGCGCTCTCCACCCGGATCGACGCCCAGTCCGCATCCAGTTCCTCGGCCACGATGGTGGCGATGCCGGTGTAGGCACCCTGGCCCATCTCCAGATGCTTGGCGATCACGGTCACCCGGCCGTCGGGATCGATGCGCAGGAAGGCGTTGGGCACGAACGCGCCGCCGGCCGGAGGTGCGGTCAGGGCATCGGCGCGCCGCGTGCCCGCCCATTCGAATCCGATGGTGAGCGCCAAGGTCGCGGCGCCGGCATGCTTCAAAAACGCCCGCCGTGCCGGCTGCCCGAGTTCGGGTGCTTCGATGCTCATGCGGACTTCAAGGATTGGGCCGCGGCATGGATCGCCGCGCGAATGCGGGAATACGTGGCACAGCGGCAGATGTTGCCGCTCATGGCGCCGTCGATGTCGTCGTCGGAGGGGGATGCGTTCTGTTCCAGCAGCGCCGTCGCCGACATCACCTGGCCCGATTGGCAGTAGCCGCACTGCGGCACCTGCAAGGCCGTCCACGCCGTTTGCACGGCCTTGGCCGGCTTGCCGCTCAGACCCTCGATGGTCGTCACCGTCTTACCCGCCACCGCGGACAGCGGCATCACACAGGACCGGACGGCCCGCCCCTCCAGATGAACGGTGCAGGCACCGCACAGCGCCATCCCGCAGCCGAACTTGGTGCCCGGCAACCCGGCCACCTCGCGAATCGCCCACAGCAGGGGCATCGTCGGATCTGCAGTCAGCGTCGTCGGACTGCCGTTCAAGACAAAGGAGGTCGACATCGTGCTCTCCGCGGCCGCTGTTGTGCGCGTTCGGATTCATGGTACCGCGCCCACCCGGCGCAGAAAAACAGCCGCTCGCCGGCGCGGCCCTCCGAACCCTCCATTCGTTCACCTGTTGGTCGAAAACCGCGGGCGCCAAACCGCCAACACGATGTTCGCGACGGAGAGCACCAGCAGCAGCCACAATCCGCCCCACTCGGTGTGCAGCACCTGCACCAGCGCGGGATCCGCCTTTCCGTTCACGGCCTGCGCGGACAGCTCGGCGGCCTGCCGCGCGCTGGCGGTCACGGTGAGCAGCGTCCCTTCGAACATGCTGATGCCGAGCACGGCCTTGATCCAGGCCCAGGCCGCATTCTTGTAGGCATCGGTCGCGGCGATCGCCAGCAGGCCGCTGATGAGCACCAGAGCCAGCGAAGGCACCAGCAACCATTGGCTGATGGCGGCGATGCCGCTCCGCACCGCCGCGTAAGCCACCGGCGGCCCTGACGGCGCGGTCGCCGCCAGCACGATGCACGCCGCATAAGAACCCATCACCCCGACGGCACCGATCTCGTGCAGGGCCTTCAAGATCCTTCTCAGCACACGGGCTTTCCCGGCAGGCCGGCCTCAACCCGCCGCGGCGATGGCTGGCGCAGCGCCGGGTGTCGCAGCGGTGGCCGCGCGCCCGGCGGCCGCGCGCCTTGTGGCTGCGCGCTTTTCGGCGCACATTGCAGTTCCACCATGAATGGCGTCATCCTCGAATCGGTCGTGACCTGCCCGGAGTGCGCGCATCGGCGGCAGGAGTCCATGCCCACCGAGGCCTGCCAATACTATTACGAGTGCACGGGCTGTGGAACGTTGCTCAAGCCGAAGCCCGGCGACTGCTGTGTTTTCTGCTCCTACGGAACGGTGGCTTGTCCGCCCATCCAGGAACAGCGCGGTTGTTGCCGCTAGTCGTGCCGGGGTCCAGACCGCCGTGACCATGAACAAGACATGGGAGATGGCGGTGGTGCGACGCGCGTACGCGAAGCAGATTCTCGCGATCGCCGGCGTCAGGGACGCGAGGCTCGAGGCGGCTTACGCGCAGACCAGCCGGGAACACTATCTGGGCCCCGGGCCGTGGCAGATTCACCGCTGGTGGTGCGGCTACGTCGCGACCCCCGACGACGATCCCGTGTATCTGTACACCAACGACGTCTTCGCCATCGACGTGACGCAACAGCTCAACAACGGAGAGCCCGCGTTCCATGCCTGTCTCATCGCACAGGCCTCGCCCCGGGCGGGCGAACACGTGGTGCACGTGGGCGCGGGAGTGGGTTACTACACGGCCATCCTGGCGCAACTCGTCGGTCCGGCCGGTCGCGTCACGGCCTTCGAGCTGGATGCCACGCTCGCCGGCCGCGCGGCGGTGAACCTGGCGCCGCTCGCGAACGTCGAGGTGGTGCAGGGTGACGGCACCACCCTCGCGTTCGATCCCGCGGACGTCATCTACGTCAACGCCGGTGCGACGCGACCCGCGACCGCGTGGCTGGATGGATTGACCGAGGGCGGCCGGCTCATCGTGCCCCTCACCACCGAGCACGGTTTCACGGCGAAGCGAACGATGGAACAGGTGGCGCGCAGCGGCGCGGTGTTCCGCATCGAGCGCCGCGGCACGGATTATTTCGCCCGCTGGATTTCCACCGTGGCCGTCTTCCCGTGTGCCGGGGCACGCGATGCCGCCGCCGAAGCAGCGCTCAGCGCCGCGCTGGAAAAAGGGCGGTGGCAGGAAGTGACGCGGCTGTACCGGCACGAGGAGGTGGCGGAGGAACTCTGCTGGCTGCGGGCGCCGGGGTGGAGTCTGGCTTATCGCTGAGGCGCGGGTGCGAGCGCGGGCAGCGTGGCATCGTCTGTCAGGAATTCGTCAATTCGGTCCTTTCACGCCGCTCAAACATCCAGATTCGACACCTGCAGCGCGTTCTTCTCG
>CAZZWZ010000296.1:0-1716 GCA_964657955.1 uncultured Steroidobacteraceae bacterium
ATGGTCCGCGCGACGAATCGTGTCCTCGTCGTGCTCGACCACCACCAGGGTGTTGCCCTTGGCACGCAGCCGGTCGAGGGTGTCGAGCAGGACGACGTTGTCGCGCGGATGCAGGCCGATGGTGGGCTCGTCCAAGACGTAGCACACCCCCTGCAGGTTCGAGCCCAGCTGCGCCGCCAGGCGAATCCGTTGCGCTTCGCCGCCCGACAGGGTGGGAGCGGCGCGATTCAGCTGCAGGTAGCCCAGCCCCACGTCGCACAGGAACGCCGTCCGGCTGGCGAGTTCGGCGAGCAGATCGCGGGCAATGTCGCGCTCGCGCCCGGCCAGCTTGATCTTCGAGAGGCGCTGTGCGAACTCCTGAACCGGCAGATCGGTGAGCGCGGCGATGGACTTTCCATGGAATTGCACGTGGCGCGCCACGGGATTGAGACGCTGACCCCCGCAGTCCGGACAGGTGACCGCGGCCTGCGGCCCGTCCTGCCATTTCGACTCCTCGCCGCTCTGCTCGGCGTCGAATTCCGCCATCTGCAAACCGGTGCCGAAGCAACCCGGGCACCAGCCGTGCCGGGAATTGAAGGAGAACAGCCGCGGATCGAGTTCGGGGAAGCCGGTGCCGCAATTCGGGCACGCGCGCTTGGTGGAAAACACGGCCACCGCCGCGTCCGCCTTGTTGCCGGTCATCACCTGCACCACACCGCGCCCATGCTCCAGGGCAAGGGCCAGGGCGGCCCGCAGCTCTTCCTCGTGTGCCGCATCCACGGTGGCGGAGCCCACCGGCAACTCGATGCTGTGTTCGACGAAGCGGTCGAGCCGCGGCCATTTGGCGGTGGGCAACAGCGTCCCGTCCACGCGCAGCTGCTCGTAGCCCTTGCCCCGTGCCCACTTGGCGAGAGCGGTGTACAGCCCCTTGCGCGCGACGATCAGCGGCGCGAGCAACGTGATGCGCCGGCCGCGGTAATCCTTGAGCAGCCGCGCCGCGATGGCATCCGCCGACTGCGGCTCGATGGCCGCATCGCAGACCGGACAGTACTGCACGCCCAGCTTCACGTACAACAGGCGCAGGAAGTGATAGATCTCGGTCAACGTGGCCACGGTGCTCTTGTGGCCGCCGCGGCTGGTACGCTGCTCGATGGCGACCGTGGGCGGAATGCCGAAGATGGCGTCCACGTCGGGGCGCGAGGCGGGCTGGACGAACTGGCGTGCGTAGGCGTTCAGCGATTCGAGATAGCGCCGCTGCCCCTCGGCGAACAGGATGTCGAACGCCAGGCTGCTCTTGCCGCTGCCCGACACACCCGTGATCACGGTGAACTGATTGCGCCCGAGATTCACGTCCACGTCCTTGAGGTTGTGTTCGCGCGCGCCGCGAATCTCGATGGCCGTCGTCATGGCGCGGTACGGCCGGTGCGCGGCGTCGTGCACCGCATCGGCGAGGCCCGGGCGTTCGGCCTCGAGCAACGCCCGCCCGGTGTGCGACGCCGACCGCTTGACGTCGTCGGGTGTTCCCACGCAGACCACGCCGCCGCCGCCGTGACCGCCTTCGGGACCCAGGTCGATGATCCAGTCGGCCGCGCGCACCACGTCGAGATTGTGTTCGATGATCAGCAGCGAGTTGCCGGCCTCGAGGAGGCGGCGGAATGCGCGCAGCAGCTTGGCGACGTCGTCGAAATGCAGTCCCGTGGTGGGCTCGTCGAACAGGAACAGCGCGCCGCGGCGGGG
>CAZZWZ010000296.1:1726-4721 GCA_964657955.1 uncultured Steroidobacteraceae bacterium
CACGGCGTGCTGCTCGCCGTTGACCAGGACCTCCGGGATCAGCGGACGGGTGTTCGGGGTGCTCGGCGCGCCGGCCGCGCCCGTCCGGCTGGTCCACGACGGGATCGCCGGAGCCGCCTACGGCGCCGTGCGTACGCTGGCCGGGGGCGTGATCCGCGGCGGCGCCCGGGCCGCGGCGCCGCGTTTATTGCGCACCGCCTGCTCGCGCATGGCGTTGTCGGCGAGGTGCCCGGCGAGCTTCAACCGTTGCGCCTCGCCTCCCGACAGGGTGGGGACGGGCTGGCCCAGCCGGACGTAGTCGAGGCCCACGTCGGCGAGGGGGGCGAGACGCAGGCAGACTTCGGCATCGGCGGCGAAGAACTGCAACGCCTCGGACACCGTCAGGTCGAGCGCGTCGGCGATGCTCTTCGGCGGAAAGCCCGGCCGCGCCAGCGTGCATTCCAGGATCTCCGGCCGGTAGCGGCGGCCGTCGCAGTCGGGACACCGCAGGTAGACGTCCGACAGGAATTGCATCTCGACGTGCTCGAAGCCGTTGCCGCCGCAGGCGGGACACCGGCCGTTCCCCGAATTGAAGCTGAAGGTGCCGGCGGTGTACTTGCGTTCCGCGGCCTGCGGTGTCCTGGCGAACAGGCTGCGAATGGCGTCGAAGGCGCCCACGTAGCTGGCCGGGTTCGAGCGCGTGGTGCGGCCGATGCGGCTCTGATCGACCATGATTACGTCGTCGACCAGCGCCGCTCCCTCGAGAGACCGGTGAGCGCCGGGATTTTCCGTGGGCCTGCCCTTGGCCCGCAGCAGTGCCGGATACAGGACATCGTGCACCAGCGTGGATTTGCCGGAGCCGCTGACCCCCGTCACGCACACCAGGCGCTGCAACGGGAAGTCGACGTCGATGTTCTTCAGATTGTGTTCATTGGCGCCGACCAGGCGCAGGTGCTGCAACGGTGCGGCGTCGTGCGGGCGGGCGCCGTCCTGGCGCGGGCGGGCGTCGTGCGCACGGGGCGCTTCGATGCGTTTGCGGCCGAACAGATAATCGGCGGTCAACGAATTGGTGGCGCGGGCGAGCTCGCCGATCGGTCCGTAGAACACCACCTCGCCGCCGTGTTCCCCCGGACCGGGACCGATGTCGAGCACGCGGTCGGCCGCCAGCATGACCTTGGGATCGTGCTCGACCACGACCAGCGTGTTGCCGGCGTCGCGCAGGCGTTGCATGACCCCGACGATGCGGCCCACGTCGCGGGGATGCAGTCCGATGGACGGCTCGTCCAGGACGAACAGCGTGCTCACCAAGCTCGTGCCGAGCGCCGTGGTGAGATTGATGCGTTGTACCTCGCCACCCGAAAGGGTCCGCGATTGACGATCGAGGCTGAGATACCCCAGCCCGACGTCGGCGAGGTATTGCAGCCGTGCGCGGATTTCGCGCAGCAGCAGGTCGGCGTCGTCGAGGGGGCCCGGCAGCGACAGGGCGGCGAAGAACTGCCGGCAGTCGTCGATGGGCAGCAGCATGAGTTCGTGGATGTTGAGCGATCCGCCGGTGTGCGGGGCGTCTCCCGGCGCGGCCGGGCCGGGGGTGTGCCCGTGGGGCGCGCCCGGGTGCGGGGCGCCGGTGTGCGGGGCGCCCTCGCGCGGGTCGCCGATCCGCCACAACAACGCCTCGGGCTTGAGCCGAGCACCCCGGCAGGCGGTGCACTCGGTGTAGGAGCGATAGCGCGACAGCAACACCCGGATGTGCATCTTGTAGGCTTTGGTCTCGAGCCAGGCGAAGAAGCGCTTGACCCCGTACCACACGTTCTTGGTCCACTCGCCCTCGCCGTCCAGCACCCACGCGCGCTGGGCGGCGGTCAGATCGCACCAGGGCGTGTCGAGAGGAATTCCTCGCTTGCGCGCGAATTTCAGCAGGTCGGCCTGATTCTCGCGGTTCGATTCGGTCTGCCAGGGCTTGATGGCGCCGCCGCGCAACGACAGCGACTGGTCGGGGATCACCAGGCCGTAGTCCACTCCGATGCTGCGACCGAAGCCGCGGCACGTATCGCAGGCGCCGAGGGGGGAGTTGAAACTGAACGAACTGGGGGTGGGGTCCTTGTAGACGATGTCGCAGTCCGGACAGTGCAGGCCGGTGGAGAAGCGCCAAGGCCGCGATTCGGCGGCGTCGGCCGGGGCTGTGAGCGGGTCGGTCTGCGGGTATACGTCGAGGCGGCCGTGGCCCACCTTGAGCGCGGATTCGATGGCGTCGCCGGCGCGCGCGGGATCGACGGTGGACCAGCGAAAACGGTCCTGGACGATGTTCAGCGTGTCGCCGCGCCGTTCGTGCACCCGCGTGTAGCCCTGCGCGGCCAGCAGGGACTTGATCTCGGTCTCGCTGAAATTTTTGGGGATGCTCACGGGAAAGGTGAGCAGCAGCCGCGGATCGCCGTGGTCGTGGGCCTGTTTCGCAATGGCGGCCCGGACGGATTCCGGCGTGTCGCGGCGTACCGGCCGGCCGCAGCCGCGGCAATGCAGGATCGCCGCGCGCGCGAACAGCAGCTTCAGGTGGTCGTTGAGCTCCGTCATGGTCCCGACGGTGGAGCGTGACGTCCGCACGGGATTGGTCTGATCGATGGCGATGGCCGGCGGAATTCCGTCGATTCCGTCCACCACGGGCCGGTCCATCCGATCGAGGAATTGCCGCGCATAGGGCGAGAAGGTCTCGACGTAGCGGCGCTGTCCTTCGGCGTACAGGGTGTCGAAGACCAGGGTGGACTTTCCCGAGCCGCTCACCCCGGTGACCACCACCAGCTCGTTCAGCGGCAGGTCGAGGCTGATGTTCTTGAGGTTGTTCTGACGGGCGCCGCGGATGCGGATGGCATCCAGGCGTGGAGGATCTAGGGGCGGCATGCCGCGGATTTTAGCGTGTCTGCCGGGACAGGAGGCGCGGGCTTCGCGGCCGGCGGGCCTTTTGCCTCACCGGCGCGCCTTTCGCCCCACGGGGCGGGCGTTCGGATCAACGGCCGGCGAATTG
>CAZZWZ010000297.1:0-4711 GCA_964657955.1 uncultured Steroidobacteraceae bacterium
CGAAGTCGCCCCACCCGCGGCAGCACCAACGGCAGCATTTGACAGTTCCTGCATTTTTATGCAGACTGCGCGCAATTTTTATGCATGAACGGTCAGGCTCGTCGCCGATGCTGCCTTCGAATTACGATCATTCCAGCGCCCCCGCACGGCGCAGCACGCTGGCGAAGATCATTCGCGAGCGCGCGGTCGGCCGCCAGTCCGAACTGGTGGCCATGCTGCGGCAGCAAGGCCACATCGCGACGCAGTCGAGCGTGAGCCGCGACCTGCGTGAGCTGGGCGTCGCGAAGCTGGGGGACCGCTACGTGTTGCCGGACGGGATGCCCCCGAACAACGATTTCTCCACCTTGAAGCAATTCGTCAATGCGCGGCTCATCGCGGGCGCCAATCTCACCGTCTTGAAGACCACGGTGGGCGCGGCGCAGAGCGTGGCGGTGGCCATCGACACGGCACGCTGGCCCGAAGTGGTGGGCACCATTTCCGGCGACGACACCATCTTCATCGCCACCGCGGGAGCCGCCGAGCAGCGGAAGCTCGAATCCCGGCTGCGCGCCATCTTCGGAAATTGAATCCCATGACAGCCTCCATGCAGGGCGCCCAGCCCGTTCTCGCCGGCGCCCAGCCGGTTCTCCTCGCTTTTTCCGGCGGTCTGGACACGTCCTTCTGCGTGCCATGGCTCAGGGACACCCTGGGACGTCCGGTCATCACCGTGTGCGTCGACACGGGAGGCATCGACGCCGCGGCGGCCGAGAGTCTCGCGCGCCGCTCCGCCGCGCTCGGCGCCGTCGAACATCATTTGATCGATGCCCGCGGGGCCTATTTCGACCAGGTGCTCAAGTATCTGATCATGGGGAACATCCGCCGCGGCGGACTGTATCCGCTCTGCGTCGGCGCGGAACGCGTGCTGCAGGCGCAGACCATCGCGCAGATGGCCCTGAAGCTCGGCACCACCATGGTCGCGCACGGCTGCACGGCCGCCGGCAACGACCAGGTCCGCTTCGAGGTGGCGCTGCGCACGCTGGCACCGGATCTCGAGATCATCGCTCCCGTCCGCGACCGGGCCTTCAAGCGGCCGGAGCAGCTGAAATATCTGGAAGAGCACGAGCTTCCCATCCCGCCGTTCGGCGGCGCCTACTCGGTCAACCGCGGTTTGTGGGGCGTCACCATCGGCGGCCGCGAAACGCTGACGTCGGACGGCAGCATTCCGGAGGACGCCTGGGTGCTGTCGAAAGACGCCTTCTCGGAGCCGCGGCCCGCGGAACGCCACGCCGTGGGGTTCGCGGCCGGAATCCCCGCGAGCCTCGACGGCGAGACGCTCCCCGCGGTCACCGTCATCGAACGACTCGAATCCCTCGGCGGCCGATTCGGCATCGGCCGCGGCATCCATCTGGGCGACACCGTGATCGGCACCAAGGGCCGTGTGGCCTTCGAAGCGCCCGCCGCGGAAATCCTGCTGACGGCGCATCGCGAGTTGGAAAAGCTGGTGCTCACCGGCAGGCAGACGCGGGTGAAGGACTCGGTGGCGCAGCCGTACGGCGACCTGGTACACGAGGGTCAACATCTGGACCCCGTGTGCCGCGACATCGAAGCGCTGCTCGTGTGCTCGCAGGCCCGTGTGACGGGCGAGGTCCGGGTGCTGCTCCGGCCGGGCGCCGTGTTCATCGAGGGCGTGACGTCGCCGTATTCGTTGATGGCCGCTTCGAAGGGCGTCTATGGCGAAGCCGCCGGCGAGTGGACCCCCGACGATGCGCGGGGCTATTCGAAGATGCTGGCACTGACCGGCATCTTCCATCAACGTGCGGGCGCCCGGGCGGCCGCGGGAGCGGACAAATCATGAGCGGCATGCGCACGGTGGTCGTCCACAAGATCGCCTCCATCACCCAGGCCTGCGGCCTGGCCCACGAAATCCGCATCGCGCCGGAGATTCCCTGCGAGGAAGGCGTCGTGCTGGTGGTGGAGATCATGAACAGCAAGGCGAATTACAACACTTTGGAATTGACCAGCGGGCGCATGGCGAAGGTGTCGCGCGGCGACATCGTGGTGGGCGCGCTCGGTCATCGCAAGGCCTTGTTCGGCTATTCGGGACACGTTCCCTCCAGCTTGAAGCCGGGCGACGTGGTGCAGATGCTCAACATCGGCGGCGTCCTCGGCATCTGCGATTCCGCCACCCAGGACAAGGGCAAGCCCTTCGACTGCAAGGTGCTCGGCACCGTGCTGAGCTTTCCTTTTCTCGGCGAACGGGTCGGCGTTCCGGCCCGGGTCGGATACAAGGCCCTGGACTACGGGGCGGCGCTCGACACCCGCGGGATTCCGGTGGTCGCGCTGGCGGGGACGTGCATGGAAGCCGGCAAGACCGCCGCGGCGGCGGCCATCATCGCGCGCATGCGCCATCGCGGACTGATCGTCGATGCGTTCAAGGCGACGGGAGTTTCGCTGCGGCGCGACATCCTCGCCTTCGAGGATTCGGGAGCCCGGCGCACCATGATCTTCACCGATTTCGGCATCGTCACCACCACGGAATCCTGCGGACCCGCCCTGACGCGATCCATGCTGACCGAAATGGCGGCGGGCAAACCCGACGTCATCGTGTTCGAGTTGGGCGACGGGCTGCTGGGCACCTACGGGGTGCAGTCGATCTTGAACGAACCGGACATCAAGAGCGCGCTCACCGCGGTGGTGCTGTCCGCCAACGATCCGGTGGCGGCCTGGGGCGGGGTCAAGATCTTGCGCGAGCGGTTCGGCATCGAGCCGGCCGTGGTCACCGGTCCGGCCACCGACAACCAGGTTGGCGTGGATTTGATTCGCGGCCAGTTGCAGACCGAAGCCTTCAATGCCATCAGCACTCCCGCGGACCTCGGCGATTTCCTGATTGCCAGGCTCGGCTTGCACGACGTGGGCAAATCGAAAGTGGTCGGGGCGTGACCGAGCGAGCGGTGAGCGAGCGCGTTCCCGCGATCGTCCTGGGCGGCACGGGTTACGTTGCCGGTGAGCTGCTGCGCCTGCTCGCCGGCCATCCGCGGCTCGAGGTGAAGGCCATCCTGTCGGACAGCCAGCCCGGCACGCCGGTGGCCGCGGCCTTCACGCATCTGCGCAGCGCCTACCCCCGGCTCGAGTTCAGCAGCCTCGATGCGATCGAGGCGCTGATGCGAGCGACTCCGCGCACCGCGTTGTTCTCGGCCGCACCGCATGGCGTGGCCGCCGCCGTCATCGACCGGCTGCTCGGCGCCGCGGAAGCGGCCGATACGACGACGCACTGCGTCGACCTGTCGGCGGATTTTCGCTATCCGGGCGCCGATGCGTTCGAGGCCGTCTACCACCATGCTCACGGAGCGCCGGCCCGGATCCGCCAGTTCACCTGTGCGGTTCCCGAACACCTGGTCGAGTCGCCCACTCCGCACATCGCCCATCCCGGATGTTTCGCCACCGCGACGTTGCTCGCGAGCGTTCCCCTGCTCGCCCTGGGCCTCACCGATGCACGTCTGTTCGTGAGCGGCGTCACCGGAAGCACGGGGTCCGGCCGCAAACCCGTCGAAGGCACCCACCACCCGCAGCGTCACGGCGATCTCTACAGTTATGCGGCGCTCAGTCACCGGCACGTCCCTGAGATCGCGGCCTGTGCCCGGTTCGCCACCGGCGTGGCGGCCGATTTCAACTTCGTGCCGCATTCGGGGCCGTTCGCGCGCGGCATCCACGTCACCGTGCAGGCCAGCCTGAAGGAGCCCATCGACACCGTGCAGGCGCGACGCGCGCTGGCGGGGTTCTACGAGCACTGCCCCTTCGTGCGGGTGCTCGACACCGCGCCGCGGATCAAGGATGTCGCGGCCAGCAATTTCGCCGATCTGAGCGCGGTGACCAACGGCAGGTCCATCGCCGTGATGGCCGTGCTGGACAATCTGACCAAGGGCGCCGCCGGCGGCGGCGTGCAATGGATGAATCGCTTGCTGGGTTTCGAAGAGAATCTGGGGCTGCTCGCCCCGGCTCCCGGCTGGACTTGATCGACACGGGACCCCGACATGGCAACGACATCGACCAACACGGCACCGACCGCCGCCCTGCAGAGCCACCTCGCCCAGGTGTTCGCGCAGTATCCGATCGAAGTGGCCCATGGCGAGGGCGTCTGGCTGCACGCGCGCGATGGCCGCAAGATACTGGATTTCTACGGCGGTCACGCGGTGGCCGGCCTGGGATACGGGCATCCGCGATGGCTCGCGGCGCTGGAGCGCCAGGCCAGGCAGATGGCCTTCCAGACCAACGCCCTGCCCATGGTCATCCGGGAACGGGCAGCGGCCCGTCTGGCGCGCTTTGCGGGTCTCGGGCTCGACACCATCTTCTGGATCAACAGCGGCGCCGAGGCCAATGAAAATGCGTTGAAGCTCGCCTTCAACATCACCGGGCGCAGCCGCGCCGTGGCCCTGGAGCAGGGCTGGCACGGCCGCACGGCCGGCGCCGGCGCCGTCACCTGGGGCGCCTTGGAAAAGTGGTACGGCTTCCCGCGCACGCCGTTCGACGTGAGTTTCGTACCGCGGGACGATCCCGCGGCGGTGGAGCGATTCGTCACCCGCGAGACCGCCGCCGTCATCGTCGAACCCGTCCAGGGCGTCGGCGGCGCGTACGACGTGGGAAAGCCCATGCTCGAAGCCCTGCGCAAGCGCTGCGACGACGTCGGCGCCCTGCTGATATTCGACGAAGTCCAGTGCGGCATGGGCCGCACGGG
>CAZZWZ010000298.1:0-4683 GCA_964657955.1 uncultured Steroidobacteraceae bacterium
CCAACGATCACGTTGGCGAAGAGTTGCAACCACAGCAGGTAAAACTGCCGGGTACGGATGACCTGCGAAGGTCGCAGGCCCCAGTTTGCGTGTGGGGCGGCAACGAAGTCTTCTCGTCCACCGAATGCCGGCGGATTGTGAAAGAATGAGGCGCCGAGTAGGCCGACCACAAGATAGATGCATCCTGAACCGACGAACACGTGCATCACCGAAGCGATGTCCGCCGGTGTCATGAGCGCCGCATTGGTCCGGACACCCTCTGCGAACGGTTTTCCGGCCTCGGACTCGGTGATCCGAGCGGCGAGGAAGCCGCCGGCATGGCTTGCCGCCGTGTGAAAGGACGTCAGTCGAGGAACCACTTGGAAGTAGACGAAGGCTCCCAAACCAAATCCTCCGGCCACCAGACCCCCGGCAAGGCCTCTGCGAACGGGGAACCACTTTGCGACCATCGAGACCGATGCGATGTAGACGATGCCCGCACCCATGCCCCCCACGACGCCGTAGCTCAAATAGAGCCACGACGCGCCCCATGCCGGTGTGCCCAGTCCGGCTGCGATGTTTCCTGCGCTCCACAGCAGCACGCCGGTTACGGCCACACGCCGTGGACCGACACGGTCCTGCCAGAATCCCCCGATGACCGCGCCTATCGCAGCCAGGCAGAAATTGGCAATGGCATACGCCGAGGTTGTGCAAGTCACGTTCCAGTGAAAGGCGACCAGCAAAGGCTGAGTGAAAATGGCCCACGAATAGATCGTGCCGATCGTCATCATGACGACTGCCCCGGCGGTCACGATGACCCAGCGGTTATGGGTGGCTATCCGCCAGCGCCTTGACAACTCGGTCGGGATGTTCGATGGCACTGCGGCTCCCACAGATAGTCAGATCCATGAGAGAAACGTATTGTCTGTGTCAAACGGACCACGCTTCCCTATTTTTTCTTCTATTCGCTCAATTCCTTCGCAAGGAAGAGTCGGGCGGCGTTCCAACTCCGCTTGACGGTCATGGGCGAGAGCTTCAAAACATCCGCGATCTCATCGATGGACAAGCCGGCGAAATAACGCATTTCGACGACCCGATAGGCTCGATTGTCGATCTGTTCCAGGCGCTCGAGAGCCGCATGAAGCGCCTCGGCGTCGACCGGTTGCGCACCGCCCTGGCCGTCGACGCTTGACAGAGTGAGATGAGACATTCCCGAGCCGCGCTTCTGCGCATTGTGGCGACGGGCGAAGTCGATGACGACGTTGCGCATGACGGCGGAAGAATAAGCGAAGAATTCCCGCCGGTCCTGCAGCGACGATATTTCTCGTTCGGTAAGTTTGAGATACGCTTCATGCACCAGACTGGGCGCATCCAAATGGACCTGCTGCCCTATCGGCAGCCGCGTTCGTGCCAATCGCTGCAGTTCGTCGTAAACTTGCGTGAAAAGTTCGGAGCGGGCGCGCGAATTGCCGGTGCGCATCTCGCCAAGAAGGATCGTGATGTTTCCCATGGCAATCGAACAGTCAGGTGATGAGTCGCAATTCCATTGTTTCTTGCACGGAACTTTTGTGCAAGGTCTGTGTGCCGTGCGCGCACAACCGCTGGCCGAGGCCCTCTTTCGGGGCATTCGAGCCTTAAAGCCAGGCAATTAGGCAAGGGCGCTCGACCGTCGATCGTCGATCGTCGGGGGGATCCTCGATGGCTACTTCGGTCGCGGTAACTTACTTGTTCTTGGATTTCCGACCTCGTCCGGGTAGGACCTCGACGTTGGTATAGGTTGGCGTGATCGCACCGACCGCAGAGGGGATCCGGCCCGTTGCAGTCCCGGCACCGCCGCCCTGCGCCCCGCTTTTGCGCGTGGTCCCGAGGTCGATGACGACATGACACCACGACAGGCGGTAGACGAAGAACCCCCGACGATCGCGTGGCGACGGGTCGCGATTCTCGCAATCAAAAAACGCATTTGATAAAGTAGCTGCCGCGTTCTCCGCAAACGCGTGTGCACGGATTTGGTGCCCGGGACTTCATGTCGGCCTGCCAATGAAATTGGATCTTGAGACCTGGGCTCGAGTGTTTCCGTTCCTGGAGCAGTCGCACGACGTTCCGAAGGAGGAATTGGAGTCGTGGCTTTCCCGGATCGGCGCCGAGCATCCGGATATCGCGGCGCCTCTCGGCAAGCTGCTCATGGACCAGCAACACCTCGATGCCGAGGATTTTCTGAATCGTCCGCTGTGCATCCGCAGCGAGCCGTCGCGAATCGGCCAGCGGGTCGGTGCATACACGATCGATTCGCTGCTCGGCAAGGGCGGCATGGGGGAAGTATGGCTTGCCCAGCGCAGCGACGGGCGCTTCAAGGGCCGCTTTGCCGTCAAGTTTCCCAACCTCGCGTCGCCTGCGGCCAACGGCCTCGATCGTTTCAGGCGCGAGGGTCGGATGCTCGCGCGGTTCGCGCACCCGAACATCGCCCGCCTCATCGATGCCGGCGTCATGCCGGGCGGCGAGCCGTACCTCGTCCTGGAATTCGTCGAAGGCGAACCCATCGACCGCTATTTCGATGCACACGTGCTCGGGCTCGACGCCCGTCTGCGCCTGTTTTTGGACGTCCTCGCCGCGGTTGCACATGCGCACATGCATCTCATCGTGCATCGCGACATCAAGCCGTCCAACGTACTGGTCACGCCGGAGGGAACGGTCAAACTGCTCGACTTCGGCATTGCCAAACTGATCGGCAACGACCTGGCGGCCGAAGATCAGTCGCAGGCGACGCGCATCGAAGACATCGCCCTGACGCCGGACTATGCGGCCCCCGAGCAGATATTGGGCGAGCCACCGTCGACTGCGACCGATGTCTACCAGCTCGGCGTGCTGCTGCATGTGCTGCTCACCGGCTGCGTGCCGCTGGCGGGACCGACCAAGACGCGTGCGGAGCGGGTCCGGGCGGCACTCGAGGACATCCCTGTCCGTCCTTCAGAGATCGTCTCCGGAGCGGCGGGCAGGGCGTTGCGCGGCGACCTCGACGCCATTGTCGGCAAGGCGCTGCGCAAAAAGCCGCAGGAGCGATACGCCACTGCCGCGGAATTGGCCGCCGATTTGCAACGCTATTTGGATCACGAGCCCGTCAAGGCCCGCGAAGGCGTCCTGGCGTATCTCGCCGCGAAGTTCGTCCGCCGACATCGAAGCGCGGTCATCGGGACGGCCGTGGCGGCGCTGGCCTTGATCGTCTTGACGGTATTCGCGCTGATACAGATGCGCGAGGCCCAGGTGCAACGCGATCAGGCCCGTTTTCAGGAGCGGCGCGGAGATGCCGAGAATCAGTTCCTGACCCAGGTGTTGTCGACCGTCAATGCCGACGGCAAGCCGGTGACACCGCAGCAAATCCTCGACCGGGGCATGCAGATGCTCGCCCGCCAATATGGGGATGACCCGGGGATTCGCGTCGATCTTTTGATCCGCCTGGCCGTCAGCTTGATCAGCAACGGGGACGGCCAAAAGGGCTATTCCGCCCTGATGGCCGCCGAGACGGCGGCCAGGGACATGCAGGATACTTCGTGGACGGCCGCGATCAATTGCATCGCCGTGGAACCGGAGACCGATCTCGGCCACTTTGAGAAGGCCGAGATGCGCCTCGCCGCCGGGGAGGCGGCTCTGGCAAAGCTGTCTCACCCGACCGCGGTGGACACCGCCCGCTGCCGACGCGCTCGTGCCTTCGTTGACGACAATCGGGGCGACAAGAATGCCGCGCTTGCGGAGATGCATGAAGTTCTGACGCTGCTCGAGAACAGCGGCAACACCCGCGGCACCGAATTCATCGATGTTTTATCCTACACGCAGACGTTGCACGTCTATAAAGGCGACATCAAGACCGCGTTCGCCCTTGCCCAACGGGAGATCGATCTCCTGGAACGGAATGGCTGGCAGGATTCCTATATTGCGGTGCCGGCACGCTACAACCTGGCCTTCGATCTGATGCAAATGGGCGAGTTGACGACCGCGCTACCCCTGGAGCTGGACCTATTGGCGCAAGCTCACGCCGCGGCCGATGATGGGTCGGTCGAGGCCTCCATCACGACCGGTGTGGGAGTGGTTGAATTTCGATTGAATCAGCTGCAGGCCGCCCTGGCGTCGTTCGACTCGTCCATCGCGTCCGCGGAGCACAGCGGGGAGCCCATGCCGCAAGTGTACGCGCACGCCAATCGCGCCAGAGTTCTCATCGCGATGGGGCGGCTTGACGAAGCCGGCCACGAAATATCCAAAGCCCGAGATTTATCGCAGGGAAAAGAGGCGGCATTCAGCCGCCCCCTCTCGCGGGCTGCCACCGCCGAAGCTGAATTGTTGCTGGCAAAGGGTGATCTCGCAGCCGCGCGCCGGCGGATCGACACGGTGGTCGAAGAGCTGGGCCAGCCCGCGACACGCGGCAACGACTACCACGGCGCGGCACTCCTCGTTTCAGCCAGGATCGCCCTCGCGGAGCGGCGATTCCTCGACGCAGAGAAGGCGGCCACCGACGCGCTGACCGTGTTCAAGAATCGGGCGCGCCAGCCCGAGCGGAGCGCCGATGTCGGAGAATCGGTACTGCTGTTGGCCCTGGCACAACGCGGTCTCGGTCAGCCGGAGGCCGCCGCCGACTCCGCGCGTCAGGCCAGGACGTCGCTCGTCGCCGGACTCGGCCCGGACCATCCGCTCACCCTGCAGGCGGCCGCGCTA
>CAZZWZ010000299.1:0-4627 GCA_964657955.1 uncultured Steroidobacteraceae bacterium
ATCCTGGATCGAACGTGTAGTGCAGGATCGTGTCCGCTTGCGCGGCGCCCGCCGGATCGCCCTGCAGCCGCACGTTGCTCGAGACGTCGATGACGCTGCCTCCGGGCGCGACCCGGGCGAAGTCGCCGAACAACACCCAGTTGCGGCCATTGGGCGCCTGATAATCCACCCGCACGTCCGACAGCGCGACTTCGCTGCTGTGATCGATCTGATCGATGCGCTCGGCCTGCAGATGCAGGCTGGGCGCGCCGTCGGCATCGAAGTCGGTGAGCAGCGCATTCTTCAAGTAGTACCCCGGCAGATCCGCGGCGCCCGCATCGGCGGCAGCCCTGGGGCGGCGCCCGGGCGAGCTCAGTATCCAGGTGCTCAGCGCGAGCGCGAGAACCGCCATCACCGTGAAGATCCGGAACAGCATCAGCTCGAACCCGCGCCGGCCGGCCTCGAACGCTTGGGCGCCGTGCGGGCGGCTGCCGAAACCCGGCCGCCGTCGCCGGCGCGGCGGGCGACCGCCACCGTGCCCTGGGCGCCCGTGCGGCGGCCGGTGCGCGCGGCCCGGGTGCTCAGCAGCAGGTCGCTCAATTCGCGCACGGCGCCGAGACCGCCCGGTGTGCCGCTCACCCAGTGTGCGGCGGATCGCACCAACGGATGGGCATCGGCCACCGCGGCGGCGAAGCCCACCGCGGACATCAGCGGCAGATCGGGCGTGTCGTCGACGATGCAGGCACACGCCAGCGGCGCAATGCCCAGGCGCTGCGTCAGGTCGAGCAACGCCGCCACCTTGTCGCCGCAGCCCTGCACGACGTGACGCACCCCGAGTTCGCGCAGCCGCGCCGCGGCCGCCGCGGAACGCCGCCCGCTGAACGCGGCCACCTCGAACCCGGCCCCCTGCAGCAGCTTGATCCCGTGCCCGTCGCGCACGTGGAACACCTTGAGTGCCTCGCCCTTGGAGGAAAAATAAAGCCTGCCGTCGGTGAGCACGCCGTCGATGTCCAGGATCAGCAGTTCGATCGCGGCGAGCGGCGTGGGACGGCGTGTGCGCAGCGGGTCGCGCACGCTCAAACCACTCCCGCCCGCAGCAGATCGTGCACGTTCAGCGCGCCCTGCAGGGTGCCGGATGCGTCCACCACCACCAGGGACGTGATGCGATGCGTTTCCATCAAGTGCACCGCTTCGGCCGCCAGGGTGTTGGCGCGCACGGACTTGGCGTTGCGGGTCATGACCTCGTCCATCCGCGTCGAATGCAGGTCTGCGGCGCGGTCGAGCGCGCGACGCAGGTCGCCGTCCGTGAACACGCCGAGCACCCGGTCGGCGTCGTCGACGATGGCGGTCATGCCCAGCCCCTTGCGGGTGACCTCCATCAGTCCGTCGGCGAGAGGCGTCCCGGCCGCCACCTTGGGCACGTCCTTGCCCGTTCGCATGACGTCCCGGACGTGCAGCAACAGCCGCCGCCCCAGGCTGCCGGCCGGATGCGAGCGGGCGAAGTCGTCCTCGGTGAAGCCGCGTGCCTTGAGCAGCGCGACGGCGAGGGCATCGCCGACGGCGAGCGCGGCCGTGGTGCTGGCGGTGGGCGCGAGGTTGAGCGGACACGCCTCCGCCGGCACCGCGATGTCCAGGTGCACGGTGGCGGCGAGGGCCAGGCGCGAGGCGGCGCTCCCGGTGAAAGCGATCAACGGCACGCCCAGGCGTTTGATCACGGGCAGGATGAGCAGGATCTCGTCGGTTTCGCCGGAATTCGACAGCGCCAGCACCACATCCTCGCGGATGATCATGCCCACGTCGCCGTGGCTGGCGTCGCCCGGATGGACGAAGAAGGCCGGAGTGCCCGTGCTCGCCAGCGTGGCGGCGATCTTGCCGCCGATGTGTCCCGACTTGCCCATCCCGGTGACCACGACGCGTCCGCGGCAATCCAGGCACAGCCGGCAGGCGCGCGCGAAATCCGTGCCGAGGCGGGGCAGCTGGGCGCGTAACCCGTCGATCTCGATCGCGAGGGCCTGACGGCCTTGTTCGACCAATGCGTCGTCCGTGAGGTCGACGTTCGCGATGCCGAGGTTCATCGCCGGATGATACCGCGTATGGGGGTATCCCGCCGCCGGTGAGCTAAACTCGCGGCTCGTTACACAGCGCGGGACAGGACACTATGAACCCAGAAGAAATTGCGGCGCGGATCCAGGCCGGCCTGGCCGGCGCCAGGGCGATGGTCGCCAGCGAGGACAACGTGCATTTCGAGGCCGTGGTGGTGGCGCCCGCATTCGCCGGCAAGCGCGCCGTCCAGCGCCATCAAATGGTGTACGCGACGCTGGGCACGGCGGTGGGACAGGAGATTCACGCGCTCGCGCTGCAGGTGTTCACGCCCGACGAATACGCGGCGCAGTCCCGTGGATAAATTGCAGATTCACGGCGGGGTGCCGCTGGAGGGGGAGATCCGCATTTCGGGTGCGAAGAATGCGACGCTGCCCATCCTCGCCGGCTGTCTCCTGGCCGACGGCCCCGTCACGGTGTCGAACGTCCCGCACCTGCAGGACGTGACCACCATGATCGAACTGCTGGGGCGCATGGGCGTGTCGGTGACCATCGACGAGAAAATGCGCATCGAGGTGGATGCCTCGACGCTCACCGAGCGGTTCGCGCCGTATCAGCTGGTCAAGACCATGCGCGCCGCCATCCTGGTGCTCGGGCCCCTGGTGGCACGGCACGGATCGGCGGACGTGTCCTTGCCGGGGGGCTGTGCGATCGGCGCGCGCCCCGTGAACATCCACGTCGCCGGACTGCAGGCGATGGGGGCCGACATCCACATCGAGAACGGTTACATCAAGGCGCGCGCGCGGCGCCTGCACGGCGCCCGGTTGGTGCTCGAAACGGTCACCGTCACCGGGACGGAAAATTTGATGATGGCGGCGACGCTGGCGGAGGGCGAGACCGTGCTCGAGAACGCCGCCCGCGAGCCCGAGGTCGTCGACCTCGCGCATTTCCTGATCGCCATGGGCGCGAAGATCAAGGGGGCCGGTACCGACACCATCGTGATCGAAGGCGTGTCGCGTCTCAACGGCACGGCCTACGAAGTGCTGCCCGACCGGATCGAAGCCGGCACTTATCTGGTCGCGGCCGCCATCACCGGCGGCCACGTGCGCGTGAAGAACACGCGCCCCGAACATCTGGATGCGGTGCTGGGCAAGCTGCGGCAGGCCGGAGCCCTGGTGACGGCGGGCGACCATTGGGTGGAAGTGGACATGCGCGCGCGGCGCCCGACCGCGGTGGACATCCGCACGGCGCCGTATCCGGCCTTTCCCACCGACATGCAGGCGCAGTTCGCGGCGCTCAACACCGTCGCCACCGGCGTGGGCACCATCGTGGAGACGATCTTCGAGAACCGTTTCATGCACATGCTCGAAATGCGTCGCATGGGCGCGGAAATCCGTCTCGAGGGCAACACCGCCATCATCAACGGCGTGGAACGCCTGACCGCGGCGCCCGTGATGGCCACCGACCTGCGTGCATCGGCGAGCCTGGTGCTCGCGGGATTGGTGGCGGACGGCCACACCGAGATCGAGCGCATCTACCACATCGACCGCGGCTACGAGGCCATCGAGGAAAAGTTCCAGCAGCTGGGCGCGAGGATTCGCCGCACGCCCTGATGCGCGGCGGCTGCGGCGATCAGCCGTGCTGGGTCTGCGAGTTGGGCCGCTCGATGATCTTGAGCTTCACCTTGTAGGCCTGACGCCCGCGGCGCGCGTCGAGTTCGACTTCCGAACCCGGCTTCAGCACGGCCACCCGGCTCACCAGGTCCTGGGAGCTCTTCACGGGATTGCCGTTGAGGCCGGTCACCAGATCGCCCGGCCTCACGCCGGCTTCGTAGGCCGGGGTCTTGAGGAAGATCTTGGCCACGCCCACTCCTGCGTCGGTGTCGATGCCGAATTGCGCGGACTGCGCGGGGGTCAGATCCTCGGGCATGAAGCCCAGCCACCCCCGCACCACGTGGCCGTGCTCGAGGATCTGCTCCATCACGCCGCGGACCAGATTGACGGGAATCGCGAAGCCGATGCCCTCCGGGCCGCCGGCGGTGCGGTTCAGCACGGCGGTGTTGATCCCCACCAGGTCGCCGTTGCCGTCGACGAGCGCGCCGCCGGAGTTGCCCAGATTGATGGCCGCATCGGTCTGGATGAAATTCTCGAAGGTCGCGAGACCGAGCTGGCCGCGGCCGACGGCGCTGACGATGCCCTGGGTCACGGTCTGGCTCAGGCCGTAGGGACTGCCGATGGCGAGCACGATGTCGCCCACGCGCAAGGTGTCCGATCTGCCGAGCGGCATGATGGGCAGATTCCCGATGGACAGATCCAGCAACGCGATGTCCGTGTCGGGATCCTGTCCGGTGACGGTGGCCTCGGCGATGCGTCCGTCCGACAGCTGCACGCGGATGGAGTCGGCGCCGGCGATGACGTGCTGGTTGGTGACGATGGTGCCCATCTGGTCGACGATCACCCCGGAGCCCAGGCTGCGCTCGACGCGTTGACGGATGCTGGGATTGTAGTCGCCCAACAAATGCTCCAGGGGCGTGGCCTCGCGGCGCTCGGTCACCACGCGGGCCGTGTAGATGTTGACCACCGCGGGAGCGGCGCGGGCCACGGCGTCG
>CAZZWZ010000300.1:0-4570 GCA_964657955.1 uncultured Steroidobacteraceae bacterium
CCGGTGATCATCACCGTCCGGCCATCCATCCGCTCACCGTCGATGGACGGCCCTGCACGCGCATCGTGCTCGGCGACTGGCATCGCCAGGGCAGCATCTTGCGCTGGAACCGCAGCGGCCCCGAACTCGGGGTGCTGGACCGCTAGGCAGTTCGGGCGTCCGGCCGCGCGCCGGCATCGGACGGCACGCCCGAGTGGAATCGAAACTGCGCATCGGGGGCGGTGATCAACTCGGCCTCGCGCACGGCAAAATCGGCGATGCGCCGCTCGAGGTCGATCCCGGCGCGCACGGCGGCGCGGCGCGCGAGGCCCAGATACACCCCCTGGTGACGGGCTTCGGCCGCATGCAGGCCGAGGAACAGCTCCCCCGCCGCACCGCCGATGGCCGGTCCCAGGGCGGCGAAGCGTTCGCACGAGCGTGCCTCGATGAACGCGCCGCACACCATGAGGTCCACCTCGCGCTGCGGCTCGGTCTTCGCCACCAACCGGCGCAGGCTCTCGGCATAGCGGCCGGGACCGAGACGCCGCGGAACCACCCCGAGCCGGCGGATGAGCCTGGCGATCTGCTCGTAATGCCGCAGCTCCTCGCGTGCCAGCCGCGACATCCGGTCGGTCAGTTCCAGATCCTCCGCATAGGCGAACATCAGCGCGACGGCGGTGGAGGCCGCCTTCTTCTCGCAATTCGCGTGGTCGATCAGCAGCAGGTCCTGACTGGCGCACGCGGCCGCGAGCCACGCCGCGGGGGTGGGCGCGCGCAACAAGGGATGCACGAATGGCGCGGGGGGCGCCGGCGGCGCGGCCCCTGCCGGCGGCGCAACCTTCGGCGGCGGCGCGGTCACGGCGTTCATGCCGGCTCCCTCAACGCAGCCACCGCCCGCAGCACCTCGCCCGCCGATTGAAAGCGGTCCGCCGGCGCCTTGGCCAGCAGGCGCAGCAGGATGGCCTCGTACGCTGCGAACTGCGGCGCGACGGGCGGCAGCTCGGCGCGCTTGTGCTTGTAGATGACCTCCATGGCCGTGCCGCCGGTGTAGGGCTTGCGTCCGGTCAACATCTCGTAGAACACCACGCCGAGGCTGTACAGATCGCTGCGCGCATCGATGTCCTCGGCGTGACCCTGCTCCGGGCTCATGTAGTACGGTGTGCCGAAAATCTGGCGCGCACCCGTGAGATCCACACCCCGTTCATTCGCCTTGGCCAGACCGAAATCGATCAGGCACAGCGACCCGTCGGGACGCAGCATCACATTGGCCGGCTTCAGATCGCGGTGGAGCACCCCCACGTCGTGAATGGCCTCGAGCGCGGCCGCCATCTGTTGGAGGAAATGCAGGGCCTCGGCCGGCGACAGCGGCGTTCTCATGCGCTGCCGCAGGTCGCCCGCGGCAAAGTGCTCCATGGCGATGTAAGCATGATCGTCCGCGACGCCCAGATCGTAGATGCGCACGATGTTGGGATGCTGCAGCCCGGCGACGATCTCGTACTCCTGGAGGAACCGGTCGAATCCCACGCTGCGCTCCGCCACGTCGGGCACCTGATTGAACACCTTCAGCACCACCAGGCTGCCTGCGCGCTCGCTCTCGGCGAGATAGATCCGGCACATGCCGCCGCTGCCCACCTGCCTGAGGCAGCGGTGGCCGCGGATCCTGACGGTGCCGAAAATGTATCGCTGCTCGAAGTCCGGCCGGCCGCGCCACATCGCCAACAGTTGTCGGTGTTCCCGCGCGGCCTCCTGGATGGCCCCCACCAGCCGCTCGCGGTCGATCTTGCGCCCGTACACCACGCGCACTCCGGGCGTGGTGCGCTCGAACGGCGGCGCGTCGGTCAGCAGGACGAGGACGATGGGTGCGAATTCGGGCCGGGCCAGCAGCTCGCCGGCGTACAGCTGCAGACGCGTGGTCGGGGGGGCGCCGACCAGCACCGCCGCGTCGAATCCCGCGGCCGCGAATTGCGCGTCGAGCGGCGCGTCCTCGCCCAGTCGGTGCTCGACGACGGTGGCCCCGGGCCATTCGATCGCCACGTGCAGCGTGACCAGTTGCCGATATTCGGTCCGCTCGCCGATCAGCAACAGACGCAGCGACAACCGCGGACCCGGGCTAGAGGACGCGAACCGACTTCAAGCCCCGCGCCGTGCTGTCGCGGCGCTGCTGTTTGGCCTCGTCGGAGCGTTCTCCCTGCAGCCGCCGGAGGTATTCCGGCGTCACGTCGCCGGTCACGTAGTGCCCCGAAAAACACGAGGTGTCGAAGGCGGTGATCTTGGCGTGGTCGTGCCGCACGGCATGTTCCAGATCGTCGAGGTCCTGGTAGATCAGCCAGTCGGCGCCGATGATGTCGCGCACCTCCTCGTCGGTGTGACCGGCCGCGACCAGTTCCGAGGTGTCCGGCATGTCGATGCCGTAGACGTTGGGATAGCGCACCGGCGGCGCGGCGGAGGCGAAGTACACCTTCTTGGCGCCGGCCTCGCGTGCCATGTCGATGATCTGCGCCGAGGTGGTGCCCCGCACGATGGAATCGTCCACCAGCAGCACCGTCTTGCCGCGAAACTCCAGATCGATGGCGTTCAGCTTGCTGCGCACCGACCTCGAACGCTGCTCCTGCCCCGGCATGATGAAGGTCCGGCCGATGTAGCGGTTCTTGATGAAGCCCTCGCGGTATTTCACGCCGAGCAGCTGCGCCACCTGCACGGCGGCCGTGCGGCTGGTGTCCGGGATGGGAATGACCACGTCGATGTCGTGATCCGGCCGTGCCCGCTTGATCTTTTCGGCCAGGTGTTCGCCCATGCGCAGGCGCGCCTTGTACACCGAAATGTTGTCGATGATGGAATCGGGCCGTGCGAAATAAACATATTCGAAGATGCACGGGGTATGACGTGCGGTGGCCACGCATTGCTGCGCATAGAACCGGCCCTGTTCGTCGACGAACACCGCCTCGCCGGGCGCGACGTCGCGGACCATCTTGAAGCCCAGCATGTCGAGGGCGACGCTCTCGGAGGCGAGCATCCACTCCGTCCCCTTGTTGGTCTCGCGATTGCCGATGACCAGCGGCCGTATGCCGTTCGGATCGCGAAACCCGAGGATGCCGTGGCCGATGACCATGGCCACCACCGCATAACCGCCGCGGCATCGCCGGTACACCGCGCTCGCCGCCGCGAACACGTCGGCCGCGGTCACCCGCGGGGTGCCGACGCGCTCGAGTTCGGACGCCAGCACGTTGAGCAGCACCTCGGAATCGGAGTGGGTGTTGAGGTGCCGCCGATCCTCGCGCACCAGCACCTCGGCCAGTTCGAGCGCGTTGGTCAGGTTGCCGTTGTGACCGAGGCAGATGCCGTAGGGGGAATTGACGTAGAACGGCTGCGCGTCGTGCGCGCTGTCGGCACCCGCCGTGGGATAGCGCACGTGGCCGATCCCGATGTTGCCCTTGAGCTTCAGCATGTGCTTCTGCTGGAACACGTCGCGCACCAGCCCGGAATCCTTGCGCATGAACAGCTCGCCGGCTTCCGCCGTCATGATGCCCGCGGCGTCCTGGCCCCGATGTTGCAGCACCGTCAATGCGTCGTAAATCCGCTGATTGACGGCGCTCACCCCGACCATCCCGACGATTCCACACATGCTGCCTCCGATAGTTCGGCTATTTGCCGTGACCCTTGCTGCCCAGCCGATCGAGCCTCGCCCAGGGATCGCCGCGTTCCCCCACCATGGCCCGCAGGCGGTCGCCGGCGATCTCGGCGTAGGGCACCAGTGTCGAGCGGCCCCACCACGCTTCCCGATTCAAATGCAACAACTCGGCGCCGATGACCAGCAGTCCCACCAGCACCATGCCGCGCACGATGCCGAACAACAGGCCGATCACCCGGTCGAGCGGTCCCAACCCCATGCTGCGCGTGAAGTAACCGAGCAGCATGCCGACCACCCAACCCACCAACAAAACCAGCACCAGAACGACCAGCCGCCCGATCCAGGGTGCGATCTGCGGGTTCGCCAGCAAACCGCCGAGATGCGGCTCGACCAGCGACCCGAATCTCCACGCGGCCACGATGGCCAGGACCCAGAACACCAGCGATACGGCCTCGCGCACGAACCCGCGCAGCACACCGATCGCGACGGAGCCCAACAACACCACCAGGATCAAGACATCGGCGCCCGTCAAAGAACCACCTCGCTACGCCGTCCATTCTACCCGAGCGTCGCCCGGGTTGCCGCGAAACCATCCTGCGGGCATGCGCTCACTGGGCGGCGATGCTGGCGGAATGCCCCGCCTTCTTCAAACGCGCGATGGTCTTCTGCGCACCGGTTCGATCCGTCACGGGGCCCACCCGGACCCGGTAGCGCAGCGCCCGACCCGTACCCGTGGTGACCAACGCCGTGGAGAAGCCCTGCGCGCGCAGACGACGCTCCAGTGCCTCGGCGTTGGGCCGATTGGCGAAACTGCCCAGCTGGGCCTCCCACCCATGACGCACCACGTCCGGCGGTGCCGGCGTGACCGGCTTCGGGACGGGGGAGGACGGCGAGGCGGCGCCGGCCGCTGCCGCGGCACGATGCTTGCTCTCCTCAGAGTCGCGCGGGACGGCGTGGTCGGGC
>CAZZWZ010000301.1:0-4501 GCA_964657955.1 uncultured Steroidobacteraceae bacterium
TTCATGACCGGTCGCGCGTCCGAGGCCGGGCGCGGTTCCAGGGCCGCCGGGCACGGTGCGCCGCGCCCCGTTACTCCTGGGCACGAAGATTCGCGAGGGACGCATCGCGCAGATCCAGGTCCCGCTCGACCCGGCGCCGCGGCTCATCGTCGAGCATGCCCCGGCGATAGGCTTCGTTGACGTATTCACGCTCGGCCGCGAGCAACCGGCATTCGGTTTCGTCGTAGAGCGCGATGAGCGCCTGACCGTCGGGATTCTCGCCGCTGCCGTATTCGACATAATGTAGCCGGTCTCTTTGTCCGGTCTGCAGCGGCTTCAACACCGCATCCGGCAGAGGCCTCTCGCCATGCAGGTCGCCGAGACGCGCCAGGGCAGCGCGGATGGCCCCGCGCCGCGCCGCGAAAGTATGCCGCCTCTCCGCGTCGTACTCGCGATGACCTGCATTGGCGAGGCCCAGCGCGCGGATCACGGCCGGAAACAGCAGGCCCTGCCCCACCAGGGTGACGAGGATGACGGAGAACGTCAGGAACAGGATCAGATCGCGATGCGGAAAGGCCCGGCCGTCCTCGACGGTCAGCGGGATGGCGAGTGCGGCGGCCAGCGAGACGATGCCCCGGATGCCCGTGAACGCGATGGCGAAGGGCCACTGCCAGGGGGGCGATGGATCGGTGCGCTCGAGCTGCGGCAGCAGCCATCGCGGCGCATACGTGGCCGGAAACATCCACGCGAAACGTGCGATCACCACCACGCCGCAGACGATGAATGCCGATGCCGCCAGATCGAGCACCGACCGGTCGCCGAAGTGATTCATCAAGGCACGCGCCTGCAGACCCGTGACCAGGAACACCATGCCCTCGATGAGATAGATCAGAAAATCCCAGAAGAAGATCCCTTGCAGGCGCGTCGCCGCGCTGATGAGCCGCAGACCGTTCCAACTGATGTACAGGCCCGCGACCACGGTGGCGAGCACCCCCGACCCGCCCAGCTGTTCGGGCGGCCAGTAGGCGATGAACGGCGTCAACAGCGACAGCATGATTTCGATGCGCGGCTCGCGCACCCAGCGCCGCAGACGCAGCATGCTCCAACCCACCAGCAGGCCCCAGGCGATTTCGCCGACGGTGATGACGGCGAAGGTCGTCAGGGCTTCCCGCAATGAAAACGAGCCCACGCTCACGGCCGCCACCGCGAAGCGGTACAGGACCAGCGCCGTGGCGTCGTTGGCCAGACCCTCCCCCTCAAGCACGACCAGGATGCGTCGCGGCAGACGCATCCGGCGGGCGATCGCCAGGGGCGCGACGGCATCCGGCGGCGAGACGATGGCCCCGAGCAGGAAACCCTCCGACCACGGCAGCCCGAGCAGCCAATGGGCCGCGGCCGCGGCGGCGATGGTGGTGAACACCACGCAGCCGGTGGCGAGCAGCGAAATCGGACGCAGGTTGAACTTGAACTCCCGCCAGCTCATCGCGACGGACGATGAATAGATCACCGGTGGCAGCACCACGAGCAGCACGAAATTAGGCGCCATGGCCACCGTGGGCAGGCCCGGGATCAGTGCGAGACCCACGCCCGTCAGCACCAGAAGGATCGCGGGCGGCGTCTTGGCGCGGGCGGCCGCCACCGAGACTGCGGCGATGATGATCAACAATGAAACGGCGATGGCGAGCGGCTGAGTCATCTCGTGTCCCGGGCGCCCTGCACGCGTTGGTAGAGCGTCGCGTGCTGAGCACGCAGCACGTTCTTCTGCACCTTGCCCATGGCGTTGCGCGGCAGCTCGGCGCTGAACAGGATGCGCTTCGGCACCTTGTACGCAGCCAAGCGCGCCTTCACGGCGGCCACGATGTCCGCCTCCGACACGAGGTGCCCGGGATCGCAAACCACGACGGCGGTGACGGCCTCGCCGAAGTCTGCGTGAGGCACGCCGAATACCGCACTCTCCGCCACCCCGGGAACCCGGTCGAGTTCCAGCTCCACCTCCTTGGGATAGACGTTGTAACCGCCGCTGATCACCAGATCCTTCGCCCGCCCGACGATGAAGACGTGTCCGTCCTCGATGCGACCCAGGTCCCCGGTCTTGAACCAGCCGTCCGCGGTGTGTTCCTCGCGCGTCTTGCGCTCGTCGCGCCAGTATCCGGCGAACACATTGGGGCCCTTGATCTGCAGCTCGCCGATCGTGTGCGCGGACGCGTCGACGCCGCCCGCCAGCCGGATCGACACGCCGGGCAGCGGCGGACCCACGGACCCCGTCATCCGGGTACCACCGACCGCATTCGCCGTGTTCATGAGGGTTTCGGTCATGCCGTAACGCTCCAGGATCGCATGGCCGGTGCGCCGCAGGAATTCGCGCTGCGTCTCCACCAGCAACGGCGCAGACCCGGAGATGAACAGCCGCACGGACGCCGTCGCCGCGCCGTCCAGCCCGGGCTCCTGCAGCAGGCGCGTGTAATGGGTGGGCACGCCCATGTACACCGTGCTCTGCGGCAACCATCGGAGCACCGCGGCCGCGTCGAATTTCGGCAGCAGCACCATGGCGGCGCCCGCCGCCAGCGCCGTGTTGATCGCCGCGAACAAGCCGTGCACGTGAAACAGCGGCAGCGCGTGCAACAACACGTCCCGATCGGTGAAACGCCATGCCTCCACCAGCGCCGCCGCATTCGAGACGAGATTGCCCCGCGTCAACGTGGCCCCCTTGGAGCGGCCGGTGGTCCCGGAGGTGTACACGATGGCCGCCGGCGCAGCGCTGCCGCCGTCGAAGCCCATGCACTCGGGCGCCAGGGCCGCACGCGGGCGCACCAGGTCCATGAAGGAACCGGAACCGTCGGCGCCCAGCGTCTGAAAGCCGGACACGCCCGCCTCGCGCACCAGCGGCCGCAGCCGCTCCCCGTCCTCGGGTCTCACGATGGCGAGCCGGGGTTGCGAATCGCCGAGGAAGTAGGCCACCTCGGATGCGGTGTTGGCCACGTTGATGGGGACCATGACGGCACCCATGCGCAAACAGGCGACGTACAGGAGCACGGCCTCGGCGGATTTGTCCACCTGCACGGCCACCCGATCGCCCGGCACCACGGCGCATCGGCGCAGCGCCGCGACGAAATGCGCCGTCTGCGCCCGCAGCTCTCCGTACGTGATCTCGCGACCTTCCGGGGTGCGCAGGAACGGGCGATCCGCCCCGTCGCGCACCGGTACATCGATCCAGTTACAGGCCGCAGGCATCCAACGTCCGATAAGCGAGCACCGAAGGAGCCAGGAACCAGGGTGTGCCGCCATAGTAGGGACGGGAAGCGAACGGCACGTCGTCCAGCGCGGTGCGTCCCTCGGCAAGCCCCATCATCTGTTGTCCGATGCGGTGCCCGAAATACGGCGCCAGCGGCACGCCCTGTCCGCAATAACCCATGCAGTGATACAACTCGCCCCGTCGTCCCAGATGCGGCAGCGTATCGAAGGTGTAGGCCACCCGCCCACCCCAGGCGTGCGTGATGCGCGCACCGGCCAGCTGCGGCAGGATTTGCGTCAACATGGATTGCAATCGCGGCAGGCACGCCAGCGGGTCAGTCTCGGCCAGCGCCGCGCGCCCGCCGAAGATCACCCGCTCGCCGTCGGGAGACGGCCGGTAGTACACCACCACCCGCCGCGAATCGACGACGTTGCGCAGAGCCGGGATCAGCTCTCTCACCCGCAAAGCACCCAGCGGTTCGGTGGCCAGCTGGTAGCTGCCGATGGGAATCACGCGGCGTCGGTGCCAGGGTGAGAGCGTTCCCGAGTAGCCGTTGGTCGCGATGAGAACCTTGCGCGCCTCGACCGTGCCCCGCGCCGTGGTCACCGCGAATCCGCCCCGCACCGGCTCGATGGCCAGCGCCGCGCAGCGATCCAGGACACGGGCGCCCGCCTGCCGCGCACGGCGCCACAGCGCGAGGAGCAGCCGCACGGGATGAATCGACGCGTCGTCGTGATACACGAGCCCGCCATGATAGAAGTCGCTGGCGATTTCCTGCCGCTGATCGGCGCGTTGCACCACCGTGATTCTTTGTTCGAGGCCGGGCAGTTGCCGCTGCGCCTCGCGCACCAACGCCCGGAAATGGCGGCGCGTGTGCGCGCCGAAAAAACACCCGTCTTCGCGCCACCCGCAGTCGAATCCTGGCTCGGCGGCGAGCGTGCGCAGGTGATCCAGCGCAGCCCGGCCCTCGCGGGCGATGGCGAGGCCACGCGCCTCGCCGAACCGCGCCACGAGAGTCCTCGCCGCCGGTTTGATGCTGTAGGCCACTTGGCCGCCATTGCGCCCCGAGCAGCCGGTGCCCAGCGTGCCGGCCTCCAACACCAACGTGTCCGCCCCGGCCCCGCCGGTCGCAGCCGCCGCCGACAGTCCCGTGTATCCGGCCCCGATGATCAAAACGTCCACGCGGTCCGGCAGCGCGAACGAGGGCAGATCGGGCGTCGCCACGTCATCCTGCCAGTAAGGGACCGTGGTGGGAGGCGTCGTGCCCGGTGTCATGGCGTCGTGCTCGGG
>CAZZWZ010000302.1:0-4479 GCA_964657955.1 uncultured Steroidobacteraceae bacterium
GAAGCCGGCGTGTTCATGCAGGTCGCCCGGAATTGGCCACGAGGTTGCGCGTCGCGGGGGCAACCATTCGCAATGGTCGGCGTCGCGGACATCGGCGTCGCATCTGCAACCCGTTGTCACCGCCATGTTCATCACCTTCGACGAGGGCGGCGGCTACTGCGATTCAGGCTACAGGTACGGCCGGTCTCGACCCGGAGCGGCGACAACTATCTGAACCCCATCGGTGCGGAGGGCAATCCCTACATGCCCCTCAACGGGCCCGCGAGGTGCCGTCGGTTCGTGGCAGGAACGATCCGCCCCCGGCATCGCATCGGCCACGCTCAAAAAGTCCAGGTCGCGCTCACCGTGAAGGCGTCCGGCGCGCCATGGCTCGAGTTGATGCGCTCGTACTCCGCACGCACGCCCAGCGCGCCGAAGAAATGTGCCTGCACGCCGCCGCCGTAGGCGGCCTTGGTCTCCCAGTCATGGCGCCGGTACTCCGTGATCCCGCAATTGCCGCCCGGAACGATTTCCGTGCACGCGCCCTCGGAGTAGGTGTTCACGTTGGTTTCGAGCCGCGCCACGCCGGCCCTGGCAAACACGTCGACGAAGGGCAGCGGCAGGTAGGCGATGCCAGAGAGGACACCCGCCTTCGGGTGCGAGTCGGCGTTGTAGTCGAGGCCGTTCAGATGATCGAAGTAGCCGTCCGAACTGCTGGGATGTCCGAAGTCGATGTACTCGGCCTCCGCCCCCAGGAAGGGAATCGGGCGGATGCCCGCCAGCACCTTGTAGGCCGTGTGGTGCGGATGGGAATCATCCGGATAGTAGGGGTCGAAGGCATGATCGCTGCGGACCGTCGATTCGCCCACGCCGGCACCGGCATAGAGGCCGAGCGGATTCCAATCGGAGGCCCGCACGGGCTGCAGGAGCAGCACGCTCAGCAGGCCCAGCGCGCCCACGCTCCCACACCACATCACGCCTCGGTGCATCGTCCGCTCCAATTCTGACTGATGCCACAAGGACCGCGGGCCCTGCCGGAAGTTCAAGCACCGGGTGGGTGGCGCCCGCGTGGGGAACGATGGATGCTGCGGGTGACGAAATGCGCCGGCAAAGCGGCGGGCGTCCCTGCCCGCCCTACAGCAGGCGTCGTGCGCATCCCGCCGGGGCTTCGTCCCTGAAACCGCCGATGCAGTGTGCCGCGGCGGGCACGCCCGCGGAAATTGCGATCCGCGATGCGAACGTGCAGTTATCCCACCGGCACCGAAACTCCATCGGTGCCGACGCCCGCGACCATCTCGGGCTCCGCCACCACCCCTCTGCGATGAGCTAGCCCGTGCCACCCACCGTCAGCGCATCGATGCGCAGCGTGGGCTGGCCCACCCCGACGGGCACCGATTGGCCCTCCTTCCCGCAGGTCCCGACCCCGCCGTCGAGGCGCATGTCGTTACCGACGAGGCTGACCCGGGTGAGCACGTCGGGACCGTTGCCGATCAACGTGGCGCCCTTCACGGGGGTGGTCACCCTGCCGTTCTCGATGAGGTAGGCCTCGCTGGCGGAGAAAACGAATTTGCCCGACGTGATGTCGACCTGTCCGCCGCCGAAATTCACCGCATACAGCCCCTTCTCCACCGACGCGATGATCTCCTGCGGGTCGCGCGTGCCCGCACGCATGTACGTGTTGGTCATGCGCGGCAGGGTCATGTGCGCGAACGACTCGCGCCGCCCGTTGCCCGTGGCGGGCATGTTCATCAGCCGCGCGTTCATGCGGTCCTGGATGTAGCCGCGGAGCACACCGTTCTCGATCAACACCGTGCACTGCGTCGGCGTGCCCTCGTCGTCGACGTTGAGCGAGCCGCGGCGCCGATCCAGCGTGCCGTCGTCCACCACCGTGATCTCGTCCGCCGCCACCTTGTGACCGATGCGGTTGGAGAAGGCCGACGTGCCCTTGCGGTTGAAATCGCCCTCCAGTCCGTGACCGATGGCCTCGTGCAACAAGATGCCCGGCCAGCCGGACCCCAGCACCACCGGCATGGAGCCGGCCGGCGCCGCCACCGCTTCCAGGTTGACCAGGGCCTGCCGCACCGCTTCGCGGCCGTGCTGGAACGGCTCCTCGCCGCGCAGCAACTCGTCCAGACCGAAACGGCCGCCACCGCCGCTGTAGCCCTGTTCGCGCCGGCCGTTCTGCTCGACGATCACCGACACGTTGATGCGCACCAGCGGACGCACGTCGGCGGTCAAGGTGCCGTCGCTGGTGGCGATCAGCACCACCTCGTGCGTGGCGGCCAGGCTCGCCATCACCTGCTTGACCCGCGGGTCGATGCGCCGCGTGTCGGCGTCCACCTTCATGAGCCACGCCACCTTCTCCTCGTCGCGGATGGTGTCGAGCGGATCGATGGGCAGGTACAACCGGTGCGTCAACGGCCGCTGCCAGGCCCTGACCGACTGGCCGGCGCCGCTGCGGGCGATGGCCCGCGCCGCATCCGAGGCTTCCACCAGCGCCGGCAACTGCACTTCGTCGGTGTACGCGAAGCCGGTCTTCTCGCCGGCGATGGCGCGCACGCCCACGCCCTGCTCGATGCTGTGGGAACCTTCCTTGACGATGCCGTCCTCCAGCGCCCAGGACTCCTCGCGCGACAGCTGAAAGTACAAATCCGCATAATCCACGCCACGACTCATCACCGTGCCCAGCACGGTGGACAGGCGGTTCGCATCCAGTCCCGACGGATCGAGAATCATGCGCTGCGCCACGTCGAACATGGGTGCGGCCTGCACGGGCGAGGCGCTCACGCGGACACCGCCGCGGCGGATGCACGTCCGAGGCGGCGGTTCTCCAGCGCCGGAAATCGCAGGCGGGTCTCGGCCTGCTTGGCGAGATCGATCTCCGCCGTCACCACGCCGGTGCCGCGGCTCATGCGCGACAGCACCTGGCCCCAGTAATCCACGATCAACGTGTCGCCGTAGGTTTCCCGGCCGCTGGAATGCGTGCCGCACTGCGCGGGCGCCACCACGTAGCAAAGATTCTCGATGGCCCGCGCCCGCAACAGCGTCTCCCAGTGCGCACGGCCCGTCGGCACCGTGAAAGCCGCGGGCATGCTCAGCCATTCCGCGCCCTGCGACACGAGGTCGCGGTACAACTCGGGAAAACGCATGTCGTAGCAAACCGAAAGGCCCAGCCGTCCCACGGGTGTGTCGGCGACCACCACCCGCCGCCCCGGCGTCACGTGCGTGGACTCCAGGTAGGACTCCTCCCGGCCGGGGATGGTCACGTCGAACAGGTGGATCTTGTCGTAGCGCGCCACCCGGTTGCCGTCCGAGTCGATCAGCAACGATGCATTCGACACGCGCGTCGGCGAATCGCCCTGGATGACGGTGGTGCCGCCCAGTATCCACATCTTCAATTCCCGCGCCGTAGCGCTGAGGAAATCCTGGATGACGCCGTGGCCGTCGGGTTCGGCGATCTGCAGCTTGTCGGCATCCTTCTTGCCGATGAAGGAAAAATTCTCGGGCAGACAGGCGACGGCTGCGCCCGCCTCCTTCGCCTCGCGCAACAGCGCCCCGGCGGCGGCGAGGTTGTCCGCCACGAGGTGGCTGGACGTCATTTGAATCGCGGCTACTGTTCCCATCACTTCGAGGCCTCCGCAGTCGCGGCGGCGGCGTCTGCACTTTTGATTCGTTCCACCACCGGATTATCCCAGCTTCCGGTGATTCGATAATACCCCCGCGCCAACCCCTTCAGCGGTTGTTTGAACACCTGGGTGAAGAGCAGCACGGCGCCGCCCACCACGGGACCCGCCACGAACGCCGCCAGGGGCAGCGTGCTGCTGACGTTTCCCGTCACCACGACGGTTTGGTCGTAATCCCGGTTTTTCAAGCCGACCCGTCCGATGAGACCGATTTCCGCGGCCGGGCCCTTCACCAGCAGGTTGTCGGTGTAGGCACTGCCGTCGTGCAGGTCCAGATCGCCGCGAACGGTGTCGAACGCGAAGCCTTTGTCGGTCAAGTCGCTGAAATCCAGCGACAATCGGCGCGGCAGTGCCGTCAGGCTCGCAAGCCCCAGCACGCGTCCGGCGCCCGGGTCGATCCCGGTCAGCTGCCCCTTGTCCAGCGCTACCTGCACGTGACCCGCCGCCAGGCTGAGTGCCTCCGCGGTGGGTGCGCCCGCCCAGCTCAGATCGAAGTCCAGCTGCCCGCCCCTGGCCTCGATCACCGCCTCCGTTCCCAGCTCCTTCATGGTCGCGCCCACGTCCGAACTCGACAATTGGCCTTGCATGCGCGCGGTACCCGCGCCCGCGCCGCGCCACTCGCCGTCGGCGGACAGCGAAAAATTCGGCGTGGTGGCCGTCAGCCGCTGCAGGCTGATGCCGTCGTTCAATTTCACCAGGGCCGCCCGCACGTCGCCGAAGCGCCGGTCGCCCCAGATCAGGTCGGCCGCATGGAAGTTCAACGCGGGAATTGCGAGAGGACTGCCCGTGGCCGCCACGCCGGGCGCTGCCTCGCCGG
>CAZZWZ010000303.1:0-4467 GCA_964657955.1 uncultured Steroidobacteraceae bacterium
CCGACGCCGAATACCAGCGCCACCTTGGCGATGGTCACCACCAACGCCGTGCGTCCGCCGGCGGCGACGGAGGCGCAATTGATCAAGGCCACGATCCAGATGGTGATCAGGGCGACCGCGGTCAGGCCCGTGATGCGCCAGGACACCCCCAACACGTCCGCCTGCCAGTGCCAGGCCGCCAACGTGCCACCCACGGCCACGTTCATGAAGATGGCCAGCCCCACCGCAAGCGCCGCCTGGGAACCTGCGCGAGCCACGGCAAAGGACATCCAGCCGAACAGAAAGCCGGTGAGCCGGCCATAAGCGCGGCTCAGGTAGACGTAGTCGCCGCCGGCCTCCGGCATCATGGCGGCGATTTCGGAATACGAGAAGGTGCCGGCAAGCGACAACAATCCGGCGGCGAGCCACACGAGAAGCACGATGCGTGCGTCGCCCACGTTGCACGTCATGACGCGGGTCTTGAGGAACACCCCGGTGCCGATCATGTTGGCGACGTTGACGGCGATGGCCGCCCACGCCCCCACGCCACGGGTCAGTTCAGGACGGCGTACCGGTGCGACATCGGGCTGCATCCGGGTAGTATTGTCGAAATACCGTCCGGCGACCCGCGAATTTGAAGATTTCAGTACCGCAAGGGTGGGCCCGCGAATCGAAAACCGGGCCAGCGGGGGGCATCCTGCCAGGCGAGGCGATCAGCCCGGAAACACCTGTCCGGCTGACTGCCCCGCACCCGATTGTCCGCAATCACTTCGCCAGGACAAATACCGCATACGTCAATACGGCCATACCGACGAGCAAAGCATTGCTGCCCCACCGCGCGATATTCCCTACCATGTTCGTCATGTCGATCTCCTCACTTTCCGACCTCTGAAACTCCGCACTTCCAGGCTTTGCGGCAGGACCCAATCATGGGGGCGCAAACTAACATTTCCAGTGGCCTGGAAAGCTTGCTCGAGTTCTCAAAAGCGCAGGATTTTCCGTGCCGGAGCCGGCGGGTGATGCATTGAACGGTCATTAAGTAGCATCGGCGGCCGCCCGGTTCATTGGCCGGTTTTGATCCGGGTCCACACCCGCGTGCGCAGGCGATCGTAGTCCGCCCCCAGTTCGACGGGCAGATACAGCCGCGCGCGAAGCGCAGGCGGCGGATAGACGGCGGGATCGCTCAACAGTTGCGCATCGACGTACGGCCGTGCCGCCAGATTGTCGTTGCCGTAGTGGATGTCATTGGAGATCTCGGCGATCACATGGGCATCGAGGATGAAATTGAGGAAGGCATGGGCGGCCTGCGGATGCGGCGCGGATTTCGGGATCAAGAAGGCGTTGTAGGTGATGTTCGATCCCTCCCGCGGCAGGGTGAACGCCAGACGCGCTCCCGATCCCACCTCGCGAGCCCCCGCTTGCGCCACCAGATAGTCGCTCGACCAGGCGATGGCCAGACAGCTTTCCTTCGAGGCCAGCTGATGCCAGTAATCCTCGGAATCGAAAGCCCGGATGTACGGGCGAACCGCCAGCACCGTCCGCTCCGCGGCCTGCAGGTCCTCGACCCGGCGCGAGTTGGGATCGAGGTGCAGATAGGCGAGCGCGAGCTGGAGCACGTCTTCGGGGGAATCCAGGAACGTCACGCCGCAGTCCGCGAGCCTGGACACCACCGCAGGGTCGAACAGCATGGCCAGGCTCTCGGTGGGCGCGTCCGGCACCCGCGCCCTTACCATGTCCACGTTGTAGGCAAAGCCGTTCATGGCGTGCAGATACGGAACGGCGTGACGGTTCCCCGGATCGACCTGCGCCTGGATCCGCAGCACCGCGGGATCGAGATTCTGCCAATTGGGAAGGCGGCTCTTGTCGAGTTCGAGATACGCGCCGGCCGCGATCTCGCGGCCGTAGTAGGCGGTGTCGGTGCTCACGAGGTCGTACCCGGATTGTCCCGCGAGCAGCGCGGCCTCCATGGTCTGGTTCGAGTCGTACACGGCGTACACCACCTTGATGTGCGTTTGACGCTCGAATTCGGCGATGGTGTGATGGCCGATGTAATCGGCCCAGTTGTAGATGTTGAGCACCGGCTCCTCGGCGGCCGCGGCGTGATTGCCACCGCCGCCGTGGCATCCGCAGAGGATCAACGCGGGCCCCAGCGCGGACAGCCATTTACGCACGCGCGAGTTCGGCCTCGAGCCACTGATGGAATTGCCGGATGAGGTACTCTTCCGGCATGAGCACGCCCCGGGCGTGCGGCGCGGCGCGCAGGCCGCGCTGGTTGAGTTCGCAAATCCGGGCATCCTCGGTCATGACCCGGTTGGTGAACGACACGATGTTCTCCATGTCGAAATCCGGCGTCGCCAGGGTGGCCGGCGAGAACAGATATTCCACCCGCAGTTCGGTGAGCTCGGGGCCGAGAGGCCGCAGACCGACCACGCGCACGTAGTCCGCATGACCGACGATGAACATGGAGGGCAGCGCGGTCATGTAGACGTGTCCGAGCCGGCGATCCGCGGCCGACAAGCCTTCGAACGGCACGCCCGTCACTCGCCCGTCCGACGACCACGTGGCCGCGCCGCCGCGCAAGCCCCCCTTGAATCTCGGATCGGAATCCGCGCCGTGGGACTGCCACTCGGGATCGTCCCGTTCCTCGAGCAGACCGCGACCGTACAGCGGGACCAGGTTCGAGAGTTGCGGATGCACCCCGGGACAGTGCAGGCACTCGTTGTAGTTCTCCCAGAATATCTTCCAGTTGCAGCGGATCTGCTTCAGCAGCACGTGCCCGACCTCAAGCTCCTCCAGGGGCCACGCATCCAGCCGGTCCAACGGCAGATCGAACAGGCGCTCGAACGCCGGCGCATCGTTCAGCGCCACGAAGATGAATCCCCGCCATTCGCGGACGCCGATCCGGTACAGCGGATGATCGGCGGCATCGAAACCCTCGGCATGGCGTCTGGACGACGTGCGCAGCAGTTCGCCGCGCAGGCTGTAGGCCCAGGCGTGGTACGGACACACGATGGCGCCCGAGCGCAACATTCCCGCGTCCTCGGTGCACAGGGCCGCGCCACGATGCCGGCAGGTGTTGTGAAAGCCGTGCAGTACATCCTCTTGGTCGCGAACCAACAGCACCCGCTGATCGCCCAATTCGAACGTTCGAAACGCACGCCGCTCGCGGACCTCGTTGGATCGGCCCACGTACACCCAATTCCGGTGCCAGATGCGCTGCATTTCGCGTGCGTACTGCCGGGCATCGAAGTAACGGTCGGCGGCCAGGCCGTCGGTGTGCGTGCTCAGGCCGTTGTGGACGTCGGACATGGGCATGCTTCCCTCCGTCAACCTCGCATCAGCGCACCGGACGGGTCGAACGCAGCGCCGGACAGCCGAACCGCCGCATAGCGCTCACCGATGATTTCGACTTCGAAGCCGGTGTCGGCGCCGGCCACCGCCACGGGCACGTATCCCAGAGCCAGCGATGCGCCCACGCGATGTCCGAACGCACCCGACGTCACCCAGCCCACGACGCGTCCATCGTGCCAGATGGGTTCGTCGCCCAGGGCGTCTACATCGGCATCCACCTCGAAGCCCACGAGGCGCAGCACGCCGCCCTGCGCCTTCTCCTCGAGCGCGGCGGCGCGGCCGATGAAATCACCCTTGTCGAGATCGACGAAGCGGCCGAGGCCCGCTTCGTAGGGTCCGTAGCTGGGGCGATATTCGCGCGCCCAGGTCCCGAATCCTTTTTCCACGCGCATGGCGTTCAGGGCCCGCGCGCCGAAGGAGCGCAACCCGAACTCGCGGCCGGCGCTTCGCAAGGCATCGTACAGCGCTCGCTGATAGTCGGTGGTCACCCACAATTCGTAGCCCAGGGCCCCGGTGAAGGAGACCCGTCCCACGTGCGCCGGGACCATCCCGACTTCCATGCGCCGGAACGACAGGAAGGGAAACGCGGCGGTCGACAGGTCGTCGCGCACCAGGCTCTGCAACAGCGCCCGCGAATGCGGGCCGGCCAGGGCCAGGCCGGCGTACTGCGCGGCGCACGGGCGCAACGTCGTGCCCGCCGGGGGCGGATGCCGCTCGAACCAGCGCAGGTAGTAGTTCTCGGCGGCATAGGTGCCGATCAAGAACAGGTGATCCGGGGAGTCGCGGCACAGGGTGAAGTCGCCGATCAATTTTCCCCGCTCGTTCAGCATGGGGCTCAAGGCGATGCGCCCCGTCTGCGGCACGCGATTGGCCATGATGCGCGACAGCCACGAAGCCGCCTCCGGTCCTTGCACCTCGAATTTGCCGTAATTGGAGATCTCCAGGAGTCCCACCGCATCGCGCACCGCCAGGCACTCCGCGCCCACGTGGGCGTGCGCATTGGAGCGGCGGAAACTCACGTGATCGACGGCCTCGGCCTTGCTGGGGGCGAACCACAGGGGATGCTCGATCCCGCAGTAATCGCCGAACACGGCATGCTCGGCCTGCAATTTCTCGAAGATCGGCGTGGTACGCAAG
>CAZZWZ010000304.1:0-4434 GCA_964657955.1 uncultured Steroidobacteraceae bacterium
GGAGTCGGGATCGTGGATCGACTGGGTGGCCGCCAACTGGTGGGTGCCCGTCCTGCTGCTGCTGCTGGTGATCGGCGCAATCGTGTTCGCGGCGGCGAGGCGCCGTCGCACGGAGAGCGCGGACATGGATCGCCTCATGGACGAGACCGACGTTGCGGCCGCCGACCGGTCCGGCCTGGCCACGCTGCGCAAGCCGAGCGACTCCTTCGTGGTGGAGGAATCCGGCGCGCACCCCCAGCCGGAATTCGGCGCGGAACCCGTCCGCTTCGACGAAGCGGGCGGAACGAAGGTGCCCGAGGACACCATGGCCAGCGACAGCGCGGTCAATCTCGATCAGGGCGATCCGCTGGCCGAGGCCGATTTTCACATGGCCTACGGCCTGTACGATCAGGCGGCCGACCTGGTGCGCATCGCGTTGGAGCGCGAACCGGACCGGCGCGATCTGCGGATGAAGCTGCTGGAGATTTATTTCGTCTGGGGCAACAAGGATGCCTTTCTGCAGACCGCGAAGGGCCTGGAGGCCACCCGCGACCGGGCACCCGCCGGCGAGTGGGACAAGGTCCTCATCATGGGCAAACAGATCTGTCCCGACGAGCCCCTGTTCGGCGCGGCCGCGGGCAGCGGCCATGGCGCGGGCTCGGCGGTGGATCTGAACCTCGAAGGCGGCGAGAACCGCGTCGACATCGATCTGTTCGGCGACCCGGAAGGCGAGCGCGGCGTGGATCACCATTTCGCCAAGGAGGCCGATCACCCCGCCGGCGCCGGCGAAGCGCACGGCTTGCATGCCGCTTCCGGGCTGGATTTCACGCTCGATGCGCCGGAACGGGGTGCCGACGATTCGCCGACGCGGGAAATGCCGCCGCGGGACGAACCCACCGTGGAATCGGAATTGATGGATTTCGGCGAACCGAATTTCCTGGACGCGCCGGCCGACGCGCCCACCACCGAATCGCCCGCGTTGCACGGCGAGCATCACGACCGGATTTCCTCGAAGCTGCCGAACAGCGCGGATCAGACGGCGGAAGTCTCGATCGACGACCTGGGGCTCGATCTGGATTCGCTGGAAGTGCCCGCCGCGGCGCCCGGAGCGGATGCGGGCGAGCATCCATCCCCCGATGCGCCCACCATGGTGGCGGGTCTCGACGACCGGTCGCGGCGACTGATGTCGGATGCGGAGCGGGAGGCCGGCGGGCGCGATGCCGCGCTTCACGCCGTGCCCGATCCCAGTCCCACGACGCGGTTCGAGCTCGATGACTTCGAGGCCGAGCACCCTGGCAAGGGTGCGGAGCACGACAAGGACCTGGAATCCACCTCCGAGATGCGCGGCATCGACTCGGACAGCATCGACCTCGATCTCGATCAGCTCGCCTCGGCGCTGGGCAGCGGCGACACGGTCGAACAGCCGCGGCAGGCGGAGGAGCTGTTCTCGAGCGACGTGTTCGACCGGGGCGGGCACGACAAACCCATCGATCTGGACGTGGGGGAGGCCGCGCCGGCCGAGGATGCGGCCGCCGGCGATCCGCACGCGCAGACCAACCGGCTGAGGCCGTTGGATCTGGCGAGTTCCGAACTCGAGCCGGTGACCATGAGCGAGGTGGGGACCAAGCTCGACCTGGCCCGTGCGTACATGGACATGGGCGATCCGGAGGGTGCGCGCAGCATTCTCGAAGAGGTCGTGCAGGAAGGCACGGCCGGCCAGAAACAGGAAGCTACGCGCCTCATGGAATCCCTCCCCGGCTAGCGTGACCGAAACAGCCGATGCCCTGGGCAACGACGCCCCGCGTGGCGCGGCGCGCAGCGGCGAGCCGCGCCGCGTCGCGGCCCTGCTCGAATACGACGGCACCGAATTTGCCGGCTGGCAATCACAGGTCCACAGCGCATCGGTGCAGGACGCGGTGGCCGCAGCCATCGGCTTCGTCGCCGGGCAGGCCGTGGTCATCGTCTGCGCGGGGCGCACCGACGCCGGGGTGCACGCCGCCGGGCAGGTGATTCATTTCGACACCCGTGCCATCCGTACGCCGCGCGCCTGGGTGCTCGGCACCAACACGCGACTGCCCGCCTCCATCGCCCTGCAGTGGGCGGGCGAGGTGAGCGGCGGATTTCATGCGCGACACACCGCCGTCCGCCGCATCTATCGATACTACATCGTGAACCGCAGTGCGCGCTCGGCCCTGCGGCGCACGCGAACCACCTGGATCCCCGGCCCCCTGGATGCCGACGCCATGCACGGCGCCGCGCAGGTGTTGATCGGGGAACACGATTTCTCGGCGTTTCGTTCCATCGAATGTCAGTCCAAGACGCCGGTGCGGCGCGTCCGACGCATCGACGTGCGCCGCACCGGCGATACGGTATGGCTGGAAATCGAGGCCAACGCCTACCTGCATCACATGGTGCGCAACATCGTCGGGACGCTGCTCGCGCTGCAGGGGACGGCGGACCCCGGGGGCGCCCTGCGGCGCATCCTCGAGGACGGCGAGCGTCGGCACGCCGGAATGACGGCGCCTGCCGCCGGATTGCACCTGTGGCGCGTGGACTATCCCGCCGTCCATGGCATCCCTGCGCCGGCGGACAGGTTTTGGTAAACTGACGCATGTCCTGGTTCGAGCGCATCGTCCCCTCCCGCATCAAGACCGAACGCCGCACGCGCTCGGTGCCTGAAGGGCTGTGGACGAAATGTCCCGCCTGCGATGCCGTGCTGTACCGCGCGGAGATCGAGCGCAACCTGCACGTCTGCCCGAAATGCAGCCACCACATGCGCATCAACGGGCGCGAGCGTCTGCTCAAGTTCCTGGACACGGGTTCGACGAAGGAACTGGCGGCCAAGGTGGAGTCCGAGGATCCGCTGAAATTCAAGGACACGAAGCGCTACCGCGACCGCTATGCCCAGGCGCAAAAGCTCACCGGCGAACGCGACGCGCTGATCGTCATGACGGGCAAGCTCGGCGGGATCGAGCTCGTGGCCTGCGCGTTCGAATTTCGGTTTCTCGGCGGCTCCATGGGCTCCGTGGTGGGCGAGAAGTTCGTGCGCGCCGTGGAGCATTGCCTTGAGCACCGCCTGCCGCTGGTGTGTTTTTCGGCGAGCGGCGGGGCGCGCATGCAGGAGGCGCTGTATTCGCTGTTGCAGATGGCCAAGACCAGCGCGGCCTTGAAGCGCCTGTCCGAAGCACGGCTGCCGTTCTTCTCGGTGATGACGGACCCCACCACCGGCGGTGTCTCCGCGAGCCTGGCCATGCTCGGCGACGTCAACATCGGCGAGCCGAAGGCGCTGATCGGCTTCGCCGGCCCGCGGGTCATTCAACAGACGGTGCGCGAGACCCTGCCCGAGGGGTTCCAGCGCAGCGAGTTCCTGCTCGAGCACGGCGCACTCGACATGATCATCGATCGACGCGAGATGCGCGATCGCATCGGCGCCATGGTGCGTTTGTTGACGAACAAAGAGCCCGCAGCGGCTTGAGGGATGGCCTTGGCGCGGAGTCTCGAGGAGTGGCTGGTCCATCAAGCCCGGGTACATCCGCTGACCATCGATCTGGACCTCGAACGGCTGCGACGGGTGCTCGGCCGGCTGGCATGGCGGCAACCCGACGTGCCCGTGGTCACGGTGGCGGGCACCAACGGCAAGGGTTCGGTGTGCGCCTATGGTGCCGCCATGCTGCGTGCCGCGGGCTGTCGCGTCGGCGTGTTCACCTCGCCGCATCTGCTCGATTATCGCGAGCGCATCCGCATCGACGGACGGTCGGCGAGCCCCGATGAACTGGTGCGGGCGTTCGAGCGCATCGAGGCGGCGCGCACCGCGTCCCCCGAACTCTCGCTGACGTTCTTCGAGTACAACGCGCTGGCGGCGTTCCTGATCTTCGAGGCGGCCAAACTGGATGCGTGGGTGCTCGAAGTCGGTCTGGGCGGCCGCCTGGACGCGGTCAACGTGATCGATCCCACGGTGGCTGTCGTGGTGAGCGTGGGACTGGATCACCAGGAGTTCCTGGGCGACACGCTCGACGCCATCGCCGTGCAGAAGGCGGGCATCTTCCGCCGCGGCAGGCCTGCGGTGGTGGGGGCCCGCGACGTGCCGCCCATCGTGGGCGAGATGGCGCGTTCCCTGGGTGCCATCCCCAAGCGTCTCGGCCTGGAATTCGATTTCACGCACGGCACGCCGTGGCGGTATCGGGGCAGCCGCTGGGATCTGCCCGGATTGCCGGCCCCGGCATTGCGCGGGAAGACGCAGTTCGCCAACGCGGCCACGGCCATCGCTTCGCTGGAGGAACTCGCACTGCCGCTGACGCCCGGTGCCATCGCCGCCGGCCTCGAGACCGTCCGACTGGCGGGCCGCTTCCAGGTGATCGAGACGGCCGCGGGCCCCGAATGGATCTTGGACGTCGCGCACAATCCGGCGGCGGCGCGCGTGGTGAGCGGCAGGTCGCAGCGCAGGCCATCGACCGC
>CAZZWZ010000305.1:0-4396 GCA_964657955.1 uncultured Steroidobacteraceae bacterium
GCAACGGCAGCGGCAGCGGCGGCAACGGCAGCGAAGGCCACGGTGGCGGGGACATCCGCGTGTCCGCCGACGGCGGGGTGGTGTACCGCGCAACGCGGGTCGATCTGCAGCGCCGTTGGAGCGAGGTGTCGTTTCGCATGCAGGCGCTGCGCGACAACCCGGCGTGCGCACGCGAGGAATATGCAGGCCTGCTGGACGGCGAGGACCCCGGATTGCATGCCCGCCTCACGTATGACCCCGCGGAGGACGTGGCGGCGCCCTACATCGGCGGCGCGCGACCCGCCGTGGCGATCGTGCGCGAGCAGGGGGTGAACAGCCAGACCGAGATGGCGGCCGTGTTCACGCGCGCGGGGTTCGATGCGTACGATGTGCACATGACCGACATCTTGTCGGGCCGGGCACGTCTCGCGCGCTTCCATGGACTCGTGGCCTGCGGCGGATTCTCCTACGGCGACGTTCTCGGCGCAGGAGAGGGCTGGGCGAAATCCATTTTGTTCCATGCGCGTGCCCGCGACGAATTCGCGGGGTTCTTCGCGCGCGACGCCACGTTCACGCTGGGCGTGTGCAACGGCTGCCAGATGTTGTCGGCTCTCAACGAGCTGATTCCGGGATCGACGGGGTGGCCTCGCTTCGTGCGCAATCAATCCGAGCAATACGAAGCGCGCCTGACCTTGGTGCGCGTGCCGGTCTCCAATTCCGTGCTGCTCGGTGGCATGCAGGGATCCGTGCTCCCGGTGGTGGTGGCGCACGGCGAAGGGCTCGCCGAATTCGCCGTCCCCGCCGGCGCGGACGATCTGCTGGAGCGCGGCCTGCTGACCCTGCAGTTCGTGGATCATCGCGATGCACCGACGCAGCGTTATCCCTTCAATCCCAACGGCTCGCCGCGGGGTCTGGCCGGCGTCTGCAGTGCCGACGGGCGCGTCACCACGTTCATGCCGCATCCAGAACGCGTGTTCCGCACCGTCCAGAACTCCTGGGCGCCCGCCGACTGGGGCGACGACGGTGGGTGGTTGCGCTTGTTCAGGAATGCGCGGGTGTTCGTGGGCTGAGGACCGTCGAGGCGGACGCGCGGGGCCCGCCGCCGGCCTGCGCCGCGGCGCAGCTATCCGGCCAGCGGTTTGTAGCGGATGCGATGCGGCTGCGCGGCATCCTCGCCCTTGCGTTTCTTGTAATCCTCGACGTATTCCTGGTAGTTGCCCTCGAACCACATGACCTGCGAATCGCCCTCGAAGGCGAGGATGTGGGTGGCGATCCGATCGAGGAACCAACGATCGTGGGAGATGACCACCGCGCAGCCGGGAAATGCGACCAGGGCCTCCTCCAGGGCGCGCAGGGTCTCGATGTCCAGGTCGTTGGTGGGTTCGTCCAGCAACAGCACGTTGCCGCCGGATTTGAGCACCTTGGCGAGATGCACGCGATTGCGTTCGCCGCCCGACAGCTCGCCGATGAATTGCTGTTGTTGCGTGCCCTTGAAGTTGAAACGACCGACGTAACCCCGCGAGGAGGTTTCGTAGTTGCCCACCTTGATGAGGTCCTGGCCGCCCGAGATCTCCTGCCACACGCTGTTCTTGTCGTTGAGCGCCTGGCGGGATTGATCCACGTAGGCCAGTTTGACGGACGGGCCGACGCGGATTTCGCCGCTGTCGGCGCGATCCATGCCGGCGAGCATGCGAAACAGCGTGGTCTTGCCGGCGCCGTTCGGGCCGATGATGCCGACGATGCCGCCGGCCGGCAGGCTGAAGCTCAGGTCTTCGATCAACAGACGTTCGCCGAATGCCTTGCGGACGTGGGAGCACTCGATGACCAGGTCGCCGAGCCGGTCGCCGGGCGGGATGTAGATCTCGTTGGTCTCATTCCGCTTCTGAAATTCCTGCGACGCAAGTTCCTCGTAGCGCTGCAAGCGCGCTTTGGACTTGGCCTGGCGCGCCTTCGGATTCGTGCGCACCCACTCGAGCTCGCGCTTCAACGTCTTGGCCAGCGCATCCTGGGTGCGCTCTTCCTGGGCCAGACGTTGACCTTTCTGCTCCAGCCACGAGGAATAATTGCCCTGCCAGGGGATGCCGTGGCCGCGGTCGAGTTCCAGGATCCACTCGGCCACGTTGTCCAGGAAGTAACGGTCGTGCGTGACCGCGATCACGGTGCTCGGATATTCCTCGAGGAAGTGTTCCAGCCACGCCACCGATTCGGCGTCCAGGTGGTTGGTGGGCTCGTCGAGCAACAGCATGTCGGGCTTCGACAGCAGCAGGCGGCACAAGGCCACGCGACGCTTCTCGCCGCCGGACAACTTGCCGATCTGCGCATCCCAGGGCGGCAGGCGCAGCGAATCCGCGGCGATCTCCAGCCGCCGTTCCAGTTCCCAGCCGTTGACGGCGTCGATCTTGTCCTGCATTTTCGCCTGCTCCTCCATGAGCTTGTTCATCTCGTCATCCGACATGGGCTCGGCGAACCGGTCGCTGATGGCGTTGAACCGGTCGATCAGGCCCTGCACGTCGCCCACGCCCTCGACCACCACGTCGCGCACCGTCTTGCTCTCGTCCAGCAGCGGCTCCTGCGGCAGGTAGCCCACCTTGATCCCTGCCTGAGGACGCGCCTCGCCCTCGATTTCCTTGTCCATGCCGGACATGATCTTGAGCAGGGTGGATTTGCCGGAGCCGTTCAAGCCCAGCACGCCGATCTTGGCGCCCGGAAAAAAACTCAGGGTGATGTCGCGCAGAATCACGCGCTTGGGCGGCACCACCTTGCCCACGCGGTTCATGGTGTAAATGAACTGAGCCATGTGCTACCTATGCGTCGAATGATGGATCGGAGGAGGGTCGGCAGTATCCGCGAGTCGCGGAAACTTGTCACGGTGAACGAAGGGTGGCCGCGGGCGCGGGCGCGCCAGGCGACTCGGGCGGCAGGCGACTGCCGGCGCGGGATCGGCTATGATCGGCGGCTGATCAGCGGAGAGGTGCTCGACCGGATGGGCGATGAGTCGGTGCTCGAACGGGTGCGCGGTGAAGTGGTGGCCCTTTGCCGCCGCTTCCCCGTGGATGCGTAGGCCGCAGCGGGCCGGCGGCGGGGTCGTTTCCGAGCAACCTGCATGCACTGCCCATTTTGCGGTCATTCCGAGACGAAGGTGATCGACTCTCGCCTGGCGGGCGAGGGACGACAGATACGTCGACGCCGCGAATGTCTCGAATGCACCGAGCGTTTCACCACCTTCGAGACGGCGGAGCTGCTGCTGCCCGTCGTGGTGAAGAACGATCGCAGTCGCGAGCCCTTCGACGAGATGAAGCTGCTCGCGGGAATGCAGCGCGCCCTGGAGAAACGGCCGGTGGGTCGCGACGCCATCGAAGCGGCGGCCGCGCGCATCTGCCACAAGCTGCGCAGCCTGGGCGAACGCGAGATCGGTTCGCGCAGCGTCGGCGACATGGTGATGGAGGAATTGCGGCATCTGGACGAGGTGGCCTACGTGCGCTTCGCGTCGGTGTACCGCAGTTTCCAGGACATCGAAGCGTTTCGCACCGAGATCGATCAATTGCGCCGCCAGGGGCGCCGCCGCGAGCCCAGCAAGGACCAGCTGCCTTTATTGCCCGGCCACGAGCTCGGCGAAGAACGCAAATGATGGGGGCAACCGAGACGGCGGACCGCAGGCACATGGCGCGGGCGCTCGAACTCGCCACGCAGGGCCTGAACACCACCGACCCCAATCCGCGCGTGGGCTGCGTCTTGGTGCGCGACGGCCATTGCATCGCGGAAGGGTGGCATCGACGGGCCGGCGAGGCCCATGCCGAGATCGACGCGCTGGGGGCCGTCGAGGGGTCGGCCCGCGGCGCCACCGCCTATGTCACCCTGGAGCCGTGCTGTCATACCGGCCGCACCGGCCCCTGCGCGGATGCGCTGATCGCGGCGGGAATCGAGCGCGTGGTGTGTGCGGCGCGCGACCCGAACCCGCGCGTGGCGGGCGGGGGGATCGAACGCCTGCGGACGGCCGGAGTCCGTGTGTCCACGGGTCTGTGCGAGGCCGAGGCGCGGGCGCTCAACGCGGGCTTCTTCTCGCGGTTCGAGCGTGGGCGACCGTTCGTCCGCCTGAAGCTTGCCATGAGTCTGGATGCGCGCACCGCGCCCGCCGGCGGCGGGCGTACGTGGATCACGGACGAGACGTCCCGCCGCGATGTGCAAGCATGGCGTGCGCGCAGTTCCGCGGTGTTGACGGGCGCCGGCACGGTCCGCGTGGACGACCCCCGCCTGGACGTGCGTCTGGCCTACGGCCCGTGGATACGCCAGCCCCTGCGCGTGGTGCTCGACCCGGAGCTGACGTGCCCAACCGCGGCGCGAATCTTCGATGGTGCGAACGCGCGGATTTTTGCGGCCGCGTCGCCGCGGAGTGGGGGGCCGCATCGCACGACCGAGC
>CAZZWZ010000306.1:0-4380 GCA_964657955.1 uncultured Steroidobacteraceae bacterium
GGGTTCGCCCACCGAGGCGGCATCGAAGGTCAACGAACCCTTGCCGCCGGGAGCGCCGTCCGCGTCCCACACGCTCATGCGTTCGTAGGCACAGCGCTTGTCCCGCGGCAGCGACTCCCAGACACCGGTGAGTTGCAGCAGCCGTTGCGATGCGCGGCTCAGCGCGAACACCCGCAGATCCCAATCGCCGGCCGCGGCCGGCGGCGGCGACTGCCGCTCGGCGATCACCGCCACCCGCCCGGGCGCCGCCACCTGGCGCGCCAACAAAGCGCCGGCGACGGTGGTGCCGATGACGCCGCCGCCCACGACGAGCACGTCGAAATCCCTACTCATGGAGAGCCACCCCGCGCGCGAGTTTCGGTACGCGACCCGCGGCGCCCGTGCTCAACCGCGACAGCGCCGCCTTGGCGGGCGGCAGCACGTCGAAGGCCAGCAGTCCCAGATTGCGCATGCGCCGCACCGCGCCCAGCGGACTGGAGAACAGCCGGATCAATCCGTCCGTGAATGCGATGATGCCGCCGCGATCCGCGGCGCGCCAGGCATCGTATTCCGCGAGCACGCGTGCATCCCCGGCATCGACGGCACCCGCGCCGCGATGTTCGGCCACCACCTCGGCGAGGCTCGCCACGTCGCGCAGCCCGAGGTTGAAACCCATGCCGGCCACGGGGTGCAACCCCTGCGCCGCGTTGCCCACGATGATGCAGCGTCCCGCACTGGTGGCTCGCGCGCGCGACAACGCCAGGGGATACGGCACGCGGCGGCCCACCTGCAGGAAACGTCCCAGCCGAAATCCGAAACGGCGCTGCGCTTCGGCGAGGAACTCCTCGTCCGACCACGACAGCGCCTGCTCCGCCAGCGACGGCGGCAGCGTCAGCACCAGGGTGCAGCGGCCGTCGGCCAGGGGCAGCAGCGCGAGCGGGCCGCTTTCCGTGAAGCGTTCATAGGCGACGTACTCGTGGAACGCCTGGGGCAGGATGGTGGTGATGACCGCGGTCTGCCCGTAGTCGCGCACGTCGGCCTCGATGCCGAAGGCGGCACGCACCGCCGAATGCACGCCGTCCGCCGCCACCACCAGCCGCGCCTCGATGCGACGTTCGCCTGCGGCATCCCGGAGGTGCAACGTCACCGACTCGGCGCCGGGATGCACGCCCGACACCTGCGCCGGACAGAACACGCGCAGCGTCGGGCCCTCGCGCAGCGAGGCCCACAGCGCCGCGCCCAGCGCCCGGTTCGGCACGACGTAACCCAGGGCATCGAGCCCCTGCTCCGACGCCTCCAGTCGTGCGAAGCCGAAATGGCCCCGATCCGAGACGTGAATCCTCGCGATGGGCGTCGCGGACGATTCCACCTCCGCCCACACGCCCAGCGTGTCGAGGATGCGCCGGCTGCCGTTGGACAGGGCCGTGGTGCGTTCGTCGAAGCTGGGCTGCGCCCGTGAATCGTGCGGCACCGACTCGATCAAGGCGATGCGCAGGCTCGAGCCGCCGAGCGCCGCGGCGAGACTCGCCCCCACCATGCCCCCGCCCACGATGGCGATGTCGAAGGATTCATCGATGCGAGCAGCGGCGTCGCGCGCGGGGTCCGATGCGCCGCGCGCGGGATCCGCGGCGGCGTGCGCGTGTCCGGCGTCGTGCGGCTCTTCCGGCGTCATGCGGCCGACACCAGGCCTTCGATGGCCTCGGGCGTGCGCTCCAGCGCCGCTGACAACACCTCGGGCACGCCGGGGGTGACCAGCACGTCGTCCTCGACGCGGATGCCGATGTGCCAGAATTCCGCGGGCACGTGCGGCGACGGCCGGATGTAGATACCCGGCTCCACCGTCAGTGCCATGCCGGCCTCGAGCACGCGCCATTGCCCGCCCACCTTGTAATCCCCGACGTCGTGCACGTCGATGCCCAGCCAGTGTCCGGTGCGGTGGCCGAAGAAGGGCGCGTACTCCCGGCGGCGGATCAGCCGTGACACCCGGCCCTCGAGCAATCCCAGCTTCACGAGTCCCTTGGTGATGACGCGCACCGCCGCCTCGTGCGGCTGGTTCCAATGATTGCCCGCGCGGACCTGGGCGATGGCGGCCGTCTGGGCTTCGAGGACGACGTCGTACACGGCCCGCTGCGGCGGGGTGAATCGCCCGCTGACCGGAAACGTACGCGTGATGTCCGAGGCGTAGTACTCGTGCTCGCAGCCCGCATCCAGCAACAAGAGGTCGCCCTCGCACAGGCGTTGGTCGTTGGCGCGGTAGTGCATCACGCAGGAGTTGGGCCCGCCGCCCACGATGGGCGTGTAGGACATGTCGGCGTTGTGCGAACGAAACTCGTGCAGCACCTCGGCCATGACCTCGTATTCCATGCGTCCGGGGCGCACGAAGCGCATGGCGCGCCGGTGCGCGCCCACGGCGATCTGCGCCGCGCGGCGGAGCGAAGCCTGCTCGGTGCGGCTCTTGTACAGGCGCATGTCGTCCAGCACGTGATTCAACGCGACGAATTCCCGCGGGCGCGTCAGGCTCTGCCGGCCGCCGCGCAGGCCGTTCACCCATCCCACCACGTGGGAATCGAAGTCGCGGTGCGCGCCCATGGCGTAGTGCACCTGCGAGCGCTGCTCGATCAACCCCGGCAGGATTTCGTCGATGTCGCCGATGGGGAACGCATCGTCCGCGCCGTACTGCGTCACCGCGCCGTCGGTTCCCGCCCGCGGCCCGTCCCACGCTTCGCGCTCGGGATCGCGTTCCCGCACGAACAGGAGATACTCCGCGTGCGGCCGTCCCGGCACGAACACCGCCACGGACTCGGGTTCGGGGAATCCGGTGAGATAGTGAAAATGGCTGTCCTGTCGATAGGCGTGCTGGATCTCGCCGTTGCGCAGGCGCACCGGAGCCGCCGGCAGGATTGCGATGGCATCCCGGCCGATCATGCGCATGAACTGCCGCCGCCGGCGCAGGAACTCGCGGCTCTGCATGCGCGGTTCAATGCAACCGTTGCTGGGCCGGGTACACCTGCCTGCGCAGCGGAAGGAGTTCCTCGAACACCACCTGCGCCGCGACCCGGATGAATTCCACCAGTTCCGCGTACGCCTGTTCGTTCGCTTCGTCGGCATCGGCGTCGTCGCCGGTGGCGCGGGAAATTTCGGTGAAATCACGGACGATCTCTCCCACTTCACCGTTCAGGCCCTCCAGATCGCAAATCTGTCCGGTGCCGAGACCGTAGAGAAAGCCGGTGCACCACAGCGCGAGTGCGTTGGCCCGTCCGTTCAACGGCTCGTCGTCGTCCGGCAGCAGCGGCTCGAATTCCATGCCCTGCTCCCCGAAGGAACTCGCGGTGGAGGAGAACACCCGTTCGATCATGGCTGCGGACTCGGCCGAGAGCGCCCCACCGTCGGGGAGGATTTCATTCACCCAGTCCTGCATGCGGTACGGCGACATGGAACACAGTGCGCCGCACAAAGAGCCGTGCGCTTCGGCGGCGTCGGCCATGCTGCCGGCAGCGCCCAAGACGTCCTCGAAGTCCTTGAATCGAATTTCCGACATCATAGAAACCCGATGATACCGCACGGCATCGCCACCGCACGGCATCGTCACGGGCATTTGCGGCGCCTTTGCATTGCGCAAAGCCTCGCTCTATATTGGCAGCCTATGAACGAAGCCCCCACGAAATCCGTCGCCGAATTGGAACTGCGGCGCTTGGAAAAGCGTCTCGAGGACCTCATCGTGACGGTGAGCCAGATCAAGGAGGAGAATCGGGCGTTGCGTCAGCGTCAGGAAACGCTGACAGCAGAACGCGCGGGACTGCTCCAGAAGAACGAGCAGGTGCGCGGCCGCGTCGAGGCCATGATCGGGCGGTTGAAATCCATGGAGCAGGTATGACCGAGACCCACGCGCGGGTGAGCGTGCGCATCCTCGAGAAGGAGTACCACATCACCTGCCCCATCGAGGAGCGGTCCGATCTGCTCGATTCGGCGGAGTTTTTGAATGCGAAGATGCGCGAGATTCGCGACGGCGGGAAGGTGGTGGGCCTCGACCGCATCGCCGTCATCGCCGCGCTCAACATGGCGAACGAGCTGCTCCGCTTCCGCAACCGTGACACCGATCTCGAATCCGAGATGGGAGGGCGCTTGCGTATCCTGCGTGAGCGCGTAGAGTCGGCATTGGAGAAGGGCCAGCAACTCGAGTTGTAGCGCCCATCGATCGGGTTGATTTTCCGTGATTCGGTTCCATGTCTGTCGTTCGGTTCGATCATCTTTTTTCGGTTCGGTCTTTTCTATCGGTTCAATCTTGGCGCTGCCTGCGGTGTTCGATGCGGATCGGATTACCTCCTGACCCTAATTTGTAAATCCACGGGGCCATTGCTTGCTGGCAACATTGTGCAAGTCCGCCTCGAGCGGAAAGCCTTA
>CAZZWZ010000307.1:0-4373 GCA_964657955.1 uncultured Steroidobacteraceae bacterium
CCCGGGCGGCCGCGGCCGCGGCATTGAAGAGCCGGCGGCGACGGCCGATCTTCATGGTGGACCTGGCCGTACCCCGCGACATCGACCCCCTGGTGGCCGAACTCGAAGATATTTATTTGTTTTCCATCGACGATCTCCAGCAGCTCGTGGACGAGAACCGGCAGTCGCGCGAGGTGGCCGCCGGGGATGCGCGCGTGCTCATCGAGCAGGAGGTGGCGCGTTTCCTCGCCGAGGCGCGGGCCAAGGATGCCGGACCCGCCATCCGGGCCCTGCGACAGCAGGCCGACGCCGTCAGGCTGCAAACGCTGGACCAGGCGCGCCGGCTGCTGGCGGCGGGCAAGCCCGCCGACGACGTGCTGACGTATCTCGCCAATACGCTGACCAACCGGTTGTTGCACACCCCCACCCAGGCCCTGCGGCAGGCTTCCGAGTCGGCGGACGACGCCGTGGCCGAGGCCCTCACCCGCTTCGCCCTCGAAGAACGCGTCCGGCAATAAAATGGCGGGCCGCTATAATTCGCGGCCATGAAAGACTCCATCCGGCGCAAGCTCGAAAAGCTCGACGAGCGATTCGAGGAAATCAGCCGCCTGCTCTCCGACCCGGGCGTGATCTCGCGGCAGAATCAGTTCCGCGAGTTGTCCATGGAGTACGCCAAGCTGGGTCCCCTGGTGGGCCGCTACCGCGATTATGTCGCGTTGCAGGGGGACGTGCAGACCGCCGTCGAGCTGTCCATGGACGAGGAACGGCGCGAGCTCACCGCCCGGATGGCGGCCGAGGAGCTGGAACTGCAGCGGCTGCTGGTGCCCAAGGATCCGCACGACGACAGCAACATCTTTCTCGAAGTGCGCGCGGGCACCGGCGGCGACGAGGCGGCGCTGTTCGCGGGCGACCTGTTCCGCATGTACGCCAGGTACGCCGAAGGCAGGCGCTGGGAGGTGGAAATCCTCAGCGAGAGTCCGGGCGAACACGGCGGCTACAAGGAGATCATCAGCCGCATCATCGGCCGCGGTGCCTTCTCGCTGCTGAAATTCGAGTCGGGCACGCACCGCGTGCAGCGCGTGCCCGCCACCGAGGCGCAGGGCCGCATCCACACCTCCGCCTGTACGGTGGCCATCCTGCCCGAGCTCGAGGAGGTGGAATCCGTCGACATCAATCCCGCGGACCTGCGGGTGGATACCTTCCGCTCCTCGGGCGCCGGGGGTCAGCACGTGAACAAGACGGATTCGGCCATCCGCATCACGCACCTGCCCACCGGCACGGTGGTGGAGTGCCAGGACGAGCGCTCGCAGCACAAGAACCGTTCCCGCGCCATGTCGCTGCTCAAGGCGCGGTTGCTGGCCGGCGAGCGGGACAAGCAGCAGAGCCAGCAGGCGCAGTCGCGCAAACTCCAGGTGGGCTCCGGCGACCGCTCCGAACGCATCCGCACCTACAATTTCCCGCAGGGCCGCGTGACGGATCACCGCATCAACCTGACGCTCTACCAGCTCGACGACGTCATGCACGGCGAGCTGGACGAGCTCATCCGGGCGCTGAACCAGGAACACCAGGCCGAAGAACTCGCGCAGCAGGTGGATTGATGGCCGCCACCGACCTGCCGGCGGCCGGCGCGAATGTCACCGAGGCGCTGCGCCGCGCGACGCTCGCACTCGCGGCGCACAGCGATTCGCCGCGTCTCGATGCCGAGCTGCTGCTCGGCCGGGTGCTGCACGCCACGCGGTCCGCGTTGCGGGTGCGCGCATGCGAGGCGCTGGCCGGCGAGGCGCAGCGCGCCTACGATGCGCTGCTCGCGCGACGCGCCGCCGGCGCGCCGGTGGCCTATCTCACCGGGACGCGCGAATTCTGGTCGCTGCCGCTCACCGTCACGCCCGCGGTGCTGGTGCCGCGTCCCGAAACCGAATTGCTGGTGGAACTCGCGCTCGCCCGGCTGCCCGCCGATGCGCCGCGGACGGTGCTCGACCTCGGGACCGGGAGCGGCGCCGTGGCGCTGGGTGTGGCCTCGGAACGGCCGCTCGCGCGGCTCACCGCGGTGGACGTCTGCGCCGACGCGCTGGCCGTCGCGAGGCTGAATGAGCGGGTGCTGGTGCGCGCGCCGCCCGCCGCACCGGCACCGCGCGCGTGCGTCCCGCGCGCATTCCCCGCCATCGACTGGCGCCTGGGCTCGTGGTTCGACGCGGTGGCGGACGCACGCTTCGACGTCGTCGTCGCCAACCCGCCGTACATCGCGGCGGGCGATCCCGCCCTGGAGGCGCTGCGCGCCGAACCCGCGCTCGCGCTGACCCCGGGGCCCACCGGCCTCGAGGCCCTGGAGCTCATCATCGACGCGGCGCCGCGCCATCTGGCCGCGGGCGGCTGGCTGCTGCTCGAACACGGCAGCGATCAAGCCGCGGCGGTGACGGGGCTGCTGCGGCAACGCGGCTTCGAGCAGGTCCGCACCTTTGCCGATGCGGCGCAACGACCCCGCGTCAGCGTCGGCACCCTTCCTCTCTCACGTCTTGCAACATCACAGGAAAGCACATGATCCTCTTCGAAACCAGCTTGGGCGACTTCAAGATCGAATTCCATCCGAAGGAGGCGCCGGTGTCGGTGGCCAATTTCCAGAAATACATCGACGAGGGTCACTTCGAGGGCACCGTGTTCCATCGCATCGTGCCGGGCTTCGTGATCCAGGGCGGCGGCTTCACCGAGGACATGACGCAGAAGAAGACCAACCCGCCCATCAAGAACGAGGCCGACAACGGACTCAAGAACAAGCGCGGCTCGCTGTCCATGGCCCGCACCAACGACGTGAACAGCGCCACGTCGCAGTTCTTCGTGAACTTGAAGGACAACGACTTCCTGGATCACAGCCGCGGCAATTTCGGCTACGCGGTGTTCGCGCACGTCGTGGAAGGCATGGACGTCATCGACAAGATCGCCGCCGTGGAGACCGGCCGGCGCAAGGGGATGGACGACGTGCCGCTCGAAGCCGTCGTCATCAAGGGCGTGCGCACCATCGCGTGACGCACCGGAGCTGGCCCGGCCGCATCGTCCGCACGGTGCTGTGGACGGTGTTCCTCGGCCTGCTGCTCTCGGCGGGGTCGGTGCTCGCGTTTCGCTGGATCGATCCGCCGTACAGCGCCTTCATGGCCGAGACCGGGCTGCATGCCTGGTCCAGCCATGATGGCACCTACGTGTTCCGGCATCGCTGGGTGAAACTCGAGCAGATTTCGCCCAACCTGCCCCTCGCGGTGGTGGCCTCGGAGGACCAGAAATTCCCCGAACACCGGGGGTTCGACGTGGACGCCATCGAGAGGGCTTATGCGTTCAATCAGCACAGTCATCGCATCCGCGGCGCCAGCACCATCAGCCAGCAAGTGGCCAAGAACCTGTTCCTGTGGTCGGGCCGCAGCTATTTCCGCAAGGGCCTGGAAGCGTATTTCACCGTCCTGATCGAGGCGTGCTGGCCCAAGCGGCGCATCCTGGAGGTGTATCTGAACATCGTGGAGTTCGGTTACGGCACCTACGGCGCGGAAGCGGCCGCGCAGCGCTTCTTCCACAAGAGCGCGGCACGCCTGACGCGGGCCGATGCAGCCGTGCTCGCCGCCGTGCTGCCCAATCCCCAGCGTTTCTCCGCCGCATCGCCGTCGCGTTACGTGGAGCAGCGGCGCGAATGGATCCTCGGTCAGATGCAGGCGCTGGGCGGCCCGGAAATGCTGAGCGACATCGACGCCTATTCGAACGCGAACCGCTGACCCCGTCCCCGGCGGCGGGATGTCATACTCGCGGGGTCATTCCTGCGAGAGACGGCTGCCTTGAAACATTGGCGATCGGCGCTGGCCCTGCTCCTGCTCGCCGCCATTGCGGCGGGCGGATACGAGTTCATTGCGCACCAGCGCGGCACCACGGCCACCACCCCGGGATCGGATTGGACGCCGGTCACCAAACAGCGCATGAGCCATGGACGCTTCGCGGACTTCACCGTGTACGTGCCGCACGGCGCGCCGCGGGGCTTCGTGCTGCTGCTGTCGGGCGTCGAGGGCTGGACCCCGGCCATGGAGTCCCTGGCGAAGCGCATCGCCGGGCGCGGCGCCCTGGTGGCGGGCCTCACCCTGACCACCTTCAATCGCGCCCTCGACGCCGACGGCGCGCAGTGCGTCTATCCCGACGGCGATCTCGAGAACCTGAGCCACTTCGTGCAGGCCTACTATCGACTGCCCGTTTATTTGGCCCCCATCGTCGCGGGCTATTCGGCCGGCGCCACCCTCGCATATGCCGCGCTGGTGCAGGCACCCGCCAACACCTTTGCCGGCGGGGTGAGCGTGAATTTTTGTCCGCACTATCCCTTCACGAAGGCCCTGTGCAAGGGTTCGGGCATCGAATTCACTCGCGAGGCG
>CAZZWZ010000308.1:0-4354 GCA_964657955.1 uncultured Steroidobacteraceae bacterium
CGACGGCGTGGCACGCCGCCCGCACGCGGGCGAACCGCATGCAGACGGCCCGGCCCTGCACCGCGGGCAAATCCTGAGCTTCGTGTCCGATCCGGGGGACGGAATGAATGCGGCCAGTCATCGCTACTTCGACGATGGGATGCTGGTGGTGGCCGACGGCAAGGTGCGCGGGCTGGGCCCCGCGGCGGCGATGCTGGCGCGATTTCCGGCCGGTACGGCGTACTTCGATCATGGCCGCAATCTGCTGATGCCGGGATTCATCGACACGCACATTCACTACCCGCAATCGGACGTCATCGCGGCCGGCGGCCGCCAGCTGCTCGACTGGCTGGAGCAGTACACGTTCGTGGAGGAGCAGCGCTTCGCCGATGCGGGGCATGCGACGGCGGTGGCCGAATTCTTCCTCGACGAACTGGCGCGCAACGGCACCACCAGCGCGCAGGTGTTCTGCACCGTGCATCCGCAATCCGTGGATGCATTCCTCGGCGCCGCCCGCCGCCGCGGACTTCGCATGATCGCGGGCAAGGTCTGGATGGACCGCAACGCGCCGGCACCCCTGCTCGATTCGGTCGCGAGCGCGGATCGCGAGTCGCGCGAGCTGCTCGCGCGCTGGCACGGTGTCGACCGGCTGCACTACGCCATCACGCCGCGCTTCGCCTGCACGTCGACGGCCGGACAGCTGGCGGCGGCGGGCCGCCTCGCACGCGAATATCCGGACGTGTTCATCCACAGTCATCTGGCGGAAAACCGCAGCGAGATCGACTGGGTGCGACGGCTGTATCCCGAAGCGCGCAGCTACCTCGACGTCTACGATCGCCACGGACTGCTCCGCGACCGCGCCGTCTACGCTCATTGCATCCATCTCGATGCCGAGGACCGGCGGCGCATGGCGCACAGCGGCGCGGCGGCGGCCTTCTGTCCCACCTCCAATCTGTACCTGGGCAGCGGCCTGTTCGACATCGAAGCGGGCGACGCGGCCGGAATGCCGTTCTCGATCGCGACCGATGTGGGCGGCGGCACCAGCTTCAGCATGCTGCGCACCCTGGACGAGGCAAACAAGGTGGCGCGCCTGCAGGGCCAGGACTTGTCGCCTTTGCGGGCGTTCTACCTGGCCACGCTGGGGGCGGCACGCTGTCTGCGACTCGACGATCGGATCGGACATCTGCAGGACGGCGCCGAAGCCGACTTCATCGTGCTCGATCTTGCCGCCACCGAACTCATCGCGCGCCGGACGGCGGCCGCCCGCAGCCTCACCGACGTGCTGCGCATCCTGCTCACGCTGGGCGATGACCGCGCCATCGCGGCGACCTATGCGCTCGGCCGCCGCATCCACGGCGTGCAGCCCCGCCTTGCCACGGCGTCGCCGGCGCCGGCATGATGCTCGGCCAGATGAATCCTCCCCGCGACCTGCGCGGCTATGGCCGGCACCCGCCGCACGCCCGCTGGCCCGGCGGCGCGCGCATCGCCGTGCAGTTCGTCCTCAATCACGAGGAAGGCGGCGAGAACTGCGTGCTGGACGGCGATGCGGGATCGGAAACCTTCCTGTCCGACATCATCGGTGCGCCGGCCTATCCCATGCGGCACATGAGCATGGAATCGCTGTTCGAATACGGTGCGCGGGCGGGGCTGTGGCGGGTGCTGCGGGCCTTCGAGCAGCGGCGTCTGCCGCTCACGGTGTTCGCCGTGGCGCGCGCGCTCGAACGGCATCCGGAGGCCGTGGCCGCCTACCGCGCGGCGGGTCACGAGATCGCCGCCCACGGATTGCGCTGGATCAGCTACCAGCAGATCGACGAGGCCACGGAACGGGCGCATCTGCGCGAGGCCGTCGCCATACTCACCGCGCTGACCGGTCGCGCGCCCGCCGGCTGGTACACCGGCCGCGACAGTCCCAACACGCGTCGGCTGGTCGTGGAACACGGCGGGTTCCTGTACGACGCCGATTCCTACGCCGACGATCTGCCGTACTGGACATGCGCACCGGAACCCGGAGCGGCACCGCATCTGGTGGTGCCCTACGCGCTCGACAGCAACGACATGCGCTTCGCGACCATGCAGGGCTTCAACGCCGGCACGCAGTTCTTCGATTATTTGAAGGACGCCTTCGACATCTTGTATCGCGAAGGCGATCCGTGCGGCGTCGACCGGCCGAAGATGCTGTCCGTGGGCTTGCATGCGCGGCTGTGCGGCAGGCCGGGACGGATCGCCGCGCTGGAGCGTTTCCTCGACTACGTGGGCGGGCACGACCGCGTGTGGGTCTGCCGGCGCGTGGACATCGCCCGACACTGGATCGAACATCATCCGTACCGGGCGGTCGCGGCCGGAGCGCCGGCGTCGTGATTCCATTGCAGCAGCTCAACGCCCTTCCCGCGGAAGGCTTCGTCGCCGCCCTGGCCGACATTTTCGAACACTCGCCCTGGGTGCCGGAATGCGTCGCGGCGCTGCGGCCGTTTCCCAGCGGCATCGCCCTGCACGCCGCCCTGTGCGAGGCGGTGTCGCGCGCCGCGCCCGCGCGGCAGCTCGACCTGATCCGCGCGCATCCGCAGCTGGCCGGTCGCGCGGCGGTTCGCGGCGAGCTCAGCAGCGCGTCCCGCGGCGAACAGCAGGGCGCGGGCCTGTCCGAGTGCACGCGGTCGCAGTTCGACTCCCTGCACGCATTGAACGCTGCCTACGAGAGCCGTTTCGGATTTCCGTTCATACTCGCCGTCAAGGGTCACACGCCGCCATCCGTGATCGCGGCGTTCGAGCGGCGCCTCGCGCACGACACCGACCGGGAGCACGCCGTGGCGCTGCGCGAGATCGGCAGGATCGCGCGGTTCCGGCTCGCGGAGCTGGTCGACGAGCCGCTGGGCGCGGCCATCCTCGCCATGGCCGACGACCTGGCGCAGTTCAGCGAGTCCCCGGAGGGCCTGACGTGTTCGTACCTCACGGCTGCGCATGTGGCGGTCGCGGAGCGCATCGGTGAGTTCATGCTGGCCGCCGGCCTGACGGTGCACCGCGACGCGGTGGGCAACGTCGTGGGCGTGCTGCAGGGCGACCGCGACGATGCGCGCCTGCTCACCGGATCGCATTACGACACGGTGATAAATGCCGGCCGTTACGACGGACGGCTCGGCATCGTGCTGCCCATCGCCGTCGCCGGCGCCCTGCGCCGCCGCCGCGTGCGCCTGCCCTACACGCTCGAGATCATCGCCTTTGCCGAGGAGGAAGGCGTGCGTTTCCAGTCGACGTTTCTCGGCAGCCGCGCCGTCGCCGGCTGCTTCGACGCCGCGGTGCTGAACAGCCGCGACGCCGAAGGCATGACGCTGCGCGATGCCATCGAGGCGCACGGGCACGACGCCGCCGGGATCGCCGCCATCGCGCGCGACCCGGCGCAGGTGCGCGCTTTCGTCGAGGTGCACATCGAACAAGGACCGGTGCTGCTGGACGCGCAGCGCGCGGTGGGGGTGGTGACCGCCATCGCCGGCAGCCTTCGCAGCAGCGTGACGGTGACGGGCCTCGCCGGCCATGCCGGTACGGTGCCCATGCCGCTGCGGCGCGATGCGGCCGCCGCCGCCGCCGAGATCGTACTGGCCGTGGAGCGGCGCTGTCGGGCAGAGCCCGGGGTGGTGGGCACGGTGGGCCGGCTCGACGTGCCGCAGGGCGCCGTCAACGTCATCCCGGGCCGCTGTCATTTGAGCATCGACGTGCGCGCCGGCGAGGATGCGCGGCGCGATGCCGCCGACGCGGACATTCGCGGCGAAATCGAACGCATCGCGAAGCGTCGCGCGGTCACCGTCGAACAGCACCGCATCCTGGAGGCGCCCGCGGTGCCCTGCGCTCACTTCCTGCAGGACGCCTGGCGCGCCAGCATCCGGCGGGTCACCGGCGAGGCGCCCTTGAATCTGCCCAGCGGCGCCGGCCACGATGCCATGATGATGGCGAGGCTCACGCCCGTGGGCATGTTGTTCGTGCGCTGCGGCAACGGCGGCATCAGCCATCATCCGGCCGAGCATCTGGATGCCGCCGATGCCGAGATCGCCGCGCAGGTATTCCAGGATTTTCTGCAACACTTCGAGGCACCGCCATGACCCAGCCCACGCAGTCCGACGCCGCCGCCTTCGTGGAGGACTGGGTGGATGCGCACTTTGCCGAGGAACGCGCGCTGCTCGCCGCCATGGTGCGCATCCCCACCGACAATCCGCCCGGCGACTGTGCGGCCCATGCCGAGGCCGCTGCGACGTGGCTGCGCGGTCTCGGCCTGCCGGTGGAAGCGCTGCCCGTGCCGGCGTCCGCCACGGCCGCGGCGGGAATGATCTCCGCGACCAATCTCATCGTACGGCAGCGCTTCGGGGTCGGCGGCCCCTGCATCGCGCTC
>CAZZWZ010000309.1:0-4350 GCA_964657955.1 uncultured Steroidobacteraceae bacterium
CGCGGATGGTCTTGCCGTGCACGTCCGCATTGCCGTCCATGTCGCCGCCCACCCAAGAACCGAAATGCAGGATGCTCGGCACGTCGAGCGATTCGACGGGAACGTCGAAGGCGAGCGCCAGTGCCGCCTCCACCTCCTCGTAGAACAGCGGCACCACGCGATACAGGATTTCGACCAGGTAGAAGAGCACGTGCTCCCGTTCGTCGGCCACCGTCAGACCTTCGCGGGGATGATCCTCCGTCTGCCATATGCTGGTGATCTCGAGCCGTATCCGCGCCTGCAGCGTCGCGTTTTCAGCAGGCGTCAACCCCGGATTCAACCGGTCCAGCAAATCGTGGGCGATGCGCTGTTGTTTGCGCAGGATGGTGCGGCGGGTGGACTCGGTGGGGTGTGCGGTGAACACCGGCTCGATGCTCAGGGAGGCGATCAGGTCCAGCGTCTGCTGCAGGGTCAGGCCGTCGCGCTGCAATCGTGCGATGCAATCGGCGATGCCGCCGGGCTGCACCGTGCTCGAGTCGTTGAGGTACTGCCGCCGGCGGCGCACCCGGTGCACCTTCTCGGCGGTGTTGACGGCTTGGAACCAGATCGAAAACGCGCGGGTCAGATCGTTGGCGGCGGATGGCGACCGGTTCACCGTGCGCCGTTCGAGTTCGCTCACGCCCCCGGCGTCCTGTTCGCGGCGTTCGAGCGCCGCAACACGGTCGCCCTCCACCAATTCGAGCAGGTCCTCGCCGCCCTGATCGCGCAGCGTTTCGCCGATCAGATGACCGAGGGCGTGGACGTCCTCGCGCAGGCCGGCATCCTTGACCGGGAATTGAATGTTTTGGCGATACATGGTGTCGAGCTCGTGGCGATGCCAGGGGCGCTAGTATGAGCCTGTCCGCGCGGATCGCGACACGTCCGCCGCTGCGATGGCGGGGGCGAGGCGGCGCCCGCCCGGGGCCGGTGATCGGGCGCGGCCGGCAAACCCCGGTGCATCGGTCAACGAACGTTCAACAGCACCGTGGTGTCGAAGGTCTCGAAGCCGGTGAGCACGCGCCGATAGGCGTGCTGCACGATGCGCGCGGCGCTGGGATCGGCGCGGGTGCCGAGCAGCATGCGGATCAGCACGTCGTCCTGCGGGCGCGCGCCGTCCTCGCTCAGCACCTGAAAGGCGAAGCGCGCCAGTCGTTGATTCATTTCGTTGGCGAACCGCAGACGGCTCGATTCGCCGCCGCCCTCGCCCGCCTTGGCCTCTTCGGCGATCTCGATGATCAGCCGCGCGATGAAGCGCGCCTGATCGATCGACTCCAGATCGCTGAAGAATTCGATCTCGGACTGGATGTTCATCCGGCCGGGAAGAAATCGATGGGTTTGGTGGCGGTGAGCGGCGCGACGTCCTTGGCCTCGAACCGGAACAGACGCACGCGCGCCAGCAGCTTGGCCTCGAACTCGGGGTCCTTGAGCTCGCTCGACACGATGCGTGCCGCGGTGATCTCGCCCGACGGCGCGATGGTGATCTCGAGCACCACCTTGCCCTGCATGGCCGGGTTGTCGCGCAACGCCCGCGCGTACAAGGCATCGATCGCCCCCTTGTTCTTGGTGAACACCAGCGCGATCTCCTCCGCGCCGCGGGAGGATTTGCCGCTGCCGCCGCCGCGGGTTGCGGGCTGGCCCGACGCCAGTGCGGGGCCGCGCACCTGTCCCGTTTGTATGCCGTGCAACGAGCCGGACCCGGCGGACAGGCCGCTGCTGGTCGGCGCGTTGATCCCGCCGCTGCTGGCGCCGGCGTTGTTCGAAATCAGGTTGCGCTGCACCGCACTCACGTCACCCGAATCGGTGGCCTTGTTCTGGTTCTTCGAGAATTTGTCGACGTCCACCTGGTCGCGCAACGCGGCCAGATCGTCCATGTTGGCGAGCAAGCCGCTCTTGGAGGCTTTCACCCGCGGGTCCACGGGCTTGGGAACCGCCGGGGTGGGCTTCGGGCTCACGGGCACTTTTTCCACCGGCTTCTCGGGCTTCGGCGGCGGCGGCGGGGGTGGCGGCGGCGGCGGCTCCATCACCAGCTGCACCACGCGTTCGGGCAGGGAGTCCGTGTTGGTCACCTGTTTGCGATGCGGCAGGAACGGAATAATGAGGGCGATGAGCGCGAAGACGATGATGAAATTGCGCAGGATGACCCAGAAGCGCCGTTCCATCTCCTCGGCGGGCGACCACGGCAGCTCGTAGCGCCGGAAATAGGGCGTCAACGCCGTCGGGGTGCGCTGCATGACGTTGGCGGCCATCTACGTCGCCGCCCGCTCGCGTTCTACCACGGCGAAGGACACTTTGCCGTATTCGGCTTCGCTGCACGTGACCATGATTTTCTTCAGCACGCTGTACGGCGTGCCCTTGTCGCCCATGATGGTGACCTCGCGCTTGGCGATGTCCGCCTGCTGCGCACCGTTCAGCAACAGCTTGTTCTGCGCCACGAGCGCGGCCTTCAGCGGCGCGTACACCGGCTCCGGGTCGGCCACCACCTCGCTCACCGTCCCCACCGGCTTGCCGTCCACGAACACGGAGTCCTTGGTGAGCATGACCACCACCGCGGCGCTGGGCTTGCGGTCGGAGAGCGACTGCGGGATCGAGATGTTCTTGGTGTTCGGGAGTATGTCCACCTCGGCGGTGTGCGCGAGCAGGAACACCACCAGGATCGTCATCATGTCGATGAACGGGATCAGCGCGAAATGGCTCGCGCCGTGATGCCGCTTGCGCCGGCGGTCGCGATAGGCGCTCACTGGGCCGCTCCGATCGGGGGTGCATCGCCGATGGCAATGTCGGGAAACAGCTCCGCCTTCGAGAATGGCGCCACCGGCAGCTGATACACACGGACCGTGTCCATGATCTGCACCAGCGTGTCGTAGGAGGTGGTGGGGCTGGGCAGGATGGTGGCATCGGTCATCTGCGGAAACTGACCCTTGACCTGGCGCATGTAGGCGGACAAGCCGTCCAGGTCGGGACCGGCGGCGGTGTTGGCAAAGGTTTTCAGCGGGCCTGAATTGCGGTCATTCACCACGAGATCGTCCGGCCGGACGATGACCTCGAGCTTGAGCGTCTTGGGCAGATCGAGCGGCGCGGCCGTGCTCGTCGAGGGCAGATTCAGCTGCAGGATGTTGGTCTTGGAGAACACCGCCGTGAAGATCAGGAAGAACACCAGGATCACCATCATGTCGATCATCGGCACGATGTTGAGGTCGTCGCGGCCGTGATGATAACGGTCGTGATTGCGTCGGACGCGGCCGAGGGACTTGGACTTCATGAGTTCGGCACCTAGCGGGAAAGCCTGCCCGTGGTCTTCAAATGGTGCTGCGGGCGGCCGCGGGACGCGCCGTGGACGCGGCGGCCGGACCCGCCGCCTGCGGCGTGACGGCCACCTCCCCCTGACGCTCCGTGATCGAGTTCAAGAATTTCACCGAGGCGATTTCCAGGCTGTCGATCAACGAGGTGGTCTTCGCCTCGAGGAACATGTGCGACAGCAGCAGCGTGATCGCCACGCCCAGGCCGGAGGCGGTGTTGTTCATGGCCACCGAGATGGCGGCCGCGAGCAGGCTGGCTTTTTCGGCCGGATTGGCGGTGGCCACCGCGCTGAAGGCCCCGATCAGGCCGGTGATGGTGCCGAGCAATCCGATGAGCAGTCCCACGTTGGCCAGCGACGAGAGAAAATGCGTGCGCTTCTCGATCCGCGGGATCACCTCGAGCAGGCTCTCGTCCATGGCCTTTTCGATGTCGTCGCGCCGCCGGGCGCTCGCCACGCGGGCCACGCCGTAATTCAGGATGGTGGCGATGGACGCTTTCGAATTCTGCGTCAACGCCACCACCTGCTTGAAGTTTCCGGAGCTCAGGGCCGGCACGAGTTCGTCCCACAGGCTGCGGTTGCGGATGGTTTCGCGGCTCAGATAGATGTACCGCTCGACGGCGATCGAGACACCGACCACGAATATCAAGGCGAGCGGGTAGAGGAAGAACCCGCCGTCCTTGAAGAAATTGAGGATCGAAGTGAAGAAATTCATCTGCAGACTCCTAAAAAATACTCATCCGCCGAACATGGGATTCAACCAGATTCCGTCAAAATCGTGGTGGACTTACTTCTCACCCTGCTTGCCCGCGGGGGTTGCTGCGCCGCCCTGCGGGCCGCCCTTGACGGCGTCGTAGTAGGCCACTTCACGTTTGAATTCGTCGCGATCGACGGGCGCCAGCGCCTCGTCGAGCAGGCTGTTCGTGGGTTTTCCCGACAGATCCTTGATATTCGAACTCTTCCACGGCACCACGTACATGACCTTGGGCTGCTCGCTGTCGCCGGTGACGGTGGCCGTGCCGAGATTCAGGCGATCG
>CAZZWZ010000310.1:0-4337 GCA_964657955.1 uncultured Steroidobacteraceae bacterium
CTCGAAGCCGTGGCGAGCGGCACGGGTCCGGAGCGCTTCCTGCTCACGCTCGGCGAATGCTTCGCCGCCGATTGGCGACCCGCGCCGGGCATCGCAGGCCGCATCGTCGAGCCCGGCCATCAATTCGAGTGGGCGTGGCTGCTGTTGCGCGCCGAGAGTCTGCTGCCGCGGGTGCGGCACCTGCCGTTGCGCGCGGCGGCGCTGCGACTGATCGACATCGGGGAACGCAACGGCGTTCATCACGGCGTGGCCGTCAACGCCCTGCTCGACGATTTTTCGGTTCACGATGCCAACGCACGATTCTGGCCCCAGACCGAGCGCCTCAAGGCGGCCTTGCTGGCGGCGCAATTGACGGGCGAGGAGCGCTATTGGGAGATGGCGGTGGCGGCCGGCGAGAGCCTGTTCCCCTATCTCGCGACGCCGGTGCCGGGATTGTGGCTGGACGTGCGCCAGCCGGGCGGTGGCCTGGTCGATTCGCCGTCGCCGGCCAGCACCTTCTACCACCTGGTGTGCGCCATCGTGACCCTGCATCGCACGCTCGCCGCCACGCGGCCCGGTTGAGCGCGCCGCCGCCCGCTCAGGCCGGAGTTTTATTCGCCTCGACCACCGTGACCGCGGTCATGTTGACGATCCTGCGCACCGTCGCGGTGGCCGTCATGATGTGGGCGGGCGCGGCGCACCCCAGCAACACCGGTCCGATGGCCACGTTCTGACCGGCGGCTGATTTGAGCAGGTTGTAGGCGATGTTCGCGCTGTCGAGGTTCGGGAAGACGAGCAGATTGGCGCTGCCGCGCAGCGTGTTGCGCGGCAGGATGGCGAGCCGCGTCGCTTCGTCCAGGGCGCAATCGCCGTGCATTTCGCCGTCCACCTCCAGGTCGGGCCGCGCCTCGGCGAGCAGCGCACGCGTGGCCCGCATCTTCGCCGCCGACGGCGCCTCGCTGCTGCCGAAATTCGAGTGCGACAGCAGCGCGATCTTCGGGATCAGGCCGAAATCGCACAGCTGATCCGCGGCCAGCTGGGTGATCTCGGCCAGTTGTGCCGCCGTGGGGTCGAGATTCACGTGGGTGTCGACCAGGAACACCTGCCGGCCCGGCAGGATCAAACCGCTCATCGCCCCATAGACGTTGACGCCCGGGCGGCGGCCGAGCACTTGATCCAGATAACGCAGATGACGCGCGGTGGTGCTGATCGTGCCGCAGATCAAGCCGTCCGCCTCCCCCTTCTTCAGCAGCATGGCGGCGATCAGCGTGGTACGACGGCGCATTTCCAGGCGGGCATACTGGGCGGTGACGCCCTTGCGCTCGGTGAGCTGGTGATAGGCCTCCCAGTACTCGCGGTAGCGCACGTCGTGCTCGGGATTCACCACGGTGACGTGCTCGCCGATGCGGATGCGCAGGCCGTAGCGCTTGATGCCGCTCTCGATGACCGCCGGACGGCCCACCAGGATGGGCAGCGCGAGCTTCTCGTCCACCGCGATCTGCACGGCGCGCAGCACGCGTTCGTCCTCGCCTTCCGCGTACACGATGCGGCTGCGGGCCAGCGTGGCGCGCCGCGCCGCCTCGAAGATCGGCTGCATCAAGGTGCCGCTGTGATAGACGAACTGCAGCAGCCGCTGCGCGTAGGCTTCGAAGTCCTGGATCGGCCGCGTGGCCACACCGGACTCCATCGCGGCCCTGGCCACCGCCGGCGCGATCTTGACGATGAGGCGCGGATCGAACGGCTTGGGAATGAGATATTCGGCACCGAAGGTCAGATCGTCGATGTCGCCGTAGGCGGCGGCCACCACGTCGCTCTGCTCCTGTCGGGCGAGCTCGGCGATGGCCTTGACCGCGGCGATCTCCATGGATCTTGTGATGGTGGTCGCCCCCACGTCCAGTGCGCCGCGGAAGATGAAGGGAAAGCACAGCACGTTGTTGACCTGGTTGGGGTAGTCGGTGCGGCCGGTGGCGATGATGGCATCGTCGCGCACGGCCTTGACCTCCTCGGGCAGGATTTCGGGCGTGGGATTCGCGAGCGCCAGGATCAGCGGCTTTGCCGCCATCGTGGTCACCATGGCCTGGCTCAACACGCCGCCCGCCGAGAGGCCGAGGAACACGTCGGCCCCGCCGATGACTTCGTGCAGCCCGCGGGCCTCGGTGGCCTGTGCGAAACGCTCCTTCTCAGGATCCATGAGCTCCGCGCGCCCCGCATACACCACGCCGGCCAGATCGGTGAGCCAGACGTTCTCGCGGCGTGCGCCGAGATCGAGCAACAGATCGACGCAGGCCAATGCCGCGGCGCCGGCGCCGCTGACCACGATCTTGACGCGGCCGATCTCCTTGTCGACCACCTGCAGTCCGTTGTACACGGCCGCCCCGACGATGATGGCGGTGCCGTGCTGATCGTCGTGGAACACGGGAATCTTCAAGCGCTGTCGCAGCTCGCGTTCGACGAAGAAGCACTCGGGCGCCTTGATGTCCTCGAGATTGATGCCGCCGAAGGTGGGCTCGAGCGCCGCGATCACGTCCACCAACCTCTGCGGGTCGCGTTCGTTCACCTCGATGTCGAACACGTCGATGCCGGCGAATTTCTTGAACAACACCGCCTTGCCTTCCATGACGGGTTTCGCCGCCAGGGGACCGATGGCGCCGAGGCCGAGCACCGCCGTCCCGTTGGTGACCACCCCCACCAGGTTGCCACGCGACGTGTAGCGATAGGCGTTCAGCGGGTCCTCGACGATGGCCTCGCAGGCGGCCGCCACGCCGGGCGAGTAGGCCAGCGCGAGGTCGGTCTGATTCACCAATTGCTTGGTCGGCGTGATCGATATTTTGCCGGGCGTGGGGAACTCGTGGTAATCGAGCGCGGCTTTGCGTCGCGCACTGGCAAGCTCAGGATTCTTCATCGGCTCGGTCTCCGCTGGGATGCCGCGCAAGCCTACCCCGCGCACCGGCGGTTGGGGGCGATTTTTTCCACCCGCGTCAACCGCCCGCGGCGGCAATTCGTTATGCTGAGCGACACGTCGGACGCTGACCGGCGCCATTCGCGGAGAACGCTTTGAACGGACGGACGACAGCGCGCCTCGCCGCCTGCGGGGTCATGTGCATGGGAATCGCGGGGGCGCCCCGGGCGGCGACCGTGCCGGATGCCGCTCCCGCCGGGGCCGCCGTACCGGAGCCCGGCACCGCACCGGCGGCCGGCGCACCCACCGGGGAGTGGCAGGCGCATCATTATTCGTTCCAGTTTCTCGGTTTCACGTCCACCTATTCGTGCGACGGACTGGCCGACAAGCTCACGCTGCTGTTGCGCGCGGCCGGTGCGCGGCCGGACTCCAAAGCCACGGCCGGGGCGTGCGTGCGGGGATTTGGGGCGCCGGACAAATTCGCCCGCGCCGAACTCGAGTTCTACACGTTTACGCCGGTGAAGAAAACCGACGCCACCACCGGACCGGTGAGCGAGGGCAAATGGCAGCCGGTGTCGCTCAGCGCCAGGCGGCCGTTCGATTTGGCGACGGGGGACTGTGAATTGGTGGAACAGTTCACGAACACCGTGCTGCCCACCTTCGCCACACGGAGCCTGGACAGCCGCACCACGTGTGTTCCCCACCAAGACTCAGGATCGGTCATCGACTTGAAATTCGAGGTGTTCACGTCCGCGGTGCCGGCGCGACCCCCGTTCGACGACAAATCGGCAAAGCCGGCCAAGGCGGCCAAATCGTCGGGTTCTTGAAGCGGATGGACCGCATCGTCGAGACTTCTACGACAAAAACCCGGTGGACTCCGAAGCGAGTCCACCGGATCGGCTCACGTATTTTACGACTTCGCGTCGACGCCCGCGTCAGCCGCGATGCTCTTGATCTTCTTCAGGTGCGCCTGCACCTTCGGCAGCACCGTGGTCGCGAACGCCTTCGCCTCGGGATCCTGCCCCGTCGCCTTTTCCTTCTTCAACAGCGCCACGGTGTCTTCATGGGCCTTGATCTGCCCCTGAATATACGACTTGTCGAAGGTGTCGCCCGACAGCACCTGCAGCTTTGCCTTGGCGGCCATCTGACCGATGCTGGCGGTGGTGGGCAGGGAGATGTTCTTGCTGTCCGCCACCGTCTTGAGCTTGTCGTTGGCCGCCGTATGATCCTTGACCATCATGGCGCCGAAATCCTTAACGGCCTGACTGCTGCCCTTGTCGGCCGCCAGTTTGCCAGCGTCCACTTCCGAGATGCCAGCCTCCGCCGCATTCTTGTAGAAGGATGCATCGGGGGATTCGTCCGCGGCCACGGCCGCGAGGGGTGCCGCCAGCACCAGCAATGCCAATAATTTCTTCATGATTTCCAATACTCCGAAATGACGCCACGCCGAAGCGACGCG